>JAQVDK010000045.1:12092-14786 GCA_028697835.1 Eubacteriales bacterium | reverse complement strand
ATTGTGCAAGTGTGTGGGTAAAGTCATCCTACAAAAGTATGAAATTACAAAAAAATCCCCTCATGCTAAAGTATGAAGAGCTAAGCTTTTCAGGTATCTGTGCTGATTTTCACTCATGCGTCGAATTGGTTTTTTAGGAGGAGACTAATAAGTTCTGCACGGCTTTGCACATCATATTTTGAAAAAATATTTCGTACATGTGTTTTTACAGTGTTCTCACTGATAGATAACACTTTAGCAATTTCACGGTTCGGCTTACCTAAAAGAAGAAGCTTTAATACATCCTGTTCCCGAAGTGTTAGCGGGTCAAGAGTTTGTATCTGATTTACAGGCGGGCTTTCATGCACCTTAGCCATACGGTCATAGGTTGCAAGATAGGCATGACTTTTCAGCAGCAGGCTAAGCTGTCGGTTCAGCGGCGGCAACATCACCAGTGTAACACACACCACTGTAAGGGCAATAACAGCCACTTGTGCATCATTAAGTCCAATGGAGGTTACTGCCATTCCTATCATTCCCCCGAATAAAACACCCGCCACATTAGACGAAAGCCCAACGCCAAACACAAGGGCAGAATTTTCGGTATATTCGAGCATTTCACCTAAGATACTCCACCAAAACAAATCAAAAATGCCGCAGGCGCCAAGCATCAGGGTATCTACAACAAGATAGTCATATCCGTTGCGCCCAAGCAGCATAAAGCTAATAAACGAAATCATAATCATGGCCATTCCCACATATAGAATTTTAGACCTGTTTGCTCCCTGAGGAAAATTTCTTATTACGGCAAGAGCGGCAATATACGGCACAGCCCAATACCAGCTTACTAAGTCTGTAAGATGGGCAAAAGCCGGGTTAAATACCTGATACATCAGACCGGAATTAATGGTAATTACAAAAACAAACAGACAAAGCAAAAGCAAGGGGTTTTTTATACCGCTGCATTGAACGTTTTTTGTTTTCTCTTTTTGCATACAATCTGTATTTCTTGATACATTATCAGGTAACATCAAAGAAAATATTATGCCTATTACAAGACAAAATTGTGCGCCCACAAGCCCCCAAAAAGGAGATAGATGTATGGCGGTCATATTTACGGCAATCATAAGCAGATTGGAGTAAATCAAAACATCCGCACAGGTTTTGATGCGCTGGTTTGTAGGTGTAAACGCTTTTAGAAAATACCCCCATGCCGCAACCGCACAGCCAGAAATATATCCCACAAAAATCAGACCCGCAAACCACAATACCGTGGGCACGAAATAAAATGGTATTGTGACAAAAAAGCTTACAAGCAGTCCCCCGCACAATACACCCTTTGCCGCCTTTTTTGTATGCAGGAAAAAGCCGCAGGTGAAAAGCCCGGCAAGATGTGAGATGATGCCACTTAAAATATAAGCATTTGTCGGGATGTTAAAATGCTCCAGTAAACCGTAAAGTACCTGCCCTTCAAAAAGGAAGGACAGCAGATATGCAAATGAAAAGGAAAATGCAACAACCGATAGCGCTCTTGAGTTTTTTATAATCAGGCGCAAACACGCACCTCCTCCGACAATCAAGATTATGTTAATTATATCCTTTATTAAACCAAACCTTTAGGGCTACGATAGAAGGCAGCTTGGGAAGGTAACCAAGTCAAAATCACACCGCTAAAGACCGTGCTTTTATGCGAAGCTAAACGAATGTAAAAACATCCGACAAATCATAAGGGACGTCTATTTTTTCAGTGCAATTTCTTGCGGCTTTTTCATCGTCAAAAATCCCGAAAACAGCCGAGCCGCTGCCGCTCATCATGGCTCCCAGTGCGCCGTTTTTCATCATTATTTCCTTTATAGCTTTAATTTGAGGATATCTTTTTTCTGTAACAGACTCCAAAACATTTGCCATGTTTTGTGCCAAGGAAGGAATATCGCCTGTTTTAAGCTGCCAAATTATTTTATCTATATCAGGGCGCAAAATGCCGCTGTCAAGCGCCAAATTTTCATATACCCATTTTGTGCTTACGGAAAATCTGGGCTTAAGTATCAGGACATAACCCGAAAGCTTTGACGGTATAGGCGTTATAACCTCGCCCAAGCCTTCTGCAAGGCAGGTCCCGCCGGTGATAAAAAAAGCTGTGTCCGCTCCCGTTTTTGCTGCCAGTTTTTCCATTTCCGACTTGGAAAGATTTGTCTTGTAAAGACTGTTCAAAGCACAAATAACAGCCGCACCGTTGGAGCTTCCTCCTCCAAGGCCGGCCCCGACAGGTATTTTTTTGTCCAGGTATATTTTGGCTCCGCCTTTAATTTTTGTATAGGCAAAAAACTCCTCTGCCGCCCGATATGCAATATTTCTGTTATCCGTTGGTATAAACGGCAAATTGGACTTCAAAGATAACTCGCTGCCAATCTCAACTTCCACCCTGTCGCATAAAGAAACCGTCTGCATAATAAGCCTTACATCATGATAACCGTCTGTCCTTTTGCCAAGGACGTCTAAAGCAAGATTTATCTTCCCAAAGGATTGCAAAACCATTAAACAAAGCCTCCTGCCAACTCTTCCAAACATAATAATTATACTTAAAATTATATTGGCTTGCCAAGCGATTAAATCGTTTAGCAAGCCAGATACGACTTTTTAACTATTAGCACCATCCACACTCACGCTATAGCCCGGAGAAGGCTTAGAAGGGTTAATGGTGGGTATCATTCCAAG
>JAQVDK010000045.1:0-11992 GCA_028697835.1 Eubacteriales bacterium | reverse complement strand
ATGGTGGGTATCATTCCAAGTACAGGGTAGCTGTAGCGCTCGGTTAACTCTGCTTGGTCCTTTACCGAATTATCAAGTATTTCAAGTAAAAAAGCTAACATACATCCAAACATAATGCCTAAAACAACACCTATTGCCACATTCTTTTTGACGTTAGGACCTGAAGGTTCAAGGGGCATTTGTGCATTGTCAATAATTTCTACAGAGCCGCCTTTGAAGATATCTTCAAGCCAGTTTTTTGAATGTTCCAACACATTCTGTACTATGTTTGCCGCAACTACGGGGTCCGGATATACGGCTTTTATTTCTAAAATTTCAGTTTCGTTTCTTGAGCTGATGCTAATTAGCGAACGCATCTGTGCCGAAGGTAAATACAAGCCGGTTTTCCGGCTGATATCCGACATGAAATTATCGCTTTTCAAAAGCTCGATATATCTTTTAGCAAGCGTTTCCGACGCCACCAAATCACTATAACTGACAATACCGTTTTGAGCGATTATAAGATTACTTGCATCGGTGTTATTGACATAAATCATTCCACGCGATGTATATACCGGTATCATAACAAACTCGCTTATGCAAAAAGCGCTTACACCGAAAACAATTACAAGTATCGCTACCAGCCACCACCTTTTTGCAATTATTCCAACCAATTCCATGATATTAATTTCAGATTTCAAAACTTTGCCACCAACCTAACTAAACCATAATAAAGTTTATTTTTTTAATATTAACATTATCAAGCCACTGCCAGTAAAAGAGCCTGTAAAATCAATTGCTATATCCCTTACCTCGGCGCTCCTCCCGTCAACAAACAACTGATGAGCCTCGTCAAAAGCGGCATAAAGAATACAAATCACAAGACATACAGCCCACAAACGCCATATACTGCTAAAGTTCAAATTTACAAGCAATGCTAAAAACACCACAATACCAAGTATGAAAAACAATATGAAATGGGCAAACTTGCGCAAAGTGCCATCCATATTTTTAATTTTTTCCTGTTTTTTGTCCTCCGGCAATTTTTTTGTTTGGGGCAATATATTAACAATTTTTTTAGTAATGTTCTTGCTTGCTTTATCTGAAGCCGATGCGGGTTGTGCCGAAAAATTGTATATAACAGCCATAACCAAAAACACAAGCAGCCAAAGTAACCCTTTTATGTATTTCATATCAAAAAAGCCTCCTTGCATACTGAAGGCTATGCTTGTAGTATGCAACGCAAGTGAAAATCAAATATCAAAACAACATTAATAGCTTTTAATGTATAGCTCCAAAACGTGGTATATTATTTTGGCTGCTTCTTGCCTCGTAGCATAGTTTTTAGGATAAAAACGTCCATCACTCGAGCCGGATATTATTCCGTATTTATACATATCGTTTACACTTGACAAGGCATAATCATCTATTTCACCGCTATCTATAAACACCGCATCTTCTCCAACGGGTTTAGCGTTTATATTTATTGCTTTAGTTATGTTATCTATTATCTTGCAAATGTCTTGTCTTGATATATTTTCTCCAACACCAAAACGGTTTTCCCCAATGCCATTTATGATATTGTGTTTAAACGCGATGGCAATATAAGGATAATACCACTGCTCCTTGTCAACATCGGAGAAGTTTGTATAATATGTACTGGTGTCAGCAAAACCAAAAAGCTCTACCACAAGCTTTACAAACTCTTCCCTTGTTATATTGTCATCCGGTGAAAATATGCCTTCACCCTTGCCGCTGATAATCCCGCGCCTATACAGGCTTTCGATATACATCTTGCCCCAAGTGTCGGAATCGGTAAAATAATCCTCCTGCGCCTTAACAGCGTAAAGGCCTGCGGAATCCGCAAGCATATAAATCATGTTGTCACTATACACATTATACTTTATTGGCTCCAAATCCTCATCAGAGAGTTTGTACACCATGGAGGAAGCATCTTCCACAGGAATTTTCACAAGATAGCTTTTTTCAAAATCTGCGTAGTCCTGCTTAATTCCGTTTTTATACAAAGCAATTTCAAACACATCTATCTTATCTTCCAGCTTGCTTACTGTTATTTCTTGATTTTCGCCGTCATCTTTGTAAACGGGGGCAGAAGAAAAGCCATCAGATATAACACTTTTCAAGGGAGTGTAAAATCCAATCTCTTGCCCTAAAGCTTTGACCATTTGCTTTTCCTCAAGAGACAGCTTGAAATTTAGCATTTCTATATACTCACCGATAAATTCATCAACACTTCCCAAACCTATATCGGCAAGCACGGCATTTATGCTTTGCTTTAAATCCCTTGAGATTGTATTTACGCTAAAATCAAAATCGTTTTTCGGAGAATCTGTTAAAATTGCCTTACCATCATTAATGTCTGAAAAAATCTGCAACATATATCCAACAACGCCGACAGTAGCTTTATCTTCTGTCATCAGCCTTTCCAGCCCGCTATACTTGTCCCATGCTTTTTGTATGAAATACTGCAAATGCTTGCCGGAAGCATCGGATAGCTGTAAAGAATTGCGGTTTCTAAAGGCTTGTATATATTTGTTCCTTATATTAGGTTTTATAATTTTTATACTTTTTATTGCTAAGGCAACTGTTTTCTTATCTGCATATTTGAAAAAAGGAGAAATATATTCAAAAAATATTCCGTCTTCGCCTTCCGTGTAATTTTCAACCTGCTGGGCTATTGCATCTACCGCACTATCGGTGACAACCAGCCCCTGTGCAAGAAGAATCATGTTTTCACGGTCTTCGGAAGAATATGTAAGCAATTTATTTATTATAGCCTGAACAAGATTATCCTCCGCTTTCACGGGCGCCATGCCCGTGAAAAGCAGAGCTGATATTAAGCCCACTGAAACAAAACGTTTTATCATAATGTTTTATCCTTTTACAAAAGATTTTCTGTAAACATAAAGTTATACAGCATGGCTGCAACTTCTTCTCTTGTAACGCTGCTGCCGGGCTGGAAGGTTTTGTCCTCATAGCCCCTTATGATGCCCAAAGCATACACTTTTTTAATTTCATTCTCTGCCCAGGATGCAATACTTCCTTTATCCGCAAAGTCAACGGACACATCCCCGGCTTCCTTGCTCAATGCACGGGCAAGTATTACTGCAAGCTCTTGCCTGGATATTACATTTTTAGGCTTAAAGGTGCCATCCTCATAGCCCCTTAATATTTGCATTTGGGTTAGCAAGGCAATTGCCTTTTTAGACCAATCGCCAAAATCGTCCATATCGGCAAAAGCTGGGTCCTCAAGATTTTCAAGCCTTGATTCAAGACCTAAAGCCCTTACCAGCACCACTGCCAATTCCTCTCTTGTAATGCCTTGCTGCGGCCTAAAGTTATTGTCCTCGTAGCCTCTGAATATGTTTCTGTTTATCAATGCAGAAACATAAGGCGTTGACCAGCGGCTTGGTTCAAAGTCACTGAAATTCTGCACAACTGCTCTTGCTTGTTCATCCACAGCAGGTGGCGGAACAACTACAGGCTCACTGCTGGGCACCAATATCGGAGGACGTGCCGGTCTAACATCACGGCTTGGGCTTGGCGAAGGTGACGGTGTGGGAGATGAAGAATATTTCTCGTACATGTTCAAAACTTTGAAAAGTGTTTTAAAATTGCCAATTTGACTGTCCGTGGCACCATTTAGAATGTCAACTACAGCCGCCAACACTTCCTTACCGTAGGCTGACGATTTGCCATTTATACTGGTAAAATGCTTTTCCAAATTTTCTTCAAGCCGATCTTCAAAGCCGCTGTTTATGCTTTTAAGTGCAATTTTATCCCTATCGCTGCTCTTATCCGTTACTACGAACATGCCTTTTAAACAGCTTATCAGGTTAAAAAGGACAGGAGCATCTATTTCATGAACTTCTTTAAGGGTAGTTCTGAAATTCTCATCAAAATACAATTTATAGGTGTCGTTTAAAGCTTTCAGCTGGGAAGAGTTTAGCGGGCTATATGCCTTTTTTTCGGTAATTTTATCAAAAGCCGCCTTTCTTACGCTTTCCTCTTCGTCTTCCTCTATGCTTCTAATAAAGCTTAAGGCAAAAATCAATTCAGATTTATATGTGGTAAGATACTCGGTTAAATCTTCATTTGAGTTAAGGATTTCAAAACTATCAAATGCACCTTCCTTAACTACGTCAATCAGAAAATCTATCCCTGCATTTTCTTCAAAATAACCCTTTGCAAGGTTGTATAAAAAGACTCTATCCGCGGAAGTCATGGACTCAGCTATATCCGCCGCACCATTTAACATATTCTTGAATTTTTCATAGGTGATATTTAGCGACTCGCCTTGAGCTGGTGCAGTACTCACTAAAATGCTTGCACTTGCAATCAAGTTAAAGGTTAAAACAATGCATAATAATTTGCTCAAATACTTTCTCATAAATTTAACACTCCCCCTGTAAAATTTTAGCATGGTATAACACTTGCAAAAAAACATTTTAAATATGTGCATCTGCTGTTTTGCGCAAAGCTCCCTTTGCGTTGGTTGTGCGAATTTCGTAATACCTGGTAACTGATTGTGAAAGGCACTTGTAAGTGTCCACAAGTTCGGATAAAAGCTTTAGTATAAAAGTTTTATCTCTGCCTTGGGATGCTTTTAAAAGCTTGGTCAAACCTATAAGAAGTTTATTTTCATTTAATTTTAAAGGGCTTGCTACATAAATTTTATTGTTAGCAGTAACCTTAAGGCCCTCATCAGGCATAAGAAGCTCTTCATACAGCTTTTCGCCGGGGCGAAGCCCGGTTATAACTATATCCACATCCTTATACGGCTCCAAGCCTGACAGCCTAATAAGGTTTACAGCCAAATCATATATACGAACCGGTTTTCCCATATCCAAAACATATATTTCGCCGGATTTCGCATAAGACGCAGCGTCCAAAACCAGTTGTGCAGCTTCGGATACGGTCATAAAATACCGGGTAACCTCTTTATCGGTAAGAGTTATTGGTCCGCCTTCTTTGATTTGTTTTTTGAAAAGAGGTATGACCGAACCGTTGCTTCCTAATACATTACCAAACCTCACCGCTGAAAAATTGGTTTTACTGTGCTTGCCCAAGGTTTGTATAATCATTTCGCAAAGGCGCTTTGTCGCTCCCATTACATTTGTAGGGTTGACCGCCTTGTCGGTGGAAATCATTATAAACTTTTCCACATTGTAAAAATCTGCATACATTGCTGTGGCCAATGTACCAAACACGTTATTTTTAACCGCTTCTGCAGGGTTGTCTTCCATTAAAGGAACATGCTTGTGTGCTGCCGCGTGAAAAACCAACTGCGGCCTATATGTTCTAAACAACTCGTCTAACCTTGTTTCGTCCCTTACTGTCCCTATTTCTACTCTTAAAATAATGCTTGGGAACGAATTTCTAAATTCGTGTTGAAGTTCATAAACACTGTTTTCATAAACGTCAAAAACAATAATTTCTTTAGGATTATATTTTGCTATTTGCCGACAAAGCTCCGACCCAATAGAGCCTGCACCACCTGTAACCAAAACGCTTTTACCTTCGATACAGGAAAAAATTCTTTTGTTGTTAAGCACAACAGGCTCACGTTCTAACAGGTCTTCTATTTGAACATCCCTTATTTTCATGTTGCCGGTTGCCATAATTTCCGAAACACTTGGCAAAATTTTTGTATCACAGCCCGTTTTAGCACATAGCAAAAGAATTTCTGTTTTGTCCTTATAAGACAGTGACGGAATAGCTACAAGAATTTCATCTACAAATTTTTCCCTGCAAATCTTTTCGATATCATGGCGCGTTCCCAAAACCTTTACACCTTCGATTATTGTGCCTTGCTTGGACTTTTTATCATCTATAACGCCGATAATATTATAGCGGCCATTACTTGATTTTCTAAAATCGTCAATAACCATGGCACCGGCCGAGCCAGCGCCGATAATTAACAAATTCTTTGTTTTACTAATCATCGCACCATAACCTTTCATTAAAAACAGTTGTAAGAAATATTTATGCTCTAAACTCTACAAATTTAACAACTCAAAGGCATTTTGTTGAATTTGACTCCATGCTTTTTTTCCATACTTATTTATTATTTTTTTCTCTGCCCGATGAATTCTTGGAGGACGGATTAAAGCATCATGCGCATCGGAACCTATTAAATGGACTTTGTTCATTTTAAACAGCTTGTCAATTACTTTTAAGCTTTTTCTTTTCATGAACGAATCGGCATTAATTTGAACATAAACGTCCAGCTCTAATATTTTTTCGATTTGCCTGATTCCATCGGAAAAATCAGCATACCTTTCCAAATGCACTAAAACAGGAATCAAATTTCGTGACTTTATAATTTCTATTCCTTCATACATCCAATCATACCAAGTGCTGTATGGCATTTCTATCAATATGCATCGCGAATTTTCCGCACACAACAAATCCAGCTTGGGGTTTTCTACTATTTCATAGGAAAAATGAACTTCTGCTGCTAATTTGATTTTAGGAAAGCCAACATTTTGTCTTTCCATCTCCTTTGTCAAAAGCTTATATGATTTGTCCCTTTTTTCCAAAAAATCCTCAATGCTTGTACGTGCATCATAAAAATGCGGTGTGGCCAAAACCAGGCTAACGCCTTGATTTTGCATAATCTTAAGCATTTTGACAGACTCCTGTGCGCTTGAAGAACCATCATCAATATTTGGTAAGATATGTGCATGAAAATCAATAATACCCCTTAAGTAATCCATAAACTCAGACCGCCAAAATATACTTAGTTAACCGGTTAATAATAGCCACCGTAACCGTAACCGTATCTTCTTTTTTTATACGAATAATGCTTGAATTTGGAATCATTTAGAATAAAACCCAGCACCTTTGCATTTGTAAATTCAAATGCAGTAAGGGCGGCTTGAATGGCTCTGTGAGTTGTATGGTTTTGCCTTACAACCATTACAACGCCCGAAGCCTTGTCTAAAAAGCCCGAAGCGTCTGTGACCAATCCAATAGGCGGAGTATCAAAAAATATGTAATCATACTTTTCTGATAATTCCATTATGGTCTTTTCCATCTTATTAGATGCCAAAAGCTCGGCTGGATTTTGAGGGATATGACCTGCCGGAATAAAGTCTATATTTTCATGCGTTAATATAACGTCCTCAAGATTACAAAGGTTGACCAAAACATCGCTAATGCCCTTATCACACTCTACATTAAGATATGAGTGAACTTTAGGTCTGCGCAAGTCACAATCCACAACCAAAACCTTTAAGCCTGTTTGGGCAAAAGTCAAAGCCATATTAATACAAGTTATTGTTTTGCCGTCCCCAGGGGATGCACTTGTTATAACAATTTTTTTGCACTTTTCTTCATCTATTAACGAGAACATTATATTTGTTCTTGCTATACGATATGCTTCAGCTATTGCAAAATTGGTTTTGCTGTTAATAATATTTGCCCTTGAAGCGCTGTCATAATCATTTGTATCATGGCTTTTTTTTCGAGATATTCCGCTTTTGAATTTTTTACTACTGTTCTTTTTCATATTAACATCCTTTTTGTAAAAAATCGTTTTGCACTGCTTTATAATCGCTGTTGCACCATATTTTATCATATGTATCTTAATTTTTCAATATACAAAAACATATTTTTTACAAATTATTTGAATAATTTACAATTCTTGCAAACCAAACCAGCGGAATGCCCCTAAATAAAACCGCTATTTATACATGTTAATATAATACGATTTTTTCAAAACCTTTTCATCTTCATATGCTTTCCTTATGACTCCTATAATTTCTAAGTCATGATTATGCTTTTTCAGCTCTGCTTTTAAACTGGAAAGCACTGCATTTACTTGTGCATCACACTCTTTTTCCAAGTTTGCTGCCTCACCCAAATATTTCGATACAATGGCTTGTTTTCCGGCAGCCCCCCCTTTTTTCCCAGCGCTTAAAGCCTTGTAATCGGCGATAGCCCGCCTTTCCAAATCTCCAAGCTTTCCAACATAAGTGGCTTTTAAATGATACATTTGTGTGATATGGCTGCTTATAATGTCATTAACGCTGTTGGCATTATCATTTTTATAAGATAACGAGGAAGAGCCGTCTTGAGCTGTATTCGCCTTGGATTCGTCTGGTTGCTCCTGCTTTGGCAACCCTTCCGCGACGACTTTTTCCAAGGCCTCTTGAGGCGTAATCTCTCCCTTTCTAATTCTCTCCTCTTCTTCCAATGTAAAATCCCTAATTTTAGACCGAGTAATGCTTTCAACCAACTCTTCCACTTTTTTCTTGTTCTCATCTATTTTCTTTTGCAGCTCCTCGTCACTATATCTAAAAGAATTTATAATTGAGCGGATATTGTCCTTTTGCCAAACAGCCAACGCTGCCACCGAAACAAGAACAAGAATAATCACTATTAAAAGAATCCTTACAAATAATTTCATCGGTCTATCATATCTCCTCTGTCTTGCTTTTAGTTATCGATTGTGATAACTTGCTTTACCTTTGCCAAATTTTGCGAAACAGAAACGCCGCCCGTAATCTCACCCGTTACAAAGTCCACGAAAAAGGTTTGTCCTTTTGAGGCAGACAACTGATTTTCCACATCAAAAAACTTGTGTAAAATTTCGCCTAAGGATACATTGTTGGGGTTTTCCAAAATTTCTATTTTCACTCTCATGGTAAAACCATTGTCATTGCTGCATACAAGCGAAGGATAAAAATTAATTTTTAATTTTGCGCCGCTTTTATTTTCGCAGCTTTCCTTAACGGCTGACAGGAAGGATGTGAACAAGGTTTTATACTCTCTTGCCAGGTCAAAGGATTTTTTCGGTAAATTATTTTCTGAAGCTTCGGCAAAAGGCACTGTATATACCTGATTTGGCAAATCCTCATCAATAAACATAAATCTATCGGCGTTTTCGGGATAACTTGCAAGTGCCTTTCTAATGCGCGAGTCAACACCTTTGAACTTATGCGAAGCGTCAGATGCGGTAAAGAAAACCTGTATTCCCGTCAAATGGTCAATCTGTAGCAATAGTGCCGCTAAATCCTCCATAGTCACTTCTTTTTCGGGATTCAGTTTTCCATCAGCATAAAAATGTATGCCGTTTTCATATGCAAATGTCAGGCAGACATTCATCAAATTTTCTTCAGTAATCCCAACATCTGCATAGGTGTTTCCAACATTGCCGTGTATCACGGGAGTATATGCCTGGCGTATAGCTGCATAAACCATTGCAGCAACCGTATCTTGCATATTTGCAGGTCTTTGTGCAAACTCCTTGGTGATTTTGTCATCGCCCAAAACGGCTTTGCCAATAATGTAAATATCCTCAGCAGCAGGATGTTCAAATAGTGTTTCGGTATCAAAATTCAAATAGGTGGGCGAAAACTCTTCAGAAGCAAGCCTTACGGCAGCTTGCGCCATTTCGCCGTTTGTTATAACTCGGTCGGGCTCATATACCTCTGTTTCAAATATTCTTGCACCCTCAAACACTGCTTTTAAAATCTCCGGTCTTATAACATCCGTAAAATTATATTTTCTGTCGCCGGAGGTAACTTCCCTGGCACGAATGATTAAAACAGCTGCTTCCGCCCTTGTAAGGCTCTCGTCAAGGCGCAGGTTGTAGCCGTCGTCCCCTTTCAATATTCCTGTCGCATATGCCCATGCCACAGCTTCTTTGTTTTTACCCTGAGAAGTAATCACAGAAGGTGCAAAACAGCTTTCATCCTTGCCGTTTCTTGTCCATATTAAATTTATTACATCATCACGCTCTATAGCCTTGTCAGGCATAAAGCTGTTTCCATCTCCTTCAAGTCCGGATGTCATGATATACTCATATCCCCAATGGTCAGCTCGTACGTCGGAGAAATCATTCGACCTTCTTGTGCTGCCCATCCCAATCATCTTAACAAATTCCGCTCTTGAAACCGTTTTGTCCGGTCTGAAGCTTCCATCCTCAAAGCCCCCGACGGTGCCGTCATTAACCAAAGCTTCAATGGCACCATATGCCCAATGAGCTGTATTTATATCGCTAAATAAGCTATCTGCAAAGACAAGACCGGAGCAGATGGATATTGTAATTCCAATGCAAAGTATTAAAGAAAGCAGTTTTTTCATCATAAACAAGTCTCCCTCACTAAATCTACAGCATCTTTTGAAATGTCGCAGGACAAAACATAAAAAGCTACGTTTTCAACAAGCCTGCCTATGATATTTAAACATTCTTCCATCATTTCAGGAAAAACAGGCTTTCTAACCTCGCTCATTATCCTGCCTATGGCTTCAACACGGCTAATAGGGCGAATTGTAGGTTTTTGCGCCCTCTCGATAAAGACAATCGCCTTTATCGGTACACGCATATTACAGTTGATCTTGGACTTGCCGCTCCATGGAGTGCCGTAAGCATATGCCCTTGCGTCTATAAAGCGAATTGCAGGAAAATCATCATTAAAAATAACCGCATTATAGTATTTCTTCCATAGTGCGGTATGTGTAGATTTGCCTGTGCCGGAGGGTGCGGAAAAAAGTATTGCTTCGTTGTTGTAAGCAATCGCAGAAGAATGCAAGGCTATTCCCTCTCTCTTAAACAGGCTATATGCAAAAATCTCTCCTATTGCTACATAGCTTCGGCTATCAACTGTTGCGCCAACCCTATTTTCAACATGCTTTAATTTTAATCTTATATCCTTCCAGTCCTTGTCAGCCTCAAAAAGCGAAACAACATCTTGTCCAAGCGGATATCTTTGAAAAGCGGCATAACCGCCGCTTTTCGGAAGTATCCAATTCCATCTGAAATTTCCTCTATAAAACTGACCGTCTGGAAGGAGAATGCTGTCTGCATTCATATTACATATTGTTATATCAATCGAATCCGTACAATCAACTTTGTATTCCGCCAGGTGCTCCTTAAGAAAAGGACCAACCTCGCCTTGAATGTTTATACAAATGTCTGCTATTTTGTAATTATTCACAGTATTTTTCCAATCGAATCAGGACCATTGGGAAAATGTAATTTTTTCTAATTTCAGTGCCAAACTATCTATAGGGTTGCCACCTCGAAAATCATATACTGTGGTATTATCTGTGGTATTATCTGCAAAGTTTTCTTCAACTCTTATTTTAACAACCTCTAAATCAGGTTTTACATATTCTTTCATAATACACTATCCTCCCAAAATATATTATCTTTATTATAATTACTGCTGAGCGTCAGAAATTTTAACATAATTGCTTATTATAACTTCACCATCACCAAATTCAACATATGACCTTACATAGAAACCACCGGTAAGTAGATTTCCTTCTTCCCTGTCGTCTATTATTTGTACGGCAAATCTGTTGTCAGCGCCTTTGCATAAAGCAGGGAACTTAATTACATCTTCATCTTGCCATCCCTCATTCCTTACTTCTTTAACTTGTTTGTAATTTTCAGCAGTGACTTGGTTTAATTCGGTAGGGTTTTTGGAATACAATATGCCATATTCCTTAATATTTGCACCTTGTTTAGCCTTGAAAGCACTTACAGCGGTAGCAACTTTTTCGCCCTCCGTGCCGGTTTTCACGCCGTCTTCATAAGAAACAGGCTTTGCTACTTTGTTTGCTTTTGGCAGCTGTTCAAATGTAGCAGATACAGTCACAGGGTCACGGGAAGCATCCAAAACACCAACATAAATGCTGCCATTTTGTGGTATCAGCCGGCTTTCCTTATTATCGTTGTTCACAAGGATTTCTTTAAATGTGTATTCTTCATCAGGTGTGATTTTATAAAACACTTCGCTCTTATCCAATACAGGAATTTCTTCGTCCTTGGGAAACTCTTCATAGTCTCCGCTGTCTGTTTTGAACACAAGTACAACACTTCCATTGTCAACATTTCCGGGTGAAGAAGCATTATGCTGCGCAATCTTAACCGGCTCGGACACCTCTTTTCCCGCTGCGCCTGATTTAATAATAACATTAGAGTTTATGTCATTTATGTTTCGTTTAAAAGAAAAGGTTGATACTGAACTGCCCTCAT
>JAQVDK010000002.1 GCA_028697835.1 Eubacteriales bacterium | reverse complement strand
TTGATTCTCCTTTGAAGTTGGGTTTTAGTCAATTCTATTTTACAGGATTTTTTCAATATGCTCTACATTTTTTTAAAAATATTTTTGTAAGCTCTATCTATACCCCAACATTTAGTATAGAGCCTTAATTAAACAACCCACCAGATAAGCTGGTGGGTTTGATTTTGCTGTAACTCCAAATGCCAAAGAAAGCAAATTATCTTTTTGAGAATTGTGGAGCACGACGAGCGGCCTTAAGACCGTATTTTTTACGCTCTTTCATTCTTGGGTCACGTGTTAAGAAGCCCTTGGCTTTAAGTATGGGGCGGAAAGATTCGTCAACTTCAAGTAATGCACGGGCAATACCATGGCGGATTGCGCCTGCCTGACCTGTAACACCGCCGCCTGAAACTGTTGCGATAACATCAAATTTGCCAAGCGTTTGAGTAGCCTCAAGGGGTTGGCGGACAATAAGCTTTAATGTGTCAAGGCCAAAAAAGTCGTCAATGTTGCGCTTATTTATTGTTATAGCGCCTGTGCCCGGAACAAGGCGGACACGTGCAACTGATTTTTTACGTCTTCCTGTACCGTAATATGAAACCTCTGCCATTTATATCACCTCTCCTAATTATTTAATTTCACGAGTCCAAGCCTGTGGGTTTTGGGCTTGATGGTTGTGGTTATCATCTTTGTAAATGCGGACCTTTCTCATAGCGGCTCTGCCAAGGCTGTTATGCGGAAGCATACCCCAAACAGCAAGCTCCATAGCTTTGTCCGAACGTGTAGCCATAAGAGTGCGGTATTTGGTGGCCTTCAATCCACCGGGGTATCCGCTGTGGCGATACCAAACCTTTTGGTCAAGCTTCTTGCCTGTCAAAACTGCCTTATCGCTGTTAATGATAATTACATAGTCCCCGCAATCAACATTAGGGGTGTAGGTTGGCTTGTGCTTACCACGAAGAATCGAAGCGGCAACAGATGCAACCCTGCCCAGTGGCTTGCCTGCGGCATCGATAATGTACCATTGCCTTTCAAGCTCATTTGCTTTTGCAATAAAAGTACTCATTTATATACCTCCTTGTGTAATGTAGCTTGCATAATTATTAAAAACATAATATGTTTTAATGCCAAAAAATTTTACGCAAAGCTTTTCTAACCTAAACTATTGTAATACAAGATAACGGTATTGTCAAGAGGTTTTTTTCAAATTTTTAATCTGTTGTTTTAAAACTCTTTAATTTGCGCTTTTTCTCTTTTATTCTCGAGAAATCTCCGTTATCATTTTTAAGATATGTATGCTATAATTATGAAAAATCTGCGAAACAAGGGGGCGCTATGAAAAAATACGAAGGATACTTAATTTGCACAGACATGGATGGCACCTTGCTTAATGATAAGCATGTTATATCTGAAGAAAACAAAGAGGCGATTTTGCACTTTATGGATGAAGGCGGACTGTTTACTGTTGCAACCGGAAGAACACCCAAAGCAATAGCGCCTATTTTTAATGATTTTTTGCCCAATAGCCCCATTATAACCCATAACGGAGCGGCGGTTTATGACCTTAAAGGCGATAAATATTTGTCTGTGGAATCGCTGGACCAAGGCGCCATTGAGGTTTTGGAATATGTGGAGAAAAACTTTGATACCACCGGGTTTGAGGTTTATGACCGCAGTGATATTTATTTTTACAAAGTAAACGAATTTATACGGTGGCATGCAGGTGTTGAGAATTTGGATATTACATTGTCGGACTATCGGGAAATTCCCATGCCTTGGACAAAGGCCATGTTCGTCCAAGCAGCAGAGCAAACAAATGAGCTTAGAAATCATCTTATGAAAACCCCGTATTGGGAAAAATACAGCTTTATAAGAAGCGACGCAATTTTTCTTGAAATTTTAAGCCCAAAGGCTACAAAGGGCAATGCTTTGGTTAAACTGAAGCAAATGATGCCAGACAAAATTCACACAACAATTGCCATAGGTGACAATGAAAACGATATTTCGCTTCTTGGGGCTTCGGACATATCCTTTGCTGTTGAAAATGCCATTGACGATTTGAAGGCTGTGGCTAAAAGCATCACCGTTAGGAATACGGAGCATGCCCTCTTACGGGTAATTCAAAGTATTTAAAGTTATACTTTACTTTAGGCGCAATTTTTGGTAAAATAGTAGATGTGACCGGCTGCGTGCCAAAAAGCTGTGCGGCACAGAGAACAGTCACGAAAGGACGTTGATGGTTGAATGAAAATAACCAAGGCGGTTATTCCGGCCGCAGGGCTTGGAACGCGTTTTTTACCCGCAACCAAGGCTCAGCCTAAAGAAATGCTTCCCATCGTAGATAAACCCACAATCCAATATATCGTGGAAGAAGCTGTCGAATCAGGTATCGAGGATATTATGATTATTACAGGCAGGAGCAAGCGTGCCATAGAGGACCATTTCGACAAATCCTACGAGATTGAAAACGAGCTTCAAAAGTCAGGCAAGGAAGACCTTTTGCAGTTGGTTCAAGATATTTCCAACATGGCAAATATTCATTACACACGCCAAAGGGAGCCAAAAGGACTGGGGCATGCGATATACTGTGCAAAATCCTTTGTGGGTGATGAACCCTTTGCGGTTTTGCTTGGTGACGATATTGTGGACGCAAGCGTGCCATGCCTTCGGCAAATGATGGATATTTATTATTTATATGGCTCGTCGGTTTTAGGCGTTCAGTCTGTTGATTGGTCACAGGTTGGCAAATACGGCATTGTGGAGTGCTGCGAAGAAGGCAAGGTAGATGACAGGGTTTTTAAGGTTGCAGATTTGGTTGAAAAACCGGACATAGACAAAGCACCCAGTAATATTGCCGTTTTGGGCAGATATATAATAACCCCCGCTATATTTGAGATTTTGGAAAATACCAAGCCGGGTACAGGCGGTGAAATTCAATTGACCGACGCTTTAAAAGAGCTTGCCCAGCTGGAGCCCGTTTATGCGTACGACTTTATTGGCAGGCGTTATGACGTGGGCAATAAGATGGGCTTTTTGGAAGCGACAGTTGAATATGCATTAAAATATGATAACCTTAGAGAAAAATTTTTAGACTATCTACAAACCATAATCGAAAAGGAGAGAAAATAATCGATATGCCTAAGTACAAAAGGGTAATAATCAAGCTAAGCGGCGAAGCTCTTGCAGGTGAAAAGGGTTTTGGCATTGACGAGAAAACAATAGGAGCTATCAGTGACGAAATTAAAAAATGCACCGATATAGGCGTTCAAATCGGTATTGTATGCGGTGGCGGCAACTTTTGGAGGGGCAGAACGGGCAAGAACATGGACAAAACAAGGGCTGACCACATGGGAATGCTTGCAACGGTTATAAATGCACTGGCGCTTCAAGACGCATTGGAGCAAAGAGGTGTACCTACAAGGGTGCAAACCGCCATTGAAATGAGGGCAATCGCCGAGCCGTATATTCGGGGCAGGGCCGTAAGGCATATGGAAAAAGAGCGGGTTGTTATTTTTGCTTGTGGAACCGGAAACCCGTATTTCACAACAGATACCGCTGCAGCCCTTAGGGCGGCGGAGATGGACGCTGATGTGATACTTCTTGCCAAAAAGGTTGACGGCGTTTATGACAGCGACCCGAACATAAATTCATCCGCAATTAAGTTTGATACTATAAATTACCTTGATGTTATAAATAGAGGCTTAGGTGTTATGGACTCCACCGCAACTTCCCTTTGTATGGATAACGATATTCCTATTTTGGTGTTCGGTCTTAACAATCCGGAAAATATTACAAAGGCGATTCGCGGTGAAATAATTGGAACAATAGTAAAATAGGAGGTTGTTACAATGAGTGATTGGTTAAAGGACTTTGAAACAAAAATGGACAAATCCATCGGTTTTTTTGCCGATGATTTGGTAACTCTGCGTGCAGGAAGGGCAAATCCGGCGATTTTGGACAGGGTTATGGTTGAGTATTACGGAACCCCTACACCTATTGCGCAGGTGGCAAGCATTTCAGTTCCCGAAGCACATATGATTGTTATACAGCCATGGGACGCAAGCATTCTTCAAGATGTTGAAAAGGCTATAAACAAAGCGGACCTTGGGGTTAATCCTCAAAATGACGGAAAGGTGATAAGGCTGAGTTTTCCAAGCCCAACGGAGGAAAGAAGAAGGGAGCTTGTAAAGGCCCTTGGCAAAAAAACCGAAGATGCAAGGGTTGCCATCCGCTCAATCAGAAGGGAAGCTATGGACTTTGCAAAGTCTTTAAAGAAAAAAAGTGAGATTACGGAAGATGACCTAAAAAGCTACGAAAACGAAATTCAAAAGCTTACTGACGCTAAAATTAAAGAAGCTGAAGATATAGCGGCTAAAAAGGAAAAGGAAATCTTAGAGGTTTAGGTTATATATGAATATATTTAAAAAAAAGGTCCATAAGATAGACAAGGAAAATTTGCCACGGCACATAGGCATTATTATGGATGGCAACGGCAGATGGGCAAAAAAACGCGGCATGCCTCGTGCGTTAGGACATAGGGCCGGTGCTAATACACTTAAAACCATAGCAACATTTTGTGATGAAATAGGCATAGAAGCTCTTACCGTATATGCTTTTTCCACCGAAAACTGGAAAAGGCCTAAGGGCGAAGTAGATAACCTTATAAGCCTTCTGGCGGAATATCTGTCAAAGGCAGAGGAAGAGCTTGGCGGAAAAAATGTTGTTATAAAGGTAATTGGCGACCTTAAGCCCTTTAGCGATGATTTGCGAAGGCTTATTTTTGAGACGGAAGAGCTTACCAAAAACAACACGGGCATGACCTTGAATATTGCACTTAACTACGGCGGCAGGGCTGAAATCTTGTCCGCCGTTAAAAGCATTATTAAAAGCGGTATTCCTGCCGATGGGCTGGAGGAAAAACATATTGACGAGTATTTATATACAAAAGGCAACCCGCCGGTTGATTTGATTATAAGGCCCAGCGGAGAAATGCGCCTGTCTAATTTTTTGCTTTGGCAATGCGCCTATGCGGAGCTTTGGTACTCCGACGTGCTTTGGCCGGATTTTACCACCAAACATATGCTCGAGGCAATTTCCGACTATCAAAAAAGAAACAGGCGATACGGAGGGGTGTAGCCTTAAAACAGGATTGCGAAAGGGTTTTTGCTATGAAACAGCGTGTTATTTCGGGATTAATAGGTGCCTTGATACTTATTTTGTTTTTAATTTCCGATAAGTTTTTTTTAAATATTGGCATGGCTGCAGTCAGCTTTATTGCCCTTTTGGAAATGTATGAGGCGGTTGGACTTACCAAGTACCTGCCTCTTAAAGTTTTGGGGCTTTGCGCATCATTTGGCTTCACCTATGCCTATTCTGCGGACAATAAGCTTTTGCTCCCCATGTTATACTGCTACATACTGGCGCTTTTTATAATGTATATGATAAAAAGCAGCAAATTAAAGCTTCAAGACATATCAAAAATGTTTTTTTTAACTATATTTGTTTGTTTTTTTATGGTGCATATAGTCTTTATTCGAAAGCTTGAGTTGGGAAAATACCTTATTTGGACGGTTTTTATAGGCGCTTTTATGACGGACACCTTTGCGTATTTAGTGGGTGTTTTTTTCGGAAAACACAAGCTAAACGAGTGGCTAAGCCCTAAAAAAACCATTGAAGGCTGCATTGGCGGGCTTTTAGGCTCTATGGGGGCAATGGCACTGTTTGGGTTTGTTATGGAGCGTTTTTTTAAGCTTGGAGCAAACTATCCCATGCTTGTGCTTTTAGGATTTGCATCTTCAGCAGTTGCACAGCTTGGCGATTTGTCGGCATCCAGGATAAAAAGGGAGTTTGGAATTAAGGATTACGGGCAAATCATGCCCGGTCACGGCGGTGTTATGGACAGGTTTGACAGTGTAATTTTTGTTGCACCGCTGGTTTACATCTTTGTTTCAAATATAGCAGTTATTTTTGCGAGGTAATAACATGAAAACAATCTCGGTTTTAGGCAGTACGGGCTCTATCGGCACCCAAACCCTTGAGGTGGCGGAGCATCTTGGAAATGTCAAAATAGCAGGACTTTCCACAAACAGAAATATTAAACTTTTGGAAGAGCAAATAAGAAGGTTTAAACCCGAAATTGCGGCAGTTGCAGATGAAAAGGCTGCTTTGGATTTAAAAGTTTCAGTTGCGGACACAAATACGAAGGTAGTATCGGGTGTGGACGGTTTGTGCCAGGTGAGTACCCATAAGAAAGCCGGCTCTGTTGTAACCTCCATTGTGGGAATTGCAGGTTTAATACCAACTAACGCTGCCATTGACGAGGGAAAGGACATCCTTCTGGCAAACAAAGAAACCCTTGTTACGGCAGGGGATATTATTATGAAAAAGGCCGAGGAAAAAGGAGCTTCCATAATTCCCGTTGACAGTGAGCATAGCGCTATTTTCCAATGCATGCAAGGCGGGGGCGCGGTAGATAGAATTATTTTAACGGCTTCGGGCGGCTCTTTTTTTGGCAGAAAAAAACACGAGCTTGAAAATGTTACGGTAGATGAGGCCCTTGCCCACCCAAATTGGAGCATGGGCAAGAAAATTACCATAGACAGCGCAACGCTGATGAACAAAGGGTTGGAGGTAATTGAGGCTCATCATCTGTTTGGCATAGACTATGACAATATAGAAGTTGTTATACACAGAGAGAGTATTATACATTCCATGGTGGAATTTACAGATGGCAGTATTTTGGCGCAGTTGGGATACCCTGATATGCGCCTTCCAATACATTATGCCATATGCTATCCCGAAAGAGTATCCTCGATTGTGGAAAGGATGGACTTTAAAAAGCTTTCAAAGCTTTCTTTTGCACAGCCTGATGTTGACACCTTCAGGCTTTTGTCCCTTGCCGTTTGGGCGGGGGTGCATGGAGGAACCATGCCGACGGTTTTAAACGCAGCAAATGAAGCTGCGGTGGAATTGTTTTTAGAAGGCAAAATAAAGTTTTTGGAAATAGCTGAAATTGTGGAAAAGCATCTTCAAAAGCATAAAAAAATAATAAATCCGTCCTTATCTGAAATAATAGATTTAGATAGGCAAATTAAGGAGGAGATTTTAAGATGACCACGGCAATTTCTGCAATACTTATATTTCTTTTGCTTATAACCGTCCACGAGTTTGGGCATTTTATCGCTGCAAAGGCGGTGGGCATACGTGTTTTGGAATTTGCAATAGGCATGGGTCCGGCTATTTTCAAACGAAAAAAGGGCGAAACTCTTTATTCCCTTCGTGTGCTTCCTGTCGGCGGCTTTTGCAAGATGGAAGGCGAGGACGAGGAAAGCGACGACGAAGCTGCATTCGGCAATAAAAGTCCGTGGAAAAGACTAATTGTTTTAGTTGCGGGCGCATTTATGAATATTTTTACAGGGTTTTTAATTTTTGTTGTGATTATGTCGGCAATTAGCCAAACTTACGTACCTGTAATAGAAAAGGTTATCGAGGATTATCCCGCCGAAGCCGCAGGGCTTATGGAAGGGGACAGAATCACAAAGATAAACGGAACAAGAATTAACATATATCAGGACTTGCATTTTGAAATGTCAAGAAATGCAGGCTCCGAAATTAAAATTGAGTTTGTACGAAACGGCGAGAAAAAATCCACCATACTCACGCCTTTGAAAGATGAAAATGGCGAATATAAAATCGGCTTTTATCCTTCTGTGGCAAAGCATGGCTTTATAGGCAGGTTGCGAAACTCTTTCTACTACACCCTATACACATCAAAGATTATTATTGTCTCTTTGATTGACCTGCTTAGGGGGGGATATAGCGTAAAGGAAGTGTCCGGACCGGTAGGAATAGTTCAGCACATTGGCGAGGCTGCAAAAACAAGTATTTGGGACCTTTTAAATCTTACTGCTTTTATTACCATAAATCTTGGGGTGTTTAATTTGCTTCCCATTCCTGCCCTTGACGGAGGAAGGATATTGTTTGTGCTTGTTGAAGCAGTAAGGCGCAAAAAAATACCGGCGGAAAAGGAAGGCCTGGTCCATTTTGTTGGGTTTGCACTGCTTATTTTGCTTATGATTTTTGCTACTACCAACGATATAAGCCGTATTTTCGGAGGGTGATATGGCACATAGAGATAGTACCAAAAAAGTGCGTGTTGGAAATATTACAATAGGCGGCGGTGGGGTGTCCATACAGAGTATGTGCAATACTCCAACCACCGACGTTGAAAAAACTATTGACCAAATTCACAGCCTGCAAAATGCAGGCTGTGATATCGTGCGTCTGGCGATACCTGATATGGATGCGGCAAAAGCCTTTGGAAAGATAAAAAGCAAAGTCAATATGCCTTTGGTGGCGGACATTCATTTCGACTATCGGTTGGCTTTGGAATGTGTGGACCAAGGCGCTGATAAAATCCGGATAAACCCGGGCAACATTGGCGGAAAGGATAGGGTAAGGCAGCTTGTTGCCGCTTGCAAAGGCAGGCAAATCCCTATAAGGATTGGGGTTAATATGGGCTCTATCGATAGCGAAAGCGAAAAGAAGTATGGAAGAACCCCAAAAGCCATGGTGGAAAGTGCCATCTTTCATATCCGCCTTTTGAATGAATTTGATTTTGACGACATTGTAATATCCCTAAAAGCCTCGGACGTGGCAAAGACCGCTGCGGCTTACAGGCTTATGAGCCGCACCTTAAATTATCCGCTGCATGTCGGTGTAACCGAAGCGGGCACCTTGTATTCCGGGCTTATAAAGTCCGCCATGGGGATAGGTGCTCTACTGCTGGATGGAATAGGCGATACCATAAGGGTTTCGCTGACCGCCGACCCGGTAGAGGAGGTTAAAGCTGCCAAAAGCATTTTAAAATCGGCAGGCATTGCAAGCGGCGGAGTTGAGCTTGTCTCCTGCCCTTCTTGCGGGCGGTGCAGGATAGACCAGGTTGCCATTGCAAATGCGGTGGAAAAGGCGCTTTTGACCATTGATAAACCTATTAAGGTGGCTGTTATGGGGTGTGTTGTAAACGGTCCCGGCGAAGCAAAGGATGCAGACATTGGAATTGCCGGAGGGGACGGGTGCGCCGTTTTATTTAAAAAAGGCGAAATTGTGAGAAAAATTAAAGAAAGTGAAATTGTGGAAACATTATTAAAGGAAATAGGAGAATTATAGCATATGATTACGCTTGCGGAGTTTTTTGCAAAAGTGGAAGACGACCTTCTTAAATCCGGAACCATTATAAAAGTTACGATAAAACGAGAAGATAGAGAGGTTTCGATTACAGCCTCTTTTGATAAAATTATAGATTTTCACAAAATACAAAGCCTGCAAAAGGAAATTTGCACTGCTTATAAGCTAAAAAAAGCGGAAATTCTGCCAAGATACGACAAAGGCTTGTTTAGCAGTGAATTTATGCCTAATTTAGTAGAGTACATATCCGAAAAATCCCCTGTTGCAATAAGTGTTTTATCCGGTGCCACTGCAAATGTGCATGGGGATACTTTAAGGATTCTCCTTAAAAACAACGGTATTCAGGCTCTTGAAGAAAACGGATGTTTAGAAGCTGCAAAGGAAATCATCAGCGAGCAATTTGGAATAAATGTTAACATAGAAGTTGCCGTGCATGAAGAAACTATTGAAAAGTATGAAAAAAATAAGGAAGAAATAGTGCGCAAAATTGAGGAAACAAACAATGCAAGGCAAAAAGACGATAACCCTATTTTGTATGGCAGGGAAATTAAATCGGCGCAGATTACTCCCATAAGCGAAATTGACGAGGCCAGCGGCAGGGTTGTAATAAAGGGCGAGCTTTTCAGAAAAGGATTGGATACAAGAGAAACCAGAAACGGAAGCTTTATCGTAAGCTTTGATGTTACCGACTTTAAAAGCAGCATAACATGCAAGCTTTTCGGAATTGAGAAAAAAGAGCTTATGCGCTTTGAAGATAGGCTTAAAAAAGGCACAAATGTAATGGTAAGAGGCATGGCGCAGTTTGACAAATATGCCAGGGAAGTTTTGGTTATGGCGGACGATATTAACATTGTGCCAAAAGAGGTAAGGGTGGATGATGCCCCGGTTAAGCGTGTGGAGCTTCACCTGCATACAAAAATGAGCTTTATGGACGCAATGTGCGATGTGCGAGATGTTGTGCAGCGGGCAGCATCATGGGGGCACAAGGCAATCGCCATTACCGACCATGGAGTGGTACAGGCGTTTCCTGACGCAGCGCAGAGCATGCCGAAGGATTTTAAAGTTATATTTGGTATGGAGGCTTATCTTGTTGATGTTGGGCGTGCCATTACCTTTAACGGAAACAATCAGGGAATTTTGGAAAATATAGTGGTTTTTGACGTGGAAACCACAGGCTTTAATCCTCGTGATGACAGGATTATAGAAATTGGCGCAGTAAAGATAAAAAACGGAGAAGTTGTTGACCATTTTAGCTGCTTTGTAAACCCTGAAACCATTATTTCGCCTAAAATTACAGAGCTTACAGGAATTACAAACGAAATGGTAAAAGACGCCAACACAATAGAGGATGTTTTGCCGAAATTCTTGGAATTTTGCTCCGATTCAGTTCTTGTGGCACATAACGCACAATTTGACATTGGCTTTATTCGTGCCAATGCAGATAGGCTGGCACTTAATTTTTCGCCTACTTATATAGATACCGTGGAGATGGCGCGCGGCGCGCTGCCGGACCTTCCAAGGCACAGGCTTGATGTTGTTGCAAAGGCACTTGATGTAAGCCTTGAGGGACACCACAGGGCGGTAAACGACGCCAATGCCACTGCACAAATTTATTTGAAGCTTGCATCAAAAGCCAATGTTGAAACGGTGGACCAGCTAAACAATGCATATAACGAAAACGAAAGCTTTAAGGACAAGCCCTACAATCATGCGGTTATCTTGGCAAAAAACTATACAGGCCTTAAAAATTTGTATAAGATTGTGTCTGAGTCTCATTTAAATTATTTTTATAAAAGGCCGTGTGTGCCAAAGTCGGTGTTTTTTAAATATAAGGAAGGGCTTATAATTGGCAGCGGATGTGAGCAGGGCGAGCTTTACCAAGCAATACTTCATGGAAAAAGCCAAAAAGAAATCGGCGAAATTGTGCGCATGTATGACTATTTAGAAATACAGCCCCTTAAGAACAATGAATTTATGGTGCGAAGCGGCACCGTAAAAAACTTTGAAGAGCTTATGGCTATAAATAAAAAAATCGTAGAACTTGGGGAGTATTACAAAAAGCCTGTTGTTGCAACCTGTGATGTGCACTTTTTAGATGAAAAGGATTCAATCTACAGGGCTATCCTTATGGAAGGCCAAGGCTATAGGGACGCGGACGAGCAGGCACCGCTGTATCTTAGAACGACAGAGGAAATGCTTGCTGAATTTGCGTATTTGGGTGAGGAAAAAGCATATGAGGTGGTTGTTACAAACACCAATAAAATAGCCGATATGATAGAGCGTATGCTCCCTGTGCCCGAAGGAACATTTCCGCCGGAGATGGGAAATTCAAAAGAAGAAATTATCGAAATGTGCAACACAAGGGCAAGGCAAATATACGGAGACGACCTTCCGTCAATTGTTAAGGAGCGTATGGACAAAGAACTCAATGCAATTAACAAATACGGCTTTTCCGTAATGTACCTTATTGCCCAGCGATTGGTCTCCAAAAGTAACGAGGACGGCTACTTGGTAGGCTCCAGAGGCTCTGTCGGTTCATCTTTTGTGGCGTTTTTATGCGGCATTACCGAGGTTAATGCACTTGCGCCGCACTATGTTTGCCCAAATTGTAAAAATAGTGAATTTATTACCGACGGAAGTGTTGGCTCGGGTGTGGATATGGAGGATAAAAGCTGTCCAAAATGTCATACTGAATACCACAAAGACGGTCACGATATTCCTTTTGAAACCTTTCTTGGTTTTGAAGGGGATAAAGAGCCTGATATTGACCTTAACTTCTCCGGTGAGTATCAGCCCGTAGCACATAAATACACAGAGGAGCTTTTCGGAGAGGGACATGTTTTCAGAGCCGGTACCATCAGCACATTGGCAGAAAAGACCGCCTATGGATATGTTAAAAACTATCTTGAGAAAAGAGAAAAAGGAGTTTCAAGAGCAGATGAAAACCGCCTTGTTGCAGGGTGTAGCGGTGTTAAAAGGACCACAGGTCAGCACCCCGGCGGAGTTATGATTTTGCCAAAAGGACATGACATCCACGAGTTTTGCCCAATCCAGCATCCTGCTGATGATAAATCAAAGGGCGTTATAACAACACATTTTGATTATCACTCTCTTAGCGGGCGCCTTTTGAAACTTGATATTTTAGGACATGACGACCCTACGATGATAAAAATGCTTGAGGATTTGACAGGTGTTGACGCAAGGACAATTCCTCTTGATGACCCTAAAACCATGAGCCTTTTTTCAAGTACGCAGGCTTTGGGGGTTTCTCCCGAGGAGATAGGCTCGGATGTTGGGACCTTTGGAGTTCCGGAGCTTGGCACAAGGTTTGTGCGTCAAATGCTTGTGGAAACAAAGCCTTCAACCTTTTCCGAGCTTGTAAGAATTTCCGGCTTGTCCCATGGTACCGACGTTTGGACAAACAACGCCCAGGACTTGGTGCGACAGGGCATTGCAACCTTGAGCGAGGCGATTTGTACCCGTGATGATATTATGACTTATCTTATATATCGTGGACTGCCTTCAAAAGCCGCCTTTGATATAATGGAGCGTGTAAGAAAAGGAAAGGGGCTTACCGAAGAGGACGAAAAATTAATGCGAGAGCATGAAATTCCCGAATGGTACATAGCCTCCTGCAACAAAATAAAATATATGTTCCCGAAAGCCCACGCTGTTGCGTATATTACAATGGCGCTTAGGATTGCCTGGTTTAAGGTGCACCATCCTTTGGCGTTTTACCTTGCTCATTTTACCGTTCGTGCAGACGAATTTAATGCGGAAATAATGTGCGACCCTGCAGTTGCCCGTAAAAAGAAACGGGAGCTTGAAACCCTAAGCCCCGGCGAAACTACTCAAAAAGACAAAAACGTCCTTACCATACTTGAAATTGTAATAGAAATGTTTGCAAGAGGTATTAGGTTTTTGCCAATTGACATATATAAATCCCATGCTACCAAATTTTTGGGGGTTGACGGGAATATTTTGCCTCCCTTAAGTGCGCTGTCCGGTTTGGGCGAGTCTGCCGCCGAATCTATTGTTGCACAGAGAGAGATAGCTCCTTTTAGTTCGATTGAAGATTTGCTTTCAAGAACAAGCGTAAGCAGAACCGTTGCAGAGCTTATGAAGCAGCAGGGCTGCTTGGGCAATATGCCCGAAAGCGACCAGATTACATTCTTTTAGGAGAACTTTTTATGTATAAAATAAGCGAAGTTGTTGTTGTGGAGGGAAAATATGACAAATTGCGTCTGTCACAGGTGATAGACGCAGTTATTATAACTACTGACGGATTTAGGCTTTACAAGGACAAGGAAAAGCTTTCCCTTATTAAAAAGCTTGCCCAAAAACACGGCGTAATAGTTCTGACCGACTCCGACAATGCAGGCTTTAGAATAAGAAACTACATTAAGCAATGTATGGGTGATGTTAAAATAAAGCATGCCTATATTCCCGAAATTAAGGGAAAGGAGCGGAGAAAATCCAAGGCGGGCGCCGAGGGCCTTTTAGGGGTTGAAGGAATACCCGACGAGGTTATCCTTGACGTTATAAAAAAGGCAAACGCAACGCAGGTTAAAAATCCGCTGCAGCTAACCAAGGCGGATTTGTTCGAGCTTGGTCTTTGCGGCAGGGCTGAAAGTGCTAATAAAAGAAAAATAATAGCGGAAAAATTAGGGCTTCCTTCCAAAATATCGGCAAATGCACTGCTGGACGCATTAAATTTGTGGTGCAGCCGGGAAGAATTTTTCAATCTAATTGAAGAGGATTAAATTTATGTTTATTACTGTTTTGCAAAATGGTGTTGAAAGAAAAATACAGTGCAATACAGGCGACAGGCTGTCAGATATATTGGGCGATTATTTACACCTTCCTTGCGGCGGCAGAGGAACTTGCAAAAATTGTACTGTGAAGGTGGACGGCAGCAAGGTTTTGTCCTGCCAAACTTTTGTAAAAAAACCTGTAACGGTTAAGATTTTGGATTTGCCTGATGCACAAATTGTGAAGGAAGGGATTTCAAGAAACGCTGCTTTTGACAAAGATAGCGGAGTAGGGCTTGCCATTGATATAGGAACAACAACAATTGCCGCATATTGCGTTGACCTTGCCACAGGAAAGATTGTCGCTTCCTTAGGCGAGCTTAATATGCAAAGGCGATTTGGCAGTGATGTTGTAAGTCGTATCGGCTGCGACCACACCCTTTTGCACAGCATAATAGCAAAGCAGATAAGCAGTATCGTTGAAAAATTCGGCTATACCTTTAAAAAGGCCTTGGCTGTGGGCAACACCCCAATGCTCCACTTCCTGCAGGGATACAGCGCAAAATCCCTTGCGGTGGCGCCTTTTACACCTGTCAGCACGGAAATGAAAACTTGGGACAGCACTAAGCTTGGCATAAGCCAAAGCTTTCCCTTGACTGTTGCTCCTGGCATATCCGCCTTTGTGGGAGGGGATACGGTGGCGGCAATTATAGCCTGCTCGATGGATTTGGATGAAAAAACTGCCTTGCTTGTTGATATTGGTACTAATGGTGAAATAGTTTTATCGCATAAAGGGCGGCTTTATTGCTGTTCGACTGCCGCAGGCCCTGCCTTTGAAGGGGCGCATATTACCCATGGCATGGGCAGTGTGGAAGGGGCAATCAGCAAGGTTAAAATTCAAAATGGGATACATATTGAAACCATAGGCGGCAAGCCTCCCGTGGGTATATGCGGAAGCGGAATTATCGATGCTGTTGCCCAAATGTTAAAGTATGATATTATTGACAGCACAGGACTTTTGGATTTTGATTTTCACATTAAAGAAGGTATATACATAGATCAGCAGGACATAAGGCAGGTTCAATATGCAAAGGCCGCTATTTATGCAGGGATTGAAACTCTTGCAAGATATGTCAAAGTAGGATATAAAGATATAGAAACGGTTTATATTGCAGGTGGAATGGGAAATTATTTAGACATAAAAAACGCCGCTTACATTGGTTTGTTTCCCAAAGAACTCACGGATAAAGTTGTTTTTTGCGGAAATGCGGCAGGCAGCGGAGCAATTTCAATGCTCCTTAGCGATAAAATACGAAAAACCGCAAAAAAATTAGCAGCCCAAACAGAGTATATAGAGCTTTCTTCAAGCAGCTTATTTCAGGAAGAATATATAAAACAGCTTTCTTTTAGCAAAGTTTAATATTAACAAACAAAAAAGCCAAGCTTACAGCCTGGCTTTTTTTGTTTGTATAGTGAAGTTTATTGCTCGTAAAGCTTGCTTAACCTCTCGTAGGTTTCGTATTTTTCTTTAGCTTGCTTTGCGGCTTCTTCAAACAGCATTTCGGCTTCCTCCGGGAAGGTCCTTTGCAGCGCTGTATAGCGAACCTCGTTCTTTATAAAGTCCATAAACGAAGATGTTGGAGCCTTTGAATCCAATTGGAAAGGATTCTTGCTTTGCTCTTTAAGCTCGGGGTTGTACCTGTAAAGGTGCCAGTATCCGGCTTCAACCGCTTTTTTCATCTCGGTCTGAGCATTGCCCATGCCGCCCCTTATGCCATGGTTGATACATGGAGCATAAGCGATAATTATTGATGGACCTTTGTATTTTTCAGCCTCGGTAATCGCCTTTACTAATTGATTTTGGTTAGCGCCCATGGCAACTTGTGCCACATACACATAACCATAAGACATTGCGATAAGTCCAAGGTCCTTTTTCTTTGTTTTCTTTCCGGAAGCTGCAAATTGCGCAACAGCAGCGGTAGGAGTAGCTTTTGACGATTGTCCGCCGGTGTTTGAGTAAACCTCGGTGTCGAACACCAGGATGTTCACGTCTTCACCCGAAGCTAAAACGTGGTCAAGCCCGCCAAAGCCTATGTCATAAGCCCAGCCGTCGCCGCCCAAAATCCAAACGGATTGTTTAACAAGGAAGTCCTTTTTCTCAACAATTTCATTAAGAGCTGCATTTGTTTTGCCTTCGGCTTTGATTGCCTCAAGCAGTGCATCGGATGCTTTTTTGGAGCCTTCGCCGTCGTCCTTGTTGTCAATCCAGTCTTGAAGTGCGGCTTTCAAATTGTCGGAAACATCAGACTGAAGGGCTTCTTTGCACAGGTCTTCAACTTTGTCTCTTATTTGCTTGTTAGCAAGATACATGCCATAGCCAAACTCGGCATTATCTTCAAACAAGGAGTTAGCCCATGCAGGACCTTGACCCTTTTCGTTAACGGTATAAGGTGTAGAAGGCGCACTGCCTGCCCAAATTGAAGAACAGCCTGTAGCGTTTGCAATTATCATTCTGTCACCGTAAAGCTGGGTAATAAGTTTTGCATAAGGTGTTTCACCGCAGCCTGCGCAAGCGCCGGAGAATTCAAGTAGCGGCTGTTTAAACTGGCTGCCCTTGACAGTTTCTACTGATGGGAAGAACTGTTTTGGCTTGACTGAAAGTGAGAAGTACCAGTTTGGAATTTCTTTAAGCTGTGTATCGTATGGCTTAAATGCCAAAGCTTTTTGTTTGGCAGGGCATACGTTTATGCAGTTTCCGCAGCCTGTGCAGTCCTCGATGGAAATTTGTATTTTAAACTTAAGGTTTTCCATGCCTTTGCCCATTGCTTTAAGGGTTGGGTATCCTTCTGGAGCTTTTGCCAACTCTTCCTCATCAAGAAGGAACGGACGGATAACCGCATGAGGACATACATACGAGCATTGGTTACACTGTATGCAGTTTTCGGGAATCCATTCCGGAACTTCCACTGCAATGCTTCTCTTTTCGAATTTTGCGGTGCCTTGCGGGAAAGTACCGTCTTCTCTTGATACGAAAGTGCTGACGGGAAGGTCGTCACCTTTTTGCGCATTCATTGGTATTAGAACTTCTTCAATGAACTGCGGAAGGTCTTTCTTTTCTTCAGGTTCGTCAACAGCATCTGCCCATGACGCAGGAACATCTACTTTTACAAGGCTTTCGATACCCTTGTCAACAGCGGCATAGTTCATGTTAACAATAGCTTCGCCTTTTCTGCCATAGGTTGCTTTAATAGCATCTTTCATATATCGAACCGCATCTTCAATCGGAATAATGTTCGCAAGCTTGAAGAATGCAGCCTGCATTACCATGTTGATTCTGTTTCCAAGACCAATTTCCTTACCGATTCCAACACCGTCTATTATATAGAAGTTAACATTGTTCTTTGCAATATAGCGTTTAACATCGGCAGGAAGCTTTTCGTCCAGCTCTTCGGGTGTGTAGGAGCAATTTAGAAGGAATGTTCCTCCCGGCTTAACGTCCGATACCATGTCATATTTACCGATATATGCCTGGTTATGACATGCAACAAAATCGGCTTTGTTTATAAGATAGGTCGACTTAATAGGCTCTTTACCAAATCGAAGGTGGGAAATGGTAACGCCGCCTGACTTTTTACTGTCGTATGAGAAGTATGCTTGTGCATACATATCAGTGTGGTCACCGATAATTTTAATAGAGTTTTTGTTAGCCCCAACGGTACCGTCCGAGCCAAGGCCCCAGAATTTGCATGCAACTGTGCTTTCGGGTGCTGTATCCACAGGCTTGGCCGACGGAAGCGACAAGAACGTAACGTCATCCACAATACCTATTGTAAAGTGGTTTTTGGGCTCGTTTTGGTTTAAGTTGTCATAAACTGCTATAATCTGCTCGGGTGTTGTATCCTTAGAGCCAAGACCATAACGCCCGCCTACGATTGTAAGCTCGCCTTTTCTTTCGTAGAAAGCTGTGCAAACATCTTGATACAAAGGCTCTCCGTTTGCACCGGGCTCTTTTGTCCTGTCAAGAACAGCAATTTTAGTAGCTGTCTTTGGAATAGCGTCAATAAAGTGCTTAATTGAGAAAGGACGATACAAGCGAACCTTCACAAGACCGACTTTTTCGCCTTTTTTGTTTAGGTAGTCGATTGTTTCTTCGATAGTATCGCAAACAGAACCCATAGCAATAATAACTCTGTCTGCATCAGGAGCGCCGTAGTAATCAAACAGGTTATAGTGCCTGCCTGTTTTCTCGCCAAACTTTTTCATGTAATCCTCAACAACGTCCGGTATTGCATTGTAATAAGGATTGGATGCCTCACGCGCTTGGAAGAATATGTCCGGATTTTGAGCTGTACCCCTTAAAACCGGATGGTTGGGGTTTAGGGCGTTGTCCCTGAACGCTTTTACAGCTTCCATATCAATAAGCTGCCTGTAAACGTCATAATCCACAACTTCGATTTTTTGCAGCTCATGAGATGTTCTAAAGCCATCAAAGAAATGAAGGAAAGGAACGCGTCCCTTTATTGCACAAAGGTGAGAAATACCTGCCATGTCCATAACTTCCTGAACATTGCCGGCTGCAAGCATTGCAAAGCCTGTTTGGCGGCAAGCCATAACGTCGGAATGGTCTCCGAAAATTGATAGGGCATGGGATGCAACAGCCCTTGCGGAAACGTGGATAACGCAAGGCAAGAGCTCTCCTGCTATCTTATACATATTAGGAATCATAAGAAGCAGACCTTGAGATGCGGTATAGGTGGAAGTAAGGGCACCTGCCGCAAGAGAGCCGTGCACTGTACCGGCAGCACCGGCTTCTGATTGCAATTGCGCAACTTTTACAGTTTGACCAAACAGATTTTTTCTGCCATTTGCCGCCCATTCGTCGGTGAGTTCCGCCATGGGAGATGACGGCGTAATGGGATAAATACCGGCCACATCAATAAAAGCATAGGAAGAATGTGCCGCGGCCGTATTGCCGTCCATTGTTTTCATTAGTTTTGGCATATTTCAATGAGCCTCCTTGTTATTTTAAATATCAAAACTTCCAACTATAAACATTATCATAACAGCAGTTTTTTGTCAACTGATTTAAAGCATTTTCGGCATAATTTACAAGTGGGTTTAGATATAATAGTGCGGAAAATCATATATGCCAAGGCGTTTGTAGAATTTTTAACAAACAAATAGAAATATATTAGATTTTGTGACAAATTGAATAAAATTATACAAAAAACCTTAAAGGATGCAAAATACAGGAAAAAAATTTTTTCGACGTGAAGCGGATTTCATAAAGGAAAACACAAAAAAAGCTGAGTTTAAAATCTCAGCTTTTCATATGGTTTCCCCGTTGTGCCGTGGTACTGGCAAATTTACAACCTGCTCTCGCAGGTGGGTGTCCTCCTGTGGCTTATGGGTTTCTTTAATATATATTAAAGCATACACGCACACCAACAGAGATGGGACTCCCTATTTGTAGGTGTTGGTTATAAATTATGCACAACCCACGTACACCGCAGGGAAACTATATATCTATCATTTGCTTCCTGTAAATATATTATACTCTGAAACAGCCTGAAAATCAAGATAAAAATAAAAGTAATTTATTCCAAGAACTCATATTTGTCTTTTGTTCTCTCTTTAAATTCGTCAAATACATGGTTTATAACATCTTCGTCTTCGACCACTTCGAGAGTTTCGTTGCCGTCGTCAAGCTCGATAAACTGCATTACATATACATCGCTTGTTTCAGCTTCATCTTCTAAATATTCAGTAAGAACGTAATAAATCCTGTCTTTATATTCAATAGAATCCAAATGCTCAAATACAACCTTTTCACCGGTTGCCTCGTCGGTTAGCTCAATTAATTTTTCGTTTACTTCTTCGCTCAATGCTTTTATCCTCCTTTGTTTTTAAAATCCAAATAGCTCTGCAGTATGATTTGTGCGGCAAGGGTGTCAACCACTGTCTTTCGTTTTTTCCCCCGGGTGTTGGTTTCGTTTAGATAACCAATGGCACTGACGGTGGAAAGCCTTTCGTCCCATGTGATAATTTCACATTGGCAGTATTCCTTCAAGACCTGTGCAAAACGAAGGGTTTTCTCCCCCCTCTCCCCCAAGGTGTTGTTCATATTTTTGGGGAGACCTATAACAATTGTTTCCGCATCCTTCAACTTGGCTATTTGTGCGATTTTTTGCGCAACAGCTTTTGGGCTTTTGTCAAAAATCGTCTCAAGTCCATGAGCCATAAGCCCCAAATCGTCGCTTAGCGCAATTCCTGTTCTTGATTCACCATAGTCAACACACAAAACCTTCATACAAATCATCTCTTTCTAACTACAATTCAAAGTATAACACAACTGTCATGTCGTTTCAAGAAGAAAAATGTATTCTAATATAAAAGTTAATGTTTTTTCCAAGCCTTCATTGTGGCTGCGTTGCATAAGCTAAGGGGGCATGATTAAATTTGCCCTGAATACAATAAATGCCAAAAAGATAAAAAACATCAATGGTTGTGAATAAAAAAAATCAGTTTATCTTTTATGTTGCATGATTGTTAAAGAATTTTTCAAAAAACAATTGACATATTTGTGCATAGAGTATAAAATATAAAAATAATAATATTGAAAAGGGGATTTGAGCAGTTTTTTGTATCCCCTTACATAATTAAATTAAAAGAAGGAGAGAAAAAAATGAAGAAATTTTTAAGTATCACACTTTGTGCATTGCTTGCGGTTTCTCTTTTGGTTGGTTGCGGGCAAAACGCTAATCAGCCCGAGCAAGGCAACACAGCAACTGAATCTGATGAAATCAAAATTGGTGTAAACTATGAGTTGTCAGGCGAAGTTGCCACCTATGGACAAAGCTCGGTTGATGGAATAGAGCTTGCCATTAAGCAAGTAAATGAAGCAGGCGGGGTAAACGGTAAGAAAATTAAGCTTGTAAAATATGATAACAAGTCAGAGCCTTCCGAGGCTACATCAATTGCTACAAAGCTTATCACTCAGGACAAAGTTGTTGCTGTTTTGGGACCTGCAACCTCAGGTTCGTTTAAAGCAACAATCCCCGTTGCTATGAGCAACAAGGTGCCTGTGGCTTCCGGCTCGGCAACCGCTGACGACGTTACGGTTGACGCTTCCGGAGTAAAGGAATTCGCTTTCCGTATTTGCTTTAACGACTCTTACCAAGGAACAGCCATGGCTACATATGCCAAAACAAAGTTTAATGCTACAAAAGCTGCTCTTATTTCCGACAGCTCCAGCGACTATGCAAAAGGCTTGGCGGAAAACTTCATAAAAACCTTTGAGGGAGACGGCGGCACAATCGTTGCTCACGAATCATACGTTTCAGGTGACACAGACTTTAACGCCATCATAACAAACATTAAATCAAAGCAGTTTGATGTTTTGTTCGTTCCGGGCTATTACAACGAAGCAGGCCTTATCATAAAACAAGTTCGTGACCAAGGCATAAATGTTCCTGTTTTAGGCGCTGACGGATTTGACTCACCGGTTCTTCTTGAACTTGCAGGTGCAAAGGCATTAAACGATGTTTATTTCTCAAACCACTATTCATCACTTGACCAAGACCCTCTTGTTCAGGAGTTTATTGAAGATTTCAAAGCCGAATACAACAGAGAGCCTGACGCATTTAACGCATTGGGTTACGACCTTGCAAACTTTGTTGTAGATGGCATTAAGAGAACGGCTGACTTGACCAGCGAAAATCTTCAAAAATCATTGGCTTCAACAACCGACTTTAAAGGCGTTACCGGCTCCTTTAGCATTGACGAAAACAACAACCCTGTAAAGGCAATCGTTGTTGTAGGCCTTAAAGACGGACAGCAACACTCCAGCGAAAAGGTTTCCAACTAATTTTATAAATATGCCCGGCAGGCTTTTGTCTGCCGGGTTGAAAATATTAAAGTTTGCCTTTAGCATAATATTTTTAGGAAAATTCAGCAATATTAAGACTATAATCGACTATAAGCGGGGACGAAATTTTGCCCTGCTTATTGTAAATTATATAAGCAGCATGAAACTTAACTTACTACCACACCTTTAAAGGCGGATTTGAAAAACAGACATCTTGCTTGGAGAAGGTGAATATTTTTCAAATACGCTTTTATTATTGAAAGAAGGGAAGCTTTTTGGAACAATTTTTGCAACAGGTTATAAACGGTATATCCTTGGGTAGCATATATGCACTTGTTGCACTTGGCTACACCATGGTTTACGGTATTATAAACTTAATAAACTTTGCCCACTGTGATATTTACATGATTGGCGCATATGTGGGCTATTACTGTATGACTTTTTTAGGCTTGGGCGTGTTTGCATCGCTTGTTATTTCAATGGCTGCTTGCGTTGTTATTGGTGTTGCGATTGAAAAAATTGCGTACAAGCCCTTAAGAAATTCGCCAAGAATAACCGTCCTTATTACCGCAATAGGCGTATCTTTGTTTTTAGAATATGTAACAATGTTTTTTATGAAGGCCAATGTTCGCTCCTATCCGCCTTTGACGGGGATTTTAGCGGAAAATATAAATTTGGGCAGCATTTTTATTTCCATGAAACAAATCCTGATTGTGGTAATTACAATAGTTTTGGTTGTTTTGCTTCAAATTATTGTTAGACATACAAAATTGGGCAAGGCAATGAGAGCGGTTTCACTGGACAAGGACGCTGCAGAACTTATGGGGATAAATGTAAACAACACCATCTCCTTTACATTTGCCTTAGGTTCTGCCCTTGCAGGCGCGGCCGGAGTTTTGGTCGGCATATATTACAATTCCATAAATCCGCTTATGGGCGTTATCCCCGGGCTTAAAGCTTTTGTTGCCGCGGTTTTTGGCGGCATAGGTCTTATTCCCGGCGCTTTTATAGGCGGATATTTTATCGGTGCGGTGGAGGTTTTTGTTGCAGGATATGGAAACTCTATGTATCGTGATGCCGTTGTTTTTGCAATATTAATCGTTATTCTTATTGTAAAACCGGCAGGGCTTCTTGGTAAAAATACAAGGGAGAAGGTGTAATGAGGGAGATGAAATCTATATTTAAGGCTTCCAATGTAGTGAAACTGGTTTTTATCGTTTTAACTTATCTTCTGGTCCAATTTCTAATTAATATTGGAATAATTACCGACTATTACCAAACTACATTGGCAACCATATGCATAAACATTATATTGGCGGTAAGCCTTAACCTTGTGACGGGATTTACAGGGCAGTTTTCCTTGGGCCACGCAGGTTTTATGGCGATAGGCGCATATGCCTGCGCGATTATTACTCTTAAAAATCCAACTTATGCCGGATTTATTCAAGGGGTTGCGGCAGGTGCGATACTTTCCGCAATTGTTGGTGTTGCGGTAGGGCTGCCTACGCTGCGCCTTAGAGGTGACTATCTTGCAATTGCCACTTTAGGTATGGCGGAGATAATCAGAATTATCTTTACCAATCTTAAAATTACCAATGGCGCGGCAGGACTGCAGGGAATTCCACGTTTTATCAATTGGACATGGCTGTTTGTTTTTACGGCTGCGACGCTTATTATTATAAGCAACTTTATAAAATCTTCCCACGGCAGGGCTTGTATAGCCATCAGGGAGGACGAAATTGCCGCTGAAGCCATGGGTATAAATACCACCAAGTACAAGGTTGCCGCTTTTGTAATAGGTGCTTTTTTTGCAGGGGTGGCAGGAGCTTTATATGCCTCTTATTTTTATTTTTTAAAGCCGAATATATTTAATTTTGCAAAATCGGTGGATATATTGGTTATTGTGGTTTTAGGCGGCATGGGCAGCCTTACGGGCTCGGTTTTGGGCGCTGCAATTCTTGCTCTTATCTCCACATTCCTGCAGCGGTTCTCGGAAGTTAGAATGATAATTTATTCTCTTATTTTAATAATTATCATGCTTTTCCGTCCACAGGGGATTATGGGGTCAAGAGAGCTTTCCTTAAGCCTGTTTAAAAGGGCCGCAAGCAAGATAGAGCCTAAAGTAGGAAAGGAGAGGTCTTAGACTATGCCTATATTAACTGTGGAAAAATTGACTAAATCTTTCGGCGGATTGACTGCTGTGTCCAATGTTAATATGGAAATTAACGAAGGGGAGCTTTTGGGCCTTATAGGTCCTAACGGGGCAGGAAAAACAACCCTTTTCAACCTTCTTACCGGGGTTTATGTTCCCACGACGGGGAAAATTGTTTTCAGGACAAAAAAGGGAGAAGAAAGCATACAAGGCCTAAGGCCATATAAGATATGCGGCAAGGGCATAGCAAGGACATTTCAAAACATTCGCTTGTTTAAAAACCTTACGGTTTTGGACAATGTCCGCATAGCTATGCACAAGGACATTCAATATGGAATTTTTTCAAGCTTTGTTCACGGACTAAGATACAACAAGGAAGAAAAAAAGATTGTTGAAGAAAGCATAAAGCTTTTGGAAATATTAGGTCTTGATAAAAAGAAAGAGGAGCTTGCAAACAATCTTCCGTATGGCGAGCAGCGTCATTTGGAAATTGCACGTGCATTGGCAACAAACCCTTCGCTCCTGCTTTTGGACGAGCCTGCGGCAGGCATGAATCCCGCGGAAACAACAGAGTTGATTTCCTTAATAAGGCACATAAGGGAAGAATTTAATCTTACTATCCTTCTGATTGAGCATGATATGTCCCTTGTAATGCAAACTTGCGAGAGAATATATGTTCTGGATTATGGAAAAATAATTGCAAACGGAACCCCTGAGCAAATTAAATCTGACAAGCGGGTTATCGAGGCTTATTTGGGGGAGGATGTTAACAATGCTTGAAATTAAGGATATTAATGTTCATTTTGGAGGTATTCATGCATTAAAGGGCATATCCATGACGGTACAAAGAGGCGAAATTGTAACCCTTATCGGTGCCAATGGTGCGGGAAAAACCACCACATTGCGCACAATTTCGGGGCTTAAAAAGTCTACAAGCGGGCAAATACTTTTAGACGGCACGGATATTACCAACCTGTCCGCCCAGGAAAGGGTTAAAAGGGGAATTTCCCATGTGCCTGAAGGAAGAAGGGTTTTTCCGGCAATGACGGTTTTGGAAAACCTTGAGCTTGGGGCGTTTTTAAGACGTGACAAAGCGAACATTGCCGCTGATTTAAAAATGGTTTACGAAAGATTTCCCATTCTTGCGGACAGAAAAAAGCAGCTTGCTGGAACCTTGTCAGGCGGCGAGCAGCAAATGCTTGCCATAGGCAGGGCGCTTATGAGCAGGCCCGATATTCTGTTCCTTGACGAGCCTTCCATGGGTCTTGCGCCCCTTTTGGTTCAGGAAATTTTTAACATTATACTTGATATTAACAACGCCGGCACCACCATACTTCTTGTGGAGCAAAATGCCAGCATGGCTTTGAAAATTGCCCACAAGGCGTATGTAATGGAAACGGGGTCTATTGTTCTTTCGGGTACAGGTGAAGAATTAATGCAAAGCGATGGTATCAAAAAAGCATATTTGGGAGGTTGATTGCATGTTCGTAAAAAACAAGATGGTGGCAAATCCGTTTACTGTTTCACCTGAGCAGACAATCATTGAGGCACAGGAAATAATGGTACAAAACGGCGTAAAAAGGCTGCCTGTTATGAAGGACGGAAAGCTTGTGGGGGTTGTGTCCAAGGACGACATTATCAGGTATTCTCCCACAAAGGCAACCTCACTTAGCGTAGGAGAAATTACTTATTTGCTTGCAAAAACAAAAATTAAAGACATAATGTCTAAAGAGCTTGTAACCATTTCGCCCGATGCTCTTTTGGAAGAAGCTGTTGTGCTTATGCGTCATCATGACGTAAGCTTCCTGCCTGTTTTAGACAACGGCAGGCTTGTGGGCATAGTTACCGCCAGTGATATTTTTGATGCGTTTATAGAACTATCCGGGTTTAAAGCGCCCGGCACAAGGCTTACGATAGAATCCATAGACGAGCCGGGAATGCTTTCCAAGCTTTCAAGCGCTATTTCGAAGTTTGGCGCAAATATAACACATATTGCCGTTTACGGACGTGCGGGTGGAAAAAGCGCTATTGTCATGGGCATTAATACTTTAAACACCAAAGAAATTGAAGAAACAATAGAAAAAGAAGGATTTGAAATACTGTATAAACTGCAAAACAAATAGTTTAAAAATCCCCTAACGCTAACGCATTAGGGGATTATTTATTTATTTATTTATTTATTTATTCTTGCTCGGTATTTTCTTCTTCAATGCCATCGGCACCATCTTTTATCATGTGCTTTGTAATTACAGGCTGGACTATAAAATTAACAATGTAACCAATAATACTTGCCGAAATTAAAAAGCTTAGCAATATACCGATAAAAGTTGACATTCCGAATGTAAGGCCCGCCACTGCTGTAATTAGAGCAAGCACTCCAATGTTTCTTGGAAGTTGGGCAAGTGAAAATATAAAAGAGTTTTTTAGTATTTGTAAAAGCTTCATGTCAAAGGTAACCATGATTTGGTAAATATAAAAGTGCATTATAAAATACATTCCGCCAATCATTACAATAAGAGTTCTTGCAAAAAACGCAAGACCGCTCATTGCTTGGGCGGTTTCGCTGCCTGAGGATATGATTTGTGTGTAGAAGTTATATGCAACGGGAATAACCAAAACAGCCAAAATATCAATTAAAAGCACCCCAAAAGCCTGCTTGTAGTTTTTTCTTATTTGTTCAAAAAAATCGCTGAAAACCCAAGAATGACGGTCGCTTGTAAAATTCCTTAAAACATAGGTAAACCCAGTGGCAATGGGGGCTATTCCTACAACCGCAAAATAAAGCAGGAAAAAGACCATTGTTTTATACATTGGAATAATCCCTTCTTCGCTGCCCATGGTATCTATGGGAAGGTACAAAAGCATAGCTGCAAACAAAGGGATTGAGCATATGAAATATAACATGTTAAGTTGCAAAAGCTTCCAAAACCTTCCGAAGAAAATTCTGAAAAATGTGCTGAAATTCGGCTTAAACTCTTCTTTTTCCACGCCTTTTCCGGGCTTGGTATAGTCGAAAAAACCAAAAAAGCCTGCCATTTATTTTTCCTCCAATCATGCTAAGAGCATTTATGTATATGTAAGCATTTTGCTTTATATTATATTAACACATTATTTTCCCACCGTCAATTTATTTATTGAATTTTAATGTAAATTAGTGTATAATAAATACAATTGGCAGTTAAAGATTATTTAGTAGCTTTTTTTATATACATTATCTAAAAGGAGGGGAGGTAGTATTATGGGAAATAATGTTCAGTTTCACCCGCCTTTTACAACTCCTGCTGAAAAAATGGCTAAAGAATATAAAAAAGCCAATGAAGTTTCCGTAGGGGAATGGCTTTTAACATTTTTGCTTGTATTAATACCGATAGTTAACATTATCATGATATGTGCTTGGAGCTTTAGGAAAAATGTTGCTCCTTCAAAAAGGAATTTTGGTATTGCCCTTGTTATTATAAGCTTGGTTTTTTATTCGTTAACTTTCGGAATTTTTTGTCTTTTGGTAATACAAAATATGATAAACATATAGTTGGAGGAAATTGCTTTGGATTGGATACAGCTTGCAATAAACACAACCTCTGAGGGGATAGAGCCTTTAACAGGAAGGCTTTATAATATTGGCATCACAGGATTTGAAATAGAGGACGAAAAGGATTTTTTAGATTTTTTGGAAAATCAAACCCGGCATTGGGACTATGTTGATGAGTCGCTTTTAGAGTCTAAAAAAGGAAAAACCTGCGTAAAAGTATACCTTAGTGATAACCAAGCCGGACATGATATGCTAAGGCTTATAAAGGAAAGCGTCGGTGCTTTGAAAGCCGAAGATGCGGACGGAAAATACGGCTCTTTGAATATGGAGTTTTCCAATGTAAGCGAAGAGGATTGGGCAAATAATTGGAAAAAATATTTCAAGCCAATTGAAATTGGCGAAAAAATCCTTATCAAGCCCCAGTGGCATGAGCTTTTGTACGACACCGATAGGATTGTTTTTGAAGTAAATCCCGGTATGGCATTTGGCACAGGCACTCATGAAACCACGCGTATGTGCATACAGCAGCTTGAAAAATATGTTTACTCCGGCAGCAGTGTTTTGGATCTTGGCTGTGGAAGCGGGATACTTTCCATTATTTCACTGCTTTTAGGGGCAAAAAAGGTTACTGCTGCAGATATTGACCCAAACTGCGAAAAGATAGCCTATCAAAATGCCAGGCTTAATAAAGTGGATGACAAGGACTTTACTGTCTTTTCCGGCAATGTTTTGGAGGATTTGCAGCTAAAAAAGATGCTTGGTTCGGGTTATGACGTTGTTGCCGCAAATATTGTGGCCGATGTTATAATTGCTTTGGCACCGGATATAAAGACATATTTAAAACCTGAAGGCGTGTGCATTTTATCGGGTATTATAGATTTTAGGGAAAATGAAGTGGCAAATGCCCTTAAATCATGCGGCATTGAAATTGTAAGCAGGCAGCAGGAGGGAGAATGGCTTTGTCTAATTGGAAAAGTCCTCCTCTAATTTTGCAAGCTCTATTTCATTTTCCACAACGATGCCTTCTTGAAACTTAAGCCTATCTTGCTTACGCAGGCTGTGTATGTTTATGCTTAGATATTTAATTGGTATCTGGGAGCCTTCTTCAAACACAGCTATTTGGTTGTTGTACTCTTTTACTATAAAATGTGTGGCTGCTACCGCGGCGATGGGCGGCGTGGTTTGCTTTTTGCCCAAATATATCCCTAAGCTTACAAGTGCTGCGGAGTATATAATAACGAATGCAGATATCGAAATTATCATTGCCAGCTTTGTTCGTTTCATATTTTGCCTCCTTTTGGTATGAAAACGAATTTTTGGTAAATCTTTAAATATTATTTCACACTTTGGGCAAAAATATTCATTTTATGATGTTTTTTATTAGAAAATGTGATATAATTAAAATATTGTGTAAAAAGTAAATCTTAAGCATTGAGTTTAGGGGTGTGACTATGTCTAAAGCATCAAAAATGTTTATTAAGGTTTTCGTTGGGGTGCTTTTGTTCGGCGGAATAATTGCGGCGGGAGTGGTTGCCGGAGCACTTTTTGGACTGCTTGATACCACTGCAGGCTTAAATATCGACGAACTGCAGCTTAATGAAACTTCTTTTATTTATTATATTGACCCTGAAACAGGTGAAAGAGTTGAGTATGAACGCCTCTATGGCGAAGAAAACCGTGTTTGGGTCGATATTACGGAAACGCCGAAGCACCTTCAGCTGGCGTTTATTGCAATTGAAGACGAACGGTTTTATAAGCATAAGGGCTTTGACATTAAAAGCACATCCAAGGCTGTTTTTGACTATGTTTTAAGGAGAAAAGGCAGGGGTGCCAGTACTATAACCCAACAGCTTATTAAAAACATTACCGGAGAGAAGGATATTACCCCTACTCGTAAAATCAGGGAAATCGCAAGGGCTGTAAGCCTTGAGAGGAAACTGACCAAGGAGCAGATTTTAGAGCTTTACATGAATACCATATATTTGGCGCAAGGCTGTTATGGAATAGGCAGTGCCGCAGATTTTTATTTTGATAAGGATGTTTCACAGCTAACCATTGCCCAATCTGCTGCTATTGCAGGGATAACCCAGCTTCCGTCTTACTACGACCCAATTGTAAATCCCGAAAACAACAAAGCAAAGCAAGAGGTTATTCTTGCAAAAATGCTTCAACTGGGATACATAGATAAAAAAACTTATGACGAGGCTGTTTCCGAAGAGCTGAAATTTGTCGGCAAAAGCCGCGAGGCAGTAAGCAAGCAGTCATATTTTGCCGACCTTGTAATTGCGGATGTTTTGCGTGATTTGCAGCAGGTTAAAGGACATTCCTCGGCAATTGCCGAAAGGATGCTCTATAGTGGAGGTTTGCAAATATATGCAACAATAGACCCTGTTGTTCAATCGGCCATGGACAAGGTCTTTGCAGACCCTTCAAGCATTCCAAAGCCAAGGAACGCAGAAGCACCGGAAGCTGCGATGGTTATAATCAGTCCCGAAACAGGTGAGATAAAAGGGGTTGTTGGAGGAAGAGGGGAAAAAACCGCCAACAGGACCTTAAACCGCGCAACCCAGTCATATCGCCAGCCGGGCTCCGCAATCAAGCCTATTGCTGTTTATGCGCCTGCCATTGAACATAATTTAATTACCCCTGCAACAGTTTATCAGGACAAACTTTTAAGATACGCCAACGGCTGGTCGCCTAAAAACTTTTACGCAGGCTTTAGAGGCCCCATGGTTATAAGCTATGCCTTGGAGCAATCTATAAACACCGTTGCTGTTCAGGTTTTAGAGCGTTTGGGGGTTAATGCAAGCGTTAAATTCATGGAAGAAAATTTAAAAATTTCAACCCTTACCGATTTGGATAAATCCTTGGCTATTTCCTTGGGCGGGCTTTCAAAAGGAATTTCGCCCCTTGAGCTTACAGCGGCCTACGTTCCTTTTGTAAACAGGGGAATTTATACAAAGCCATACAGCTATGCAAAGGTTACGGACAGCGAAGGAAGAATTATATTGGAAAATAAAAAGCAAAGCCATAAGGCGATGTCGGAGCAAACGGCATCCATTATGGCAAATATGCTAAAAGGTGTCGTAGATTATGGCACCGGCGGTTCGGCAAGGTTTAGCGGTGCTTATGGCATAGGCGGCAAAACCGGAACAACCGATAAGGATATTGATAGATGGTTTGTAGGATTTACTCCTTATTATGTAGGAGGAATTTGGATAGGCTATGATAATCCGCAGTCCATGAGTTATATGGGCAGCAACCCGGGTGTTGGCATGTGGAAAAGGGTAATGCAGCAAATCCACAGCGCCAAAAAGCTGCCCGGCATGCCCTTTTCGGCAAGCAGCGGAGTAGTTTCTGCCACTTATTGTACCATATCCGGCGACCTTCCCGGCGAGCTTTGTAAATCCACGCGAACAAGCTATTTTAAATCAGGCACTCAGCCAAGAGTGGTTTGCACATCCCACGAGCCTGAAGATGAGGATTTAGATGACGAGCAAACAGATGCAGAGGAAGACCAAGACCTTCAAGATTCGACTGCAAGCCCGTCCCCATCCAAAAAGCCCGATTCACCTTCCACATCATCGCCGCAGCAAAGTAAAAAACCGGAATCATCCAAGGCTCCTGCGCCAACACCAACTCCAACGCCCACTCCAACCCCAACACCTTTGGATTTGGGAGAGCCTAACGTATAACAGTTTTTGATTCGCTTTCTATATATGCTTGTTACCCAAAATTCACCTTACTATTTTTTCCTGCATATTATATTATTGCAAAGAAATACGGAGAGGATTGATTTGAGTAATGAGTAAAATTATTATAGAAGGCGGACAACGGCTTGAAGGCGTTGTTAGAGTACAAGGTGCAAAAAATGCCGTGCTTCCGATTCTTGCCGCTACTGTAATAAACGGCGGAAAAAATATTATCCGGGATTGCCCTCGCCTTAAAGACGTAAAATCATCAATCGATATATTAAAAGGTCTTGGTTGCAATGTAACCTGGGAAGGAAGCACCATTATAGTTGATTCAGAAAATATTTCAACCCACCATGTTCCCGAGTCTTTGATGAGAGAGATGCGCTCGTCGATTATGTTTTTGGGAGCAATAGTCGCAAGATGCCGAAAGGCTTCTATTTCCATGCCCGGTGGTTGTGAACTTGGACCACGTCCTATTGACCTTCATTTAAAAGCTTTCAGACAACTTGGCATTAAGGTGGATGAATCACATGGTTACATAAACTGTGAGGTTGACGATATCAAGCCTGATAACATTCACTTGGATTTCCCCAGCGTTGGGGCAACGGAAAATATCATGCTTGTAACAGTTTTGTCAAAAGGCGTCACCACCATTAACAATGCGGCAAAGGAGCCTGAAATTGTAGATTTACAAGATTATTTAAACAAAATGGGGGCAAAAATCAGCGGTGCCGGCACATCGGTTATCACCATAGAGGGTGTGGACCGCTTGCACAATGTTGAGCATTGCGTTATACCCGACAGGATTGTTGCATCCTCGTTCCTTGCCGCAACAGCAGCAGCCGGCGGACATGTTACCCTTACCAATGTAGTGCCGGAACATATCCATCCCGTTGTTTCTGTTTTAAAGGATTGCGGGTTTGAAGTATCGTCGCAAGCCGATACGGTAACCATCAAGGCCGAAAGCCGGCCCCTGCCCATTAATTATATACGCACACTTCCCCATCCCGGCTTTCCGACGGATGCTCAGGCGCCTATTATGTCTGTTCTTTCAGTGGCTGACGGAACCAGCATAATTGCGGAAAACATGTTTGAAAACCGTTATAAGCATGTTGCCGAGCTTAACAGAATGGGAGCGGACATAAAGGTTGACGGAAGGATTGCGGTGGTAAAGGGGGTAAAACGCCTTTCGGGCACAAAGGTTGCCGCAACCGACCTTCGGGGCGCGGCAGCCCTGATAATTGCAGGGCTTAATGCGGAAGGAACTACTGAAGTTTCAGGCTTGTGCCATTTGGACAGGGGATATGAAAATTTTGACGAAGGATTAAGGGCTCTTGGAGCAAACATAAAGAGAATAGATTAACTAAAGCAAGCTTTGAGGTGCAGTATGGATTACGTAAGCAGAATGACTCCTGACGGAAGAACTGTCAGGGTCAAAAATTATAAAAAAAGAATTAAACGTAATCGCAGAAGAAGAAAGATTCTGTTTTTCTCCTTTCTGCTTTTATGTTTAATTCTCTTCCTGCGTCTTTCACCCATCTTTAGAATAAAAGAAATAGTATGTGTTAATAATTCAGTTGTGCCGACTGAAGAAATAGTGTTGGCGTCAAGTATAAATTATGGCGAAAACATATTTGCCGCAAATGTTAAAAGAGCAAAAGACTTTATAGAGCAGATACCTTATATAGACACCGTAAAAATAAGCAGAAAAATTCCAAACATTATTAAATTTGAAATTACTGAATCCGAAGTTTATGGCTATGTGCCCCTTGACGAAGGATACATTTATATAGATGAAAACTGTAAAATACTGGAGTATAGCGAAAGCGTTCCGGAGAAAACCGTTCCCATGATTACCGGCAGCGGCGTGGAGAACTTTGCTGCGGGAGAGATTTTGCAGCCGGACTTTCAAGAAAAAAATGAAATGATTTGTGATGCCATAAAGGCAATAACGGATAATAAAGCTTTGGAAAGCTTTACATCCATTGACGTTTCTGAAGTGGACAAGCTTACGCTTTTTTACAAAGAAAACTTGGAAGTGTATATCGGAAAAACAGAAGATATAGACTATAAGATAAACCTTACTTTAAGGACTATTAACGATAAGCTGGGGCCAAATCCCAAAGGCTATCTAAATATGAGCAATCCGAAAACAGGGGCTAACTACAGAGAAGTTAAATAAGTTTGGGAGGTTAAAACAATGAAAATTACCAATGCACAAATCGCAATAAGCAGTATTTGCCTTATAATGGCGTTTGCAATTACGCTTCAAATAAGAAGTGTAAGTCATAATAGGATTCAAAGCCCTGAAAATACACGCTCTGCAGAACTTATCTCCCTTTTGCAAATGGAAAAGGAACGTAATGAAAACCTGCAAACTCAGCTTTATGCTTTAAAAGACGACCTTTATCAATACCAGGAAAAAGCCGCAACAAGCAGCGACTATTCAAAGGTTTTGTCAAGCCAGCTTCAAAGAGCGGAAGTTCTTGCGGGGCTGACAGCGGTTGAAGGCCCGGGTGTTATTGTTACCGTAAAGGACAGCAGCCTCCCTTCCGGTGCAGGCTCTAACCCTAACGATTATATCGCCCATGACCTGGATATTTTATGGATAATAAACGAATTAAACGATGCAGGCGCAGAGGCTATTCAGATAAACGGAGAGCGGGTTGTAGCCACATCGGAAATACGCTGTGCAGGTGCTACAATAAGCATTAACAACAACCGTTTTGCGGCACCTTTTGAAATCATGGCAATAGGCGATTCAGCCAATATGGAAAATGCGTTAATGATGAGAGGTGGGGTTTATGATGCATTAAAAAGCTATGGGCTTGATATTGTGGTTAAAAAGTCAACAAAGCTTACTGTTAATGCGTACAAGGGAAATATAAACTTTGTTTACGCAACGCCAGTGCAGGAAGAGCCGGCAAAAAAGGAGGGACAGCAATGATTTTGGTAATAATAGCTTTGCTTTTTGGAGTGGGGCTTGCTTTATTCGTTCCGGTTAATATCCCGGCAGAGCTTACTCCTTATGTTGCCATAGCGATTCTTGCCGGCATGGATTCGGTTTTTGGCGGATTTGCCGCAACAATCAACAATAATTTTAAAATGAAAATTTTTATGACCGGACTTTTTGGAAACGCTATTTTAGCAATGGTTTTAACCTATATCGGAAAGCTTTTGGATGTGGATATTTATTTGGCGGCAGTTATTGTATTTGGAACCAGATTGTTTCAAAATTTTTCCGTAATTCGTCGATTTTTGCTAAGCAGGCGCTCGTCTGACTAAAATTAATAAAAATTTTAAACTAATTTGCCTTATTGGCTTTACAAATCCAAAAAAGTTATATATAATGTTGTAATAATGGTGTAATTTATTTAAAAGCGAAATAATGTTGTAAGGAGGACGGTTCCGTGATTGAATTTGAAATAGATAAAGAGCAGGTAGCTCAAATAAAGGTCGTGGGTGTTGGCGGCGGCGGTAATAATGCGGTTAACCGAATGATAGAAGCAGGTCTTAAGTCCATTGAATTTATTTCCATAAATACGGACAAGCAGGCTTTAAGAGCATCTAATGCTCAAACTGTTATTCAAATTGGGGAAAAGCTAACCCGTGGTTTGGGTGCTGGCGCTGACCCGGAAATAGGTAAAAAGGCGGCCGATGAAAGCCGTGACGATATTGCGAAGTCATTAGAAGGCGCAGACATGGTGTTTGTTACCGCAGGAATGGGCGGAGGAACCGGAACCGGTGCTGCTCCTGTTGTTGCTTCAGTTGCTAAAGAGCTTGGCATTTTAACCGTTGCCATTGTTACCAAGCCTTTTACCTTTGAAGGAAGAAAACGTATGGTACAGGCGGAAGCGGGTATTGTGCAGCTTAAAGAGGCGTCTGATGCGTTGGTGGTTATCCCAAACGACAAGCTTTTGGAGGAAGACCTTATTGTTATTGACGCATTTAGGTTGGCAGACGATGTATTAAAGCATGGCGTGCAGGGAATATCCGAACTTATTGTTGTTCCCGGTCTTATCAATCTTGACTTTGCAGACGTTAAGCGTGTTATGAAGAACACCGGATATGCCCACATGGGCGTAGGCAGGGCAAGCGGCAAAAACAGGGCGGAGGAAGCTACAAAGCTGGCTATAAACAGCCCACTTCTTGAAACTTCCATTAAAGGAGCAAGGGGAATTTTGCTTAATATTGCCGGAGGCTCGGCAATGGGAATGCTTGAAATTGGACGAGCTAACGAGATTGTCCAAGAACTTGCGGATGAAAACGCCGATTTCATATTTGGTGCATCAATAAAAGAGGATTTAGGCGATGAAATAGAGGTTACCGTTATAGCAACCGGATTTGATTCGGAAAATCAGCCTCAGGAATTCAGACCGATGTCTAAAGGTAAGGCGGAAGAAGAGGAAGAAGGCGAATCCGTTTCTACATTGTTTGACGATGACGACATTGACATACCGCCGTTTTTAAGAAGATAAATACATATAAAAAATAAGGGCTCTTACGCCCTTATTTTAGTTTGCACAAAGTCTGCCTTATGGCAGACTTTGATTTTTTTATAACCTGCGGCTTTTCTAATAAGCTGCACTTTTGCTTATTAGCTATGTTTTTTCTTGAATTTTTCAAAGGCATCTCGCATTTGCTTTGCTTTTTCCTCGGGAGCGGTTGTGTTGCAATGTGCCCATACGCCCGTTTCGCTGGAAGCGTTGAATTTTTGCTTGTTTTCATCACGCATGGGCGGGAAAAACACAATTCTAAAATGATAATAGTCTTTTGTGTCCTGACTGTTTACGGGATTTTGATACATACACATCATATATGGGAATTGCTTGTCAAACAAGCTGTCATAGGTTCCGGTAATGTCTCGCAGAATTTGCGCCAGAGAGTCCTTTTCCTCATCGGTAAATTCGGCTATATTCTGTTTGTGGGCTTTGCTTACAACATAAGTGCCATACGGATATTCACTGAAAAATGGTATGTAAACAACAAAATGCTTGTTTTCCATAACTATCCTAAGACCTGCGTTTTTCTCCTCCTTGTTCATGTCGCAAATTAGGCAGGAGTGGTTTTTTTCATAGTGTTCAAGGCAGGCATCAAGCTCCAGCTCAATACGTTTTGGAATAAAGGGATAGGCGTAAATTTGTCCATGGGGATGGGGCATGGTAACCCCTACAACTTCGCCCCTGTTTTCAAATATGAACACATATTTGGTTTTTTCATCCTTTGAAAGCTGGACAAACCTATCTGTCCAAAGGTCAATAAGCTTTCGTATATGAGGGACCGGAAGCTCGGGAAGTGTTATGGTATGCTCCGGCGAATACAAAACAACCTCGCATTTTCCGTAAGCTTCGGCGGTTAAATAAAGCTTCGTCGCTACATCGTCGGGTACAGGCGGTGTTTGTGACAGTGCAGGAAAATCGTTGTCGTATTTATATACATCAAAATTATCAGGCACCTTGCCACTGCCGGGGCAAAACGGACACCAATCCTTAGGCATTTGAGGCCTGTCCTGCCTGTGAGAAGCAATCATCACCCAATCTTTGATTAGCGGATTCCATCTAATCTCGGCCATTTTTTTCCTCCTTGTAAGTTCCTAAGATTTTGAAAAAAGTAGATTTGTATTTAACTATTTCAAGGTCTCTTTCAATGTTTTCATCCTTTGTGGAGCCATTTATGTCAACAAAAAAAACATATTCACCCAAAACCGTTTTGGCAGGACGGGATTCTATTTTAACCATGTTTATACCAAAAATATCAAAAATGCTAAGCATTTTAAAAAGTGCCCCGGGCTTGTTGTCAACATTAAATACAATTGATGTTTTGTCCGCTTCCGCTATTGGCGGAGGATTCTTCTTTGCAACCACGAAACGTGTGGTGTTTCCGGGATTGTCCTCAATTCCTTGTGCCAAAATATTAAGAGAGTACTTATCCGCCAGGCTTTCACCGCCAAGAGCCGCGGAAGATGTATCCTTTGCCGCAAAAGCGGCGGCCTGTGCAGTGCTGTTTGTGTAAACTATTTCAACATTAGAAAAGTTTTTTGCCAAAAAACGGGAGCACTGCCCTATCGGTTGAGGATGGGAATATATTTTTTTTATATTTTTCATATCTGTCTTACTTAATAAATTCTGCCTGACCTTGATTAAAATTTCTTTTGTTATTGACAGGTCACACTCGAACGCAAGGCAGTCAAGGGTGGTGTTAACGCCGCCTTCCAATGAGTTTTCTATCGGCAGCACAGCGGCGTCAACTTCCCCGCTGCCTGCTGCGGCAATAAGGCTTGGAATTGATGCATAAGCAACCTTTTCTACATCTACGTTTGAAAGGGATTTTTCCAGCTTGCTTGCCGCAAGCTGGGAAAACGTTCCGTCCGGTCCTAAATATCCTATCTTCATAAGCTTTTACCTACCACACCTGCTATTTTTTTAAGGCTTTCCATTAAATCACCAAACTGCTTGGGAGTGAGGGATTGTTCACCGTCACTCATGGCATTTGGCGGGTCTTGATGAACTTCTATAATCAGCCCGTCGCAGCCTGCTGCAACGGCAGCCTTTGCCATGGATGCAACAAATTTGGCGTGTCCTGTTCCGTGGCTGGGATCAACAACTATCGGAAGGTGGGAAGTGTCTCTAACCGCAGGAACAGCACTTAAGTCCAGGGTGTTTCTTGTTGCGGTTTCAAAGGTTCTGATTCCTCGCTCGCAAAGTATAACCTTTTCGTTGCCCTCGCTCATAATATATTCCGCCGCCATAAGCCATTCGGTTATGGTTGCGGAAAGCCCTCTTTTTAAAAGCACAGGCTTTTTGCAATGGCCCACTTCTTTAAGCAGCCTGAAATTTTGCATATTGCGGGCGCCAATTTGTATAATATCTACAAATCGGTCAACGGTTTCAACGTCGCGGGTATCCACAACCTCGGTTACAAGCTTCAGCCCGGTTTCCTTTTTTGCAGCAGCCATAATCTCAAGCCCTTCAAGCTCCAGCCCTTGGAAAGAATAGGGGGAAGAACGTGGCTTAAAGGCACCGCCCCTTAAGATAACAGCTCCGCTTTGCTTAACCTTTTTGGCAACGGAAATAAACTCATCCTCGCCTTCAATGGCACAGGGTCCTGCCATAACCGCAAGGTGACCTCCGCCTATGGTTATACCATCGCCAATATCTATTGTGGTAGGCTCTTTGTAAAGCTCTTTTCCCGCAAGCTTGTAAGGAAGCATTATAGGGACAATTTCTTCAACGCCTTCCATAGACAATATAAGATTTTTATTTATATTTCTTTTATCACCTATTGCTCCGATAACCGTCTTATAATCTCCCACAATAGGGTGAGTTTTAAATCCAAGCGAAGCAAGCTTTTGTTCAACGTTTTCGACCTGTTTTCGGGTTACTCCTTTTTTTAAGATTACAATCATAAATAGCCCTCCCATAACTTCATAAAGCAAATGAATCCATAAATGGAAAATTAATGTTCTTTTATCAATTATAATGTTTTGCGGCCTTAGTGTCAAGCCATTTACCCTGCCTATTGTGGAATATTTTTCAACTAAATATAGAAAATAGGTTTAATACCATAATTTATTGACAAAAATACAGTTTGATAGTATAATTAGCGTAAAGCAATGTACTAAATTACAAAGGAGGATGCTAAATATGTCGAAATTAGCAGGAACTAAAACACAGAAGAACTTGATGGATGCCTTTGCCGGAGAGTCAATGGCAAGAACAAAATATGATTTTTACGCATCAAAAGCCAAAAAAGAAGGCTATGTTCAAATTTCTAATATTTTTGCAGAGACCGCCAACAACGAAAAGGAGCATGCAAAAATATGGTTTAAGCTGGTTCATGGAATCGGCAGCACCATGGATAACCTTGAATCTGCAGCACAAGGCGAAAGATATGAATGGACAGAAATGTATGCAAACTTTGCAAAGGAAGCGCGCGAAGAAGGCTTTGAAGATATAGCCAAGCTTTTTGAAGGCGTTGCAAAAATCGAAAAAGACCACGACGAAAGATACACAGCCCTCTACAACAATGTTAAAGAAGGTAAAGTGTTCAAAAGAGAAACAAAACAGGTTTGGATTTGCCTAAATTGCGGTCATGTTCACGAGGGTGAAGAGGCACCTGATATGTGCCCTGTTTGTGTTCACCCCAAGGCTCATTTCCAGCTTAGGGTTATTGATTACTAATATTAAAAAAGTAGGGAGGGTCTTTTTATGAGTAAAAAGAATCAAAGATTTTTCATCTGCAAAACCTGCGGAAACCTTATCGGCATGATTTTTAACAAAGGCGTGCCTACGGTTTGCTGCGGCGAAAAAATGGAAGAGTTAGTTCCTAACACAGTGGATGCTTCAGAAGAAAAGCACGTTCCTGTAGTCGTTGTTGAAGGTAATAAGGTGATTGTTGACATTGGAAGTGTTCCACACCCAATGATTGAAGAGCATTATATCGAGTGGGTTTACATCGAAACAAAAAGAGGCGGACAGCGTAAATCTCTCTTGCCGGGTGAAGAGCCCCATGTAGAATTTACACTGATTGACGACGAGGTTGTTAATGTATTTGAATATTGCAACCTGCATGGTCTTTGGAAAACGGAAGTTTAATTTAAAACCACCGGCTTTAGCCGGTGGTTTTAAATATGTCTGACTTTATTTTTTCGATAAAACTCTCACGCAGGCTGATGTCTTCTGCGTCTTTGTAAATTTTCTCAAGAATGTCTGTTTCCTTTCTTGCTTTTAGCAAAAAGTTAGTGCCTTCTTTCATCTTTTCGCTGTATCTTTGTGAAATGTTCTCTAATTTTTCTTCGAATTTTTCGTCCGTTCCTGTTTCGATGGCCCCATAATACATATCTACTACGGTATCGGTTTTTCTTTCCGGAAAGTATTCATGGGGGGCGGTGCTGTCAAAGATGGCTGCCGACTCACTGCGCAGTATTAGCATATCAAGGCTGTTTGGGTCAAAGCCGCAATGATACACTTCTACTGTTATGTTCCTGCTTTCTGCCTCTTTTAAAATTGCTTTCAGCATGGTGGATTTTCCGCTGCCGGGTCTGCCTTTTATAAAATATCTTTTATTTATACCTTCGGTTAAATTTTGTATAAAATCTCGGGAGCCATAAGGCGTGGCAGCACCTAAAAACCTGTGATAAGTAATTTGTTTTTTGCCTTCTTTGGTATCTGAAAGCATTTCATTTATCATTTTTTTGGCAATATCGTCGGCTTTTTCAAAATTCATATTGCTGATGTAAATGCTTTCCCACTCGTCGTGTATTTTAAGGGCATCGGCAAAAGCAAGGTACGCGAGTGATTTAAGGCTTTCAATTTCTTTTTCCAATCGAGCTATATAGTCTTTGGATTCTCGAACGGTTTCGCTTAAGATAAATTCTGTCAAGTCGTAAAAGCGGGAGTTCTTTCCTGCAATATCCTCGATATTGCGTCCATCAACAACTGCAATATTTTTGTCCGGAACCTTTATTCCTCTTACGGAATCGGCTTTTTCGGGTGTGTACATAAATTCAATATAGCAGTTTTTGGAAACAACGTCTTTGGCTATCTCGTTTATAATGTCAGAGAATTCCATGCCTAAAGGACCTTTTAGGACAAGCAGGTTGTCCACATCGCAAAGGTTTGAGTGCAAAAGACTTATAAACCCTTTGGAAGTGTTTCCGTCTGTGTAATATTTAATAATTTTGCCCGCCATAATAACATCTCCTTTTAATTCCTTATCATAATATTATATGATATCAAGATATGGTTTATGTGATTTTGTCACTGTACTAAAACGAAAAAACTGTCATAATTATAAAAATATATAAAATACCACAAAAAAGGGGTGGTCGGATGCAGTATGTTTTAACTTTTTTGGAAGGAATAATCACTTTTATTTCCCCGTGCCTGCTTCCTATGCTTCCTGTGTATGTGACTTTCTTTGCCGGGGCGGGTGAATCTGAAAACTCTAAAAGCAAAACATTAAAAAACGCATTGGGCTTTGTATTGGGGTTTACCATAGTTTTTGTAACTTTGGGCGCCTTTGCAGGAACGGTAGGACAGTTTTTAAGAAGATATGAAACGGTTGTTAATATCATTACAGGCTCAATTGTCATTATTTTTGGATTAAGCTTTCTAAACATCGTTAAAATCCCTTTTCTGAGTAATGTTAAAGTAAGGTCTGTAAACAAAATCAACCACAGCTTTTGGTCAACTGCTTTGTTTGGAATGGTCTTTTCCATAGGCTGGACTCCTTGTGTGGGAACTTTTTTAGGCTCGGCCTTGATGATTGCCGCACAAAGCGGAGCAGCGCTAAAGGGTGTGTTTTTGCTTTTGTTTTTTTCTCTTGGGCTTGGAATTCCCTTTATTATAAGCGCAATTTTGATTGACAGGCTGAAAAATGCCTTTGATTTTATAAAGAAAAACTATAAGGTTATAAATATTATTTCCGGGCTTTTCCTTGTTGCAACGGGAATTTTGATGGTTACCGGATATATGTTTTTCTTTATTTCAAAATTATCCATTTAGGAGGAGGACTAAATGAATCAAAAATTGAAAACAATAATTTATATATGCTCTTTTGCTTTGTTTATTGCCCTGGCAGTGCTGTATTACAACTATGCGGCTTTTCAAAATGCGCCAAAGCCCGCTCCGGCCCAAACACCGTCTTTAGAAGAAGCAGCCGGGCAGGAAAGCAGAAATATCGCACCTGATTTTACGGTTTTGGACGTATCCGGAAATGAAGTAACCCTGTCTTCTAAGTTTGGAAAGCCGATTGTGCTTAATTTCTGGGCAAGCTGGTGCCCGCCTTGCAAAGCCGAATTTCCCCATTTTCAAACAGCATATGATAGTTTTAATGATGAAATTGAATTTATAATGGTGGATTTGGTTGATGGGCAAAGGGAAACCATACAAAAGGCAAATGCCTTTATAGCCGAAAACAACTATACCATGCCCGTATATTTTGATACAAAAGGTGAGGCGGGATATATTTATCGCATATCATCAATTCCTATGACTTATTTTATAGACAAAAACGGTAACATAACAGATGTTTATCAAGGGCAAATACCGCAGAAAACATTAATGCAAAAAATAGACGACCTTTTAAAAAAATAAATGGAAAAATTTTAATAAAAATAATTGCATTGGAAAAACTAATATGATATAATTGTAAAACCTTAAATAGCAGAATGGGGAATATACTTTGACAAAACAACAGAGTTGGCAAAAAAACATATTTATGTTTCTAACAGGACAGACCATATCACTTTTTGGCTCGTCCCTCGTACAATATGCAATTATGTGGTACATTACCCTTCAAACGCAATCTGGTACAATGATGACCATTTCCATAATATGCTCGTTTGTACCTACGTTTTTGTTGTCTCCGTTTGCGGGTGTATGGGCGGATAGGTATGACCGGAAAAATTTAATAGTAATATCCGACGGCGCAATCGCCTTATCCACTTTAATTTTGGCGATGCTTTTTTGGGCAGGCTATGATTATATATGGCTTCTTTTTGCGACTTCAGCCATACGGGCGTTTGGTGCAGGTGTTCACACTCCTGCCTTTAATGCGTTTATTCCGCAGATAGTGCCGGAGGAAAAGCTTACAAGGGTAAATGGTTTAAACGGCAGCATTCAATCCGTAGTATTTTTAATATCTCCTATGGTAAGCGGAGCATTGCTAAATTTTGCTGAAATAGAAATAATATTTTTGATTGACGTTTTTACTGCGGCTTTAGGTATTTTGACGCTTGTGTTTTTTGTTTACGCCAAGGGTAAAAAAGGAGAAGATACGGCTGAAAAAGGATATGTGTCGCAGATGCTTTCCGGAATAAAGTATATTAAAGAGCACAGCTTTTTAAAAACATTTTTCATATTCTTTGTGTTCTTTTCATTTTTTGTATCCCCTGTGGCATTTTTGACACCCCTTCACATAACGAGGGTGTTCGGCGCGGACGTGTTTTACCTTACTGTTGCGGAAATTGGGTTTGCCGCAGGCATGATTGTCGGCGGAACAATTATCACAGCTTGGGGCGGCTTTAGAAACAGGGTTTATACCATGACTTTGTCCTGCGTTGTTACAGGTATTGGAACTTTAATTTTAGGAATTAACCCACAGTTTTGGCTTTATATTGGAATTATGGTGGTTTTGGGCTTGGTTATGCCAATGTTTAACACTCCGTGCAATGTTTTGATACAGGAAAAGGTCGAGGATGAATATTTAGGCAGGGTTTTTGGTGCCGTGTCCATGGTGTCAAGCTCGGTGATGCCAATCGCCATGATACTTTTCGGTCCTTTGGCGGATGTTGTTCCTATTGAGTATATGCTTGCAGTAACAGGTGTCATACTATTTATACAAAGCTTTTATATGATAAAAAGCAAAACAATGAGGCTTGCAGGATTGCCGCAAGCGGGAAAGGGAGAAAGCTTGAAATGAACACTTTTTATTCTTTGTATAACCGAGTTGTAAGTGCGGCGGTGGCAAACAAGTTGGACGAGGAGATAGAAAAGCTTAAAAAACTTCCGGACTTTGACGAGCACCATTTAGAGTGCTTGCTAAAGCCGGAAAATCAAGCACCTGTTATGCGTGTTGGCGATTGCCAATGCTCCGACGAGCAAAAGGAAAAGTGCAAACGAGTATGCTTTTTTAACGCCATAAAAAGAGATGACAGCGGAAATTTGGTCATTTCTCCGGAAGATTGCACAGGCTGCGGCGATTGCATAGACAATTGCAAGCTGGGAAACTTGGTTGACAGAAAAGACATTCTTCCTGTTTTAGAGCTTTTAAAACAAGACGAGCAGCCCGTATATGCAATGATTGCGCCTGCGTTTACAAGCCAGTTTAGCGAGGATGTAACCCCGGGGAAGCTAAGAAGTGCTTTTAAAGCATTGGGCTTTTCCGGCATGCTTGAGGTTGCCTTGTTTGCAGACATTTTAACTTTAAAGGAAGCACTTGAATTTGATAGAACTATTCAAACCGACAAAGATTTTATGCTGACAAGCTGCTGCTGTCCAATATGGATTGCTATGATTAGAAAGATTTATCATCAACTTGTTCCCCATTTGCCTCCGTCTGTTTCACCTATGGTAGCTTGCGGTCGCTCTATAAAAAAGCTTTATCCTGATGCGAAAACTGTTTTTATCGGGCCTTGCGTTGCAAAAAAGGCAGAAGCGAAAGACAAGGATATAGCGGACGCTGTGGATTATGTTTTGACCTTTCAAGAGGTTTGGGATATTTTTGATGCAGTGGATATTGACCCTGCCAAGTTCGAGGAGGACTTGCGCGACCATTCCTCCAAAGGCGGCAGAATTTACGCAAGAGTTGGGGGCGTAAGCGATGCAGTTTTAAGCACATTAAGCAGGCTAAAGCCTGAGCGGAAGATACCCCTTGTGGCAAAACAGGCAGATGGTGCTGTTAAATGCAAGGAGCTTTTAAACGAAATTATAAGCGGCAGCGTTACAGCAAACTTTCTTGAAGGAATGGGCTGCAAAGGCGGCTGTGTAGGAGGTCCTAAGGCTCTTATCCCCAAGGAAGAAGGAACAAAATTTGTAAATAGATACGGACAGGAAGCAAAATACAAAACTCCTGCCGAAAACCCTTATGTTATCGAGCTTTTGCACCGATTAGGCTTTGACACTATCGAAAGCCTTTTAGAGGGCAAAAATATGTTTACAAGAAATTTTGCAAATAAATAAAAATAAATGGGACACAGTAAAAGTGGGCTAACAGCCCACTTTTTCAAGTTTTTCTTCTATTATTTTAAGATTATTGCGAAGCCTTTCGTTCTTTGGGTCAAGGGAAAGCGCCTGCTTTGCGTATTCCCTTGACTTTTCAAGCAGTCCAAGGTGATAGCAGCTAATTGCGCCCAAATCATATGGAGTATGGTTCCAGCAATAGCCCATGTTTGTGTAGGTCATAGATTTTTGCGTAATTTTAAGTGCCTGCTCCACCATAAAATATACAATATGCCACTCATGCCACAAATACGCTTTTTGGGCGCATTCTATATAAGGCTCGCGCATATATGGGCACTCTGCTATTGCCCGGTAATACCAGCAAAGGGACTCTGACGGGTTTTTAAGTTCGTGGAAGGAGCGTGCAATCCATCTCATGGAAGCGCATCTTTCCTCACGCCACACAGCATTTTTCAAGGAAAGGTGCTTTTTCAATGTTTCGATACATTTTTCCCACATACCTTTATACATGTATTCCCTGCCAAGATAATACATCATTCTGTCATCTTCCGGAGATTCTTTTACCGCCAGCTCCAAAAGCCCTAAATAAGAACCGCGTGATTTTGCAGGGTCGGGATAGTGGTCTAAAATCATACCTTCCACAAACACCTTTTTTTCAGGGCCTTTGCCAATGTATTTAAGGCATTCGTGGATAGGATACTGCCACTTATAGTCAAAGCGGGAATGTACTTTAAAATAGTTGATTTGCACATCAGGGGTTCCATCTGCCTTATGGCTCCAGTTATACATATAATTTGCCATGGTAACTTCGGGACTCCATTTATCCTCCAAAAGCTTTCTCCAGCCCTTTTGAAAAAGCTCGTCAAGGTCGGTGCATACGCAAATGTCCACGTCCTCGGGGACGTGGCCAAGGGAAATGTTTCTTGCCACATCAAACCTCCACGGTTTTATTTCCTCACTGTAAACAATCACGCCCTTTTTCCGCAGCTTTTCCACGGTTTTGTCTGTAGAGCCGGTATCCGTAACAACAATAAGGTCCGCTTCGCTCATGGAATCTACCCAAGCATCAACAAACTTTTCCTCGTTTTTGCATATGGCATAGACACAAACTTTATATTTATTCAATTTTTATCACCTGTCCCAATTATATTATCTTACTTTATATTATGAAATCTAATTTAATATGTGATATTAAAAAGGCAGTGTTTGAAGCTAATGCTTCAAACACTGCCTTTGAGAAAGCGCAATATAATGCTGGTACAGGGAGTGAAACTTTCCACTATAGTTTTTCTTCCAAGGCTTTTTCTTGCCGCAAAAATGCAGTATGACCGTATTTTTTATGATATACTCCATGTTTATTGCCTTGCTGTTTAAAAGTCTGGCATATTTATAATACCTTGTATCAAAATTATATTTAAACTCATCTAATGCTTTTATTCTTTTAGCAAACAAAGCGTTTAAGATATCCTGGTCGGGCAAAACCAACCGAGCCTTGTTTTTTTCAACATATTTGAAGATTTCGCCCTCGTCAATTTCTTTACGCTGAAGCTCCAAATTCATAAGCAGAACGCCGGAATTAAAATATTCCTCCATTTCATAAGCCTTAAGGCGCAGCTTGTTGATTTCTTTTATCGGAACTCTTTTATGGAAGGCTGCAGCAAAGAGGTTGTCTGATATATCCATATTATAAAGCTCCCTGATGCTGTTTATGATTAGAATATCAGGGTCCAAATATAAAATTTTATTCATATCCTGGGGCAAAAATTTATACGCCAAAAGGCGGTAGTACATTTCTTTGGTATAATGCATGACAACAGGTGCATTTTCAAAATAGTTGTTGTCTATTTGTATAGGAAATAGCTTTTGACCGTTGTTTTCAACAAACCTTCTAAGACTTCTAAGGCTGTTTTCTGGAATTGAAGAGTGAAGAAGATATACTTTAAAATCACAACCCGGATTATTGAAAAACAATGACCACAACATAACTTTAAGGGGAGGGATGTAATTTTCGTCCAATGTGACCAATATGTTCACATATATCAGCTCCTATGCTTTTGATTTTGTTTTACCAAATAGTAAAAAACAGTTGCAACAGCCGGAAGTGCCAGGTTTATAAAAAGCGGAATAAGAAAGTCCTTTGATGCGGGTTTGATAATGGCCTTGCCCATAAGTATTGAAAGAATCATTCCCGGAGTTGTTCCTAAAAGGGAACAAACAAGGTATTTTGGAAACCTCATATCCAAAGAGCCGAAAAACATGTTTGTAAGCTCGGTGGGCGGTCCCGGCAAAAGCCGTATCACAAAAGCGGCAAAGCTGCTGTTCTTCCTGGCAGATTCCAGGAGCCAGTTGGATGCCCTGTATTTTTCCATGGAATTAATGATAAAGTCTTTCCCCACATAGCGTCCAAGCAAAAAGCCTATGGCATGCTCGATACAAAGACCCAGGTATGAAATTGCAAATGCCATGGGTAGCTTAAACAGAAAACCTGCGCCTGCAAAAAGCATTTGTATAGGTATAAAAAACAAAGCAATTTTTACCATATAAAAGCCTATTAAAATAAATGCTGCAAAAACAGGCTCCGAATACAAATCGCCCCATAAATTTTCCCAAGAAAAATTTTGAAAATATACAAACGAAACCGCCAGTAAAAGTATGAATAATAAAAATGCCGCAGTCCTTATGACTTTTAGCAGATCCATGACGTGTCCTCCGTTTTTAAGTCTTTTGACCGAACTTACTTTTGCACCTGTTGCATGTTACCGTAATTTTTCCTTTTTTTCGAGGCGCCCGAAGGTCAAGCCCACAAAAAGGGCATTTAAAATATTTATATTGTATTCTTTTTTTAATAGAACCAATTTTTTTAACGCAAAAGGCCCTTGCCGGCAGCCAGCGCCTTAAAAAACGGTCGTTTTCAAGCTTTCGCCTATACATATCTCTTGAGAAAAATCTGAAAGCCGCAAAAAAGAAAAGCGCAAAGCCAAGAGACATAAAAAATACAATTTCCGTCAGGCTTGCAACAAACATCATCAAAACAGCAAATATTAAAAGAGCCGCGCCAAGCTCATCATACCCGTACCGTCCCATAAGCCAATGCCTTAAACGATTCATATTAATACTCCTTTGGCTTTAAATTTCCAAAATATATTATACCTTTATTTGGCTTATAAGTCAACATTTGGCGCAGAAGCTTTAGAATTTGAATGAAATATTTTGAACAAAATATGTTGAATGGCTGCCTGCCTTGTGGTATAATGATTAAATGGGTAGGTGAAAAATATGAAATTTAAGCTGTTGTCGGAATATAAGCCAAAGGGTGACCAACCCAAAGCCATAGAGCAGCTTTCAAAAGGAATCACAGCGGGCGATAGGGCTCAAACTCTTTTGGGTGTAACCGGAAGCGGGAAGACCTTTACAATTGCAAATGTTATTCAAAAGGTGCAAAGGCCCACTTTGGTTTTGGCGCATAATAAAACCTTGGCAGCTCAGCTATGCAGTGAATTTAAAGAGTTTTTTCCCGAAAATGCGGTGGAGTATTTTGTCAGTTATTACGATTATTACCAGCCCGAGGCATATATACCATCTACAGACACATATATCGAAAAAGACGCTTCAATTAACGAAGAAATAGACAAGCTTCGGCACTCGGCAACCTTTTCTCTTTTTGAAAGAAGAGATGTTATAATAGTTGCCAGTGTTAGCTGTATTTACGGTCTTGGCGACCCCGAGGATTACAAGGAGCTTGTAGTTTCACTGCGTCAAGGAAGCATTTATGACCGTGATGAAGTTTTGGAAAAATTGGTAGAAATTCAGTACGAGCGAAACGACATAAATTTTACAAGAGGAAAATTCAGGGTGCGTGGCGATGTTTTGGAGGTTTTTCCTGCCAACCAATCGGAACGTGCCGTAAGAATAGAATTTTTTGGCGACGAAATCGACCGGATATCGGAAATAGATGTTTTGACAGGCGAAGTTTTCGGAACCCGAAACCACGTTGCCATATACCCAAATTCCCACTATGTTACCACAAAGGCAAAGATGGAACGTGCCATTGAAGAAATCAAACGGGAACTTGAGGAGAGGGAAAAATATTTTTATGACAACAACAAGCTTATAGAGGCTCAAAGAATACGGGAAAGAACTATGTATGACATAGAGATGCTTCGGGAGGTGGGCTTTTGCCAAGGAATAGAAAACTATTCCAGAATTATAAGCGGCAGAGAGCCCGGAAGCGCTCCATATACTTTAATAGACTATTTCCCCGACGATTTTTTATTGGTAATAGACGAATCCCACGTTACCATTCCACAGGTTAGAGCAATGTATAACGGGGATAAGGCAAGAAAGGACTCGCTTGTGGAGTTTGGTTTCAGGCTTCCGTCCGCCTATGACAACAGACCTCTTAATTTCAAGGAATTTGAAGAAAGAATAAATCAGGTGGTTTTTGTCAGCGCAACCCCGTCCGCCTACGAGTACGAACATTCTACACGGGTTGTAGAGCAGGTTATCCGCCCTACCGGCCTTGTGGACCCGGAAATCATAATTCGACCTATAGAAGGTCAAATAGACGATTTATACGGAGAAATAACAAAAAACGTGGAAAAAGGCGAAAGGGTTTTGGTTACCACCCTTACGAAAAAAATGGCGGAGGACCTTACAAGCTATTTCGAGGAAATGGGTGTAAAGGTGCGCTACTTGCATTCGGATATTGACACCTTAGAGCGTATGGAGATTATCCGCGATTTGCGCATGGGCGTATTTGATGTTTTAATAGGAATAAATCTGCTGCGTGAAGGCTTGGATCTTCCCGAGGTTTCCTTGGTTGTTATCTTGGACGCAGACAAGGAAGGCTTTTTAAGGAGCGAAACATCCCTTATCCAAACCATAGGCAGAGCAGCTCGAAACAGCCAGGGACGTGTAATTATGTATGCAGATACAATAACCGACAGTATGAGGCGGGCAATTGACGAAACGAACCGCAGACGCAGCTTGCAAATAGACTATAACCAAAAGCATGGCATAACACCAAAAACCATACAAAAATCCATTCGTGATATTATTGAGGCTGTCAAACAGGAAAAAACGGAGGTAAAAGAGATAAGCGGTGTGGAAAATATTTCCAGGGAAATATCCGCTCTTAAAGACGAAATGCAGCTGGCAGCAATTGAGCTGCGGTTTGAGCAGGCAGCCCAGCTTCGAGATAGAATAAGAGAGCTTGAAAAACAGCTTGAAAAAACGAACCCAAAGGAAAGGAAAGACAAATCTTGATGGATAAAATTTATATAAAAGGAGCAAGAGTTCACAACCTAAAAAATATTGATGTTGAGATTCCCCGCGACAAATTGGTCGTTGTAACGGGCCTTAGTGGCTCGGGGAAGTCGTCCCTTGCTTTTGATACAATATATGCAGAAGGTCAAAGGCGCTATATTGAGTCCTTGTCATCTTATGCAAGGCAGTTTTTGGGGCAGATGGACAAGCCGGATGTGGATTATATCGAGGGGTTGTCACCGGCAATTTCCATTGACCAAAAGACTACAAGCAGAAATCCCCGTTCGACTGTTGGTACCGTAACGGAAATTTATGATTATTTGCGTCTTTTATACGCAAGAGTTGGTATCCCTCATTGCCCAAACTGCGGAAAGGAAATAAAGCAGCAGAGCATAGACCAGATTGTGGACCAAATCATGTCGCTGCCTGAACGGACTAAAATTCAGGTTTTGGCACCTATTGTAAGGGGTAGGAAGGGCGAGCACGCCAAGGTTTTTGAAGATGCCAAAAAAAGCGGATATGTGCGTGTGCGTGTAGATGGTATTATGCACGAGCTTACCGAAGAGATTAAGCTTGAAAAGAATAAAAAGCATAATATTGAAATTGTTGTGGACAGGCTTATTATAAAAAGCGACATAGGCAAAAGGCTTACGGACTCCTTAGAAACTGCAATGCACCAGTCGGGCGGGCTTATTATAATTGACCTTGTTGAAAAAGTCGAAGAAATTATGTTCAGTCAGGATTATGCCTGTCATGACTGCGGCATAAGCGTTGAGGAAATGTCGCCAAGGATGTTTTCCTTTAATAATCCATATGGGGCATGTCCTTCCTGCACAGGCCTTGGCTATCAGATGAAAATAGATGTTGACCTTGTAATTCCGGATAAAAACAAATCCATAAACGAAGGTGCAATTGTTGCTTCCGGTTGGGGAAGCAACTCCAGCGACAGCGTAAGCGCTATGTATTATCAAGGCTTGGCACAGCACTATAATTTTGATTTGGACACCCCGGTAAAAGACCTTCCCAAAGAAGCTTTGGATGTTATCCTTTACGGAACAAAAGGAAAGAAAATAACCTTTAACTATGAGCGCTCGTATGGAAAAGGCTCTTATTTAGCGTCTTTCGAGGGTATTATCAACAATTTGGAGCGCCGATACCGTGAAACCAATTCCGAGTGGATGAAGATGGAAATAGAAAGCCTTATGACAAATAATCCGTGTGCCGAATGTAACGGTGCAAGGCTTAAAAAAGAAGTCCTTTCGGTTACTGTCGGGGGAAAAAACATTGACCAGGTTACACATCTGTCAATTCGTGATGCTAAAGAGTTTTTCAGCAATTTAAGCTTTACCGAAAAGGAAAGAACAATTGCAAGACAAATTTTAAAGGAAATAAACGAAAGATTGGGATTTCTTGACAATGTTGGACTTGGTTATCTGACACTTTCACGTTCTGCAGGCACGCTTTCGGGTGGTGAAGCGCAAAGAATCCGCCTTGCAACACAAATCGGTTCATCTCTTATGGGCGTTTTATATATCCTCGACGAGCCCAGTATAGGTCTGCATCAACGGGACAACGACAAGCTTTTGGATGCTTTGAAAAGACTTCGTGACCTTGGCAACACCCTGATTGTTGTAGAGCATGACGAGGACACAATGTATGCTGCCGACCATATTATAGATATAGGACCCGGTGCAGGCGTAAATGGCGGACGTGTTGTGGCACAAGGCAATGTGGAGGATATTAAAAAGGTGGAAAATTCCGAAACAGGCCTTTATTTAAGCGGCAAAAAAGCGATAAAAGTCCCAAAAGAAAGGCGAAAGGGCAATGGGCACTGGCTTGAGGTAATCGGTGCCAGGGAAAACAATTTAAAAGGAATAGACGTACGCATTCCTCTTGGCACATTTACCTGTATTACAGGTGTTTCGGGAAGCGGCAAGTCCTCACTGGTTAACGAAATTATTTACAAACGGCTTGCAACGGAATTAAACCGTGCAAGAAAGAAAGCAGGCAAGCATGACGAGATAAAAGGACTTGAGCATCTTGACAAGGTTATTGAAATTAATCAGGCTCCCATCGGCAAAACGCCGCGCTCAAATCCTGCCACATATACGGGGCTTTTCAGTGAGATTAGGGATTTGTACGCATCAACAAACGAGGCTAAAATGAGGGGCTACAAGGCAGGAAGATTCAGCTTTAATGTAAAAGGCGGAAGGTGCGAAGCTTGTCAGGGCGATGGAATTATAAAAATTGAAATGCACTTTTTGCCCGATGTGTATGTCCCTTGCGAGGTTTGTAAGGGCAAGCGGTACAACAGGGAAACCCTGGAAGTTTTATATAAAGGTAAAAATATCGACCAGATTTTAAACATGACAGTTGATGAAGGTTTGGAATTTTTTGAAAACGTGCCAAGAATAGCAAGAAAGCTTAAAACCATAAAGGATGTAGGTCTTGGTTATATAAAAATAGGTCAGCCCTCGCCAACCCTTTCAGGAGGAGAGGCGCAAAGGGTAAAACTTGCCACCGAGCTTTCGAAGCGCAGCACAGGCAAGACCTTGTATATTCTTGACGAGCCTACAACAGGCCTTCATATGTCGGATGTGCACAGGCTTATTGATGTTTTGCAAAAGCTTGTGGATACGGGAAACACAGTGCTTGTAATAGAGCATAATTTGGATGTAATTAAAATTGCCGACTATATTATAGACTTAGGTCCGGAAGGCGGAAGCGAAGGAGGAACCATTGTAGCTACGGGAACGCCTGAAGAGGTTGCAAAGTGCAGCTCATCTTACACGGGGCAATATTTAAGGCAGCACCTTGACAAGAAAAGGTAAATGTAATAAAATAAACTAAGTTTATATTATATAAATAATTTGAAAGGGATGGGCTTTTGTGTCAGACCAAAAAAAGTTTGTTGAAGAAATTACATCGAGAGATGTTGATTTTGCAAAATGGTACACCGATATTGTAAAAAAGGCAGAGCTTATTGAATATTCAAGTGTTCGCGGATGTATGGTTATACGCCCCAATGGCTATGCCATATGGGAAAATATACAAAAAAACCTTGACGAGCGTTTCAAGGCAACAGGACATGAAAACGTTTATATGCCAATGTTTATACCCGAAAGCCTTTTACAAAAAGAAAAGGACCATGTTGAAGGCTTTGCGCCGGAGGTTGCATGGGTTACCCATGGAGGCTCTGAAAAGCTTCAAGAAAGGCTTTGTGTAAGACCTACATCTGAAACCCTGTTTTGCGAGCATTATGCAAATATAATTCATTCATACAGAGATTTGCCAAAGCTGTATAACCAATGGTGCAGCGTGGTAAGGTGGGAAAAAACCACCCGTCCTTTCCTTCGCTCCCTTGAATTTTTGTGGCAGGAAGGACATACCGCTCACGCCACAGAGGAAGAGGCAAGGGAAGAAACCATAAAAATGCTTAATGTTTATGCCCAGTTTTGCGAGGAAGTTCTTGCTATACCCGTTGTTAAAGGTCAAAAAACCGAAAAAGAAAAATTTGCGGGAGCAGTTGAAACTTACACAATCGAAAGTATGATGCATGACGGAAAAGCCCTGCAATCCGGCACGTCCCACTATTTCGGGGATGGCTTTGCAAAGGCGTTCGACATTCAATATACCGATAAAAATAACCAGCTTCAATACGTTCACCAAACGTCTTGGGGAGTATCCACAAGGCTTATTGGTGCGCTTATAATGGTACATGGCGACGACAACGGTCTTGTTCTGCCGCCTGCTGTTGCACCGACGCAGGTTGCTATCATTCCGATAGCCATGCATAAAGAAGGCGTTTTGGACAAGGCAAGGGAAATAGCAAATTCTTTAACCGGTTTTCGAGTTAAGGTTGATGATACAGATAATTCACCGGGTTGGAAATTCAGCCAGTATGAAATGCTTGGTGTTCCTTTGCGCCTGGAAATAGGTCCTAAGGATATTGAGAAAAACCAATGTGTTCTTGTAAGGCGTGACACAAGAGAAAAAATATTTACTCCGCTTAGCGAGCTTTCGCAGCAGATTTCCAAAACCTTGCAGGATATTCAAAAGGATATGTTAGAGCGTGCAAGGCAAATGCGCGACCAAAATACACACGATGCAGTTGACTTTGACACGCTTTGTAAATTTGCGGATGAAAAAATAGGTTTTTTCCGTGCTATGTGGTGCGGGGATGTAGCATGCGAAGAAAAAATTAAAGAAGAGGCTGCCCTCACATCAAGGTGCATACCTTTTGAGCAGGAGAAGATTGCCGATACCTGCGTATGCTGCAAAAAACCTGCAAAAAGCTTGGTATATTGGGGCAAGGCATATTAATGAAATATAATGTACTTCGCTTTGATACCGTTGTATCTACAAACAATACTTTGAAAAAGCTAAACGCCCCACCGTGGACGGTGGTGGTGGCAAATCGGCAAACAGGAGGAAAAGGCCGAAACGGAAGAAGTTTTTCTTCGCCTGTGGGCGGTCTTTATATGAGTATTGCCGTCAATGCCCCCACTGTTGAAGAAAAGCTTTTTGAGCCTGTTAAAGCGGCTGTGGCTGTTTGCGTGACCCTGTCCAAATACCTTAATTGTCGTATAAAATGGCCCAACGATATTGTAAGCGAAGGGAAGAAAATCTGCGGTATTTTAGCCGAAGGAACAGGGGATAAGGTTATTTTAGGCATAGGAGTTAATGTTAATACGCCTGCCGGCTATTTTACGGAAAACAACCTTCCCCACGCAGGTTCGATTTATAGTATAACCGGCAAAGAAGCCCCTTGTGATGAAGTTTTAAACAGCATAATCGAATGTTATCAATCCCTTGGGGAAAGAAGCGATATAATTAATATATACAGGCAAAAATCCATAACCATAGGCAAAGAAGTTAAAGTAATTTGTGCAAACAGCTTTTATTTTGCGAAGGCTGTGGGCATAACTGAAAAAGGTGAGCTTGAGGTTGTAAAAGACGGAGATACAATACTTGTTAATTCAGGTGAGGTTTCCATAAGAGGAAGTGAGTACGCATGACAAATATAGTTAATTTTCCCGGTCTTGGGCTGTATTTTGAAATCAACAGGGTGGCTTTTACCATCGGCATAAGGGAAATATATTGGTATGGAATAATTATAGGCCTTGGCCTTTTGCTTGGAGTTGCATTTTCAATTTATGAGGCAAAAAGAGTAGGTCTTTCATCGGACAATGTGCTTGATGTGGCTCTTATTGCAACGCCGATTTCGATAATCTGTGCAAGGGCTTATTTTGTTATTTTTAATTTTCATCAATACAAAGACAATCTCTTGGACATATTTAACATAAGAGGTGGCGGAATTGCCATATATGGCGCAATCATAGGCGGCGTTGCCACTGCGTATATCTATTGCCAAAGAAAAAATATTGATTACAGGAAGTTTTTTGATGTAGGTGCCTTTGGCTTGCTTATCGGGCAAATTATAGGCAGATGGGGCAATTTTGTAAATGTAGAGGCATACGGAAGCGAAACTAACCTGCCCTGGCGCATGGAAATTTTCAGCGATGAGCTTAGTAAAATGGTCAGCGTCCACCCAACTTTTCTGTATGAAAGCATTTGGAACCTAATCGGATTTATCGGTCTTTTGATATACAGAAACAAAAAGAAATTCGAGGGCGAAATAGTTCTTTTGTATATAGCTTGGTATGGAATAGGAAGGTCGTGGATTGAACAGCTTAGGGTGGACTCACTTCCCTATGATGCAAGCTTTAAAATTTCGCAAATTGTAGGTATTGTAACAGCGGCTTTCGCAATATACCTAATTTACAAGGGCAGAAAAAAATCTTCCCAAACCAAAGAGGAAATTGCAATAGAAGATAAAGATATATAATAAAAAAAGGCTTATCTACATACATTGTTAGATAAGCCTCAGACTGTAGACAAAGTGGCAAAAATAACGGCTAAAAGCTGGTATTCTTGCCACTTTTTTGATATAATATAGGTAAGAAATCTTAGGGGTTGGTGATTGACTTGCTTAACAAATATCAGTCTG
>JAQVDK010000044.1 GCA_028697835.1 Eubacteriales bacterium | reverse complement strand
GGTAAAGACTGGACACCGGATAGTGGTGTAAAGGCTGCTCATCCAAACTCACGCTTCACCGCACCTGCAAGCCAATGCCCATGCATTTCAAGCGAATGGGAAAATCCGCAAGGTGTGCCAATTAGCGCCATCATATTTGGCGGCAGACGTGCAAAAACCGCTCCTCTTGTATATGAGAGCTTTGACTGGAACCATGGCGTGTTTGTAGGCGCTACAATGGCTTCCGAAACAACGGCGGCTGCAGCAGGGGCTGTTGGTGTTGTAAGACGTGACCCAATGGCTATGATTCCTTTCTGCGGATACAACATGGGCGACTATTTCCAACACTGGATTGATATGGGTACCAAGATTCCCAACAAACCGAAAATCTTTAACGTAAACTGGTTTAGAACAAACGAAGAAGGCAAATTCATCTGGCCCGGATTTGGCGACAACATGCGTGTCCTCAACTGGATTATAGACAGATGCGAAGGTAAGGTTGACGCTGTTGAAACACCGATTGGATACTTGCCGAAGAAGGAAGATTTAAATCTTGCAGGACTTGATGTTTCCGACGAAATTATGAGCGAGCTTTTAAGCGTTGACAAACAGGTCTGGCTTGGTGAAATTGAAGACCAAAAAGAATTCTTTGCAAAATTTGGCGACAAGCTGCCTGAAGAAATCAAAAAACAGCTTGCGGCACTTGAAGAAAGACTTAATAAATACTAATAGTTTTAACATAAAGCAGGGACCGGCAAAAGGCCGGTCCTTGTTTTTTTGATGAAAATTTGACCTTGGCAAAAGGTTTTGCCTTTAAGCCTTCACACCTGCGCCGCAATTGACAAAAAAATCCCGTTAATGTATAATGTTTTAAGTGTTTGTTTTCGGATGGCGGGATAAATAACTCTTGCATAAGCGGCTAAAATTAGTTATAATATATGGCGAAGGTTGGTGGTTTAGTGATTGCCAAAATTAAAAGCTGTGGCCTTATTGGTCTTGACGGATATATTGTTGACGTTGAAGTTGATATATCTATGGGGCTTCCTGCCTTTGACATTGTAGGGCTTCCTGATGCAGCCGTGCGGGAAAGCAAAGAGCGTGTTAGGTCGGCGCTGAAAAACAGCAATTTTGCCCCTCCTGTAAAGCGCATTACGGTAAACCTTGCACCGGCTGACAAGAAAAAAGAAGGACCGGCTTATGACCTTCCCATAACAATTGGCATTTTAAAGGCCACAGAACAAATAAACGTGGCAGACCTGTCCGACTATATGTTTATAGGCGAGCTTTCCTTGGACGGAGCTCTTCGCCCTGTTACAGGAGCTTTGCCTATGGTAATGTGTGCAAAGGAAAATGGCATTAAAAACGTTGTTCTTCCTATGGAAAATGCAGGCGAAGCCGCTGTGGTTCAAGGCATAAATATATTTGGAGCGTCTAATCTTCACGAGATAACCTGCCACTTAGAGGGGGAAAACAGGCTAACCCCATATTTTGTTGATGTAGCCCAGCTTTTTAACGTTTCTGAAAATTATGCGGTTGATTTTGCTGACGTTAAGGGACAGCAGAATGTCAAGCGTGCACTGGAGGTTGCGGTTGCCGGAGGACACAATATTATAATGATAGGAACACCGGGAAGCGGAAAATCAATGATTGCAAAACGGCTTCCCACAATTTTGCCCGATTTAACCTTTGACGAAGCTTTGGAAATCACAAAAATTCACTCCATTGCGGGCACTTTGCCTGAAAAAACCGCCCTTATCACCACGAGGCCCTTTAGAAGCCCGCACCACAGCATATCCGCGGCAGGGCTTGTAGGGGGAGGTACCATCCCAAGACCGGGAGAGGTAAGCCTTGCACACAACGGAGTGCTGTATTTAGACGAACTTCCCGAATTTAAGCGTGATGTTTTGGAGGTTATGCGCCAACCCTTAGAGGATGGAGTGGTGACCATATCAAGGGTAAACGCAGCGCTTACATATCCTTGCTCTGTTATGTTTGCGGCGTCTATGAACCCCTGCAAATGCGGCTACTTTGGCGACACTAAACGTGAATGTACATGCACGCCTGCCGAAATTTCCAGGTATGTAGGAAAAATAAGCGGACCGCTTTTGGACAGAATTGATATTCATGTAGAGGTGGCAGCTTTAAAATATGCCGACCTTGACAGCGGTGAGCCGTGCGAAACCAGCGCACAAATTAAAGAACGAGTAAATAACGCAAGACAAATCCAGCGTGAAAGATATAAAAACGAAGGAATTTTCTCAAACGCACAGCTTCAACCAGCCAATATCCGCAAATATTGCGTTTTGGGAAAGGAAGAAAAAACTCTTTTAAAAGCAGCCTTTGACAACCTTGGGCTTTCCGCCCGTGCTCATGACAGGATTTTGAAAGTGGCAAGGACAATTGCGGACCTTGACGGCTGCAACTTTATTTCCGCCGCTCATATTGCGGAGGCTATTCAGTACAGGAGTTTGGATAGAAAATACTGGCAATAGGGGAACTAATAATGCTTAATATTGTTTTGGTAGAACCGGAGATTCCTCAGAATACCGGAAATGTTGCAAGGACATGTGCTGCTTTGGGAGCAAGGTTGCATATTGTAAAGCCTATGGGCTTTACAGTGGACGACGCCAAGCTAAAACGTGCCGGACTTGACTATTGGTGGCTTGTTGATATTACTTATTACGAAAGCCTGCAGGATTTTTTGCAGCAGCATAAAAACGATAAAATGTATTTTCTCACGACCAAGGCGAAAAAAGTATATGCTCATGCTAATTATCCGGATGATGTGTACCTTCTTTTCGGTAAGGAAACAAAAGGACTTCCCGAATGGCTGCTTCGTGAGAATTATGAAAGATGCATCAGAATACCTATGATAAGTGACGCCCGTTCGTTGAATCTTTCCAATGCGGTGTCAATCGTGGCATATGATTATTACAGACAGAAAGGCTTTATCGGATTAAAACAGGGAGGTTTTTTAAATGAGGAAGGTTAAAATAATAACCGACAGCGCCAGTGACTTGCCGGAGCAGTTTTACAAAGATTATGACATATCCATGCTTGCCATGGGTGTTGTTTTTGAAGATAAGACATATCTTGACAGGGTACAAATAGATTCCAAAACTTTTTTTAAGTTAATGAAGGAAAACCAAGACAGCCTGCCAAAAACGTCAATGCCTTCCGTAGCGTCAATCAAGGAAGAGTTTATGCGAAATTTAGATAACTTTGAGCATCAAATATTTGTTAGCATATCCTCTAAAGGCAGTGGGACATATAACATAGCCAATATTGTAAAAGCCGAAATAGAAGAAGAAATAGGCAAAAAGTCAAATATAACCGTTGTGGACAGCTATTCCTATTCTGCAGGCTATTCCATGGCGGTTGCAGCCATGGCAAAGGTTGCATTTGAAGGCGGAAGCTTTGATGAGGTTATGAAAACCTATAACGATATTCGTCAAAGCACAAAGGTTGACATTGTTTTAGACGACCTGAAGCATCTTCAAAGAGGCGGCAGAATAAAGCCGGGTGCCGCACTGGTTGGCAGTATGCTTGGAATAAAGCCACTGCTTACCATAAACGACGGTCTTTTGGAAAACTACGGAAAAGAGCGTGGCAAACGCCGTGCAATTGATAAAATTGTAGGGAAAATGCTATCTTCAATAGACGACCCTTCAAAAACAAGGGTGTGGCTTGTCCATGCGGACGCTAAAGAGGATGTTGAAGTTTTGAAAGATATTATATGCGCGAAAATTACGCCTTTGGAATTGGTAATTTGCGAGCTTGGGGCGTGTATTGGGGTACATACGGGCGGCGGCCTGGTGGGAGTTGTTTACAGCGAGGGTGCAAAGTGATATTATCACTTTGCACTTTAAAAATATTTAATATGTATGGGAGGCAATACTGTTGAAAATTCTTATGGTGCTTATGGGGCTTGAGATTGGCGGTGCAGAAACTCATGTTGTGGAGCTGTCAAAGGAGCTTGCAAGACGGGGAAATGAAATAGTTGTTGCATCCAACGGGGGCGTATATACTGCCGAGCTTGAGGAGGCAGGAATACGCCATGTTTGTCTGCCTCTTAACAGCCGAAACCTTAAAAAAATGTATAAATCCTACAGAGGTCTTTACAAAGTTATAAAAAACGGGAACTTTGACCTTGTCCATGCCCATGCAAGGATACCGGCCTTTATATGTGCGCTTTTGAAAAAGCGTCTTAAGTTCAGGTTTATAACCACAACCCATTGGGTTTTTAAAACAGGACCCATCCTAAACCTAATGACCAATTGGGGAGAGAGGAGCATTGCGGTCAGCGAGGATATAAAGACCTATCTTATTGAAAAATACAACATACACCCAAACCATATTACGGTTACCATAAACGGCATAGATACGGTTAAATTTTCTCCCGAAACCACGCCGGGGGATATTATAGATGAGTTTGGCTTTGAAAAGGACAAGCTGCGGGCGGTTTATGTAAGCCGAATGGATACGGACAGAAGCGCCGCCGCTTTTAATTTAATCAATGTAACGGGGAGCCTTGTGCAAAAATACCCAAACTTCGAGCTGGTGGTGGTAGGCGACGGGAACGATTTTGAGCGTCTTTTGGAACATGCGAAAAAGTGCAATGAAAGCCTTGGAAGAGATGTTGTGAAAGTTGTGGGAGGGCGTACGGACATTAACCGTTTTGTTGCACTGGCGGATGTTTTTATTGGTGTCAGCCGGGCGGCTCTTGAGGCAATGGCGGCTGCAAAGCCTGTTATTATTGCGGGAAATGAAGGTTATATCGGTCTTTTTGATGAAAGCAAGCTTAAAGTTGCCGTGGATACTAATTTTTGCTGCCGGGGCTGTGCAATGACAACGGATGAGCTGATTTTGGCAGACATGCAAAAAGCCCTTGGCATGACAAAAGAGGAAAGGCAAAAAATGGGCGAGTACAACCGTGGGTTAATTTTGGACAGGTATTCCGGCAAGCGTATGGCGGACGATTGCATGATGGCATATGAAGGGCTTTTGTCCATGGACCTAAAAAGACCGAACGATATTTTGATTTCGGGATATTACGGCTATAAAAACATGGGGGACGATTCCCTGCTTCAAGCGATTATTGGGAATTTAAGGGCTGTAGAGCCTAAAATTGATATTTGTGTGCTGTCGAGAAGACCGAAGGAAACTGCCGCTGTTTATGGAGTTTGCAGCATACACAGGTTTAATTTGTTAAAAATACTTTTTAGCATGAGGAAAACAAAGCTGCTAATTAGCGGCGGAGGAAGCCTTCTGCAGGATGTTACCAGCACAAAATCCCTTATGTATTATCTTTCTATTATAAAGCTTGCCAAAAAACTTGGCATGAAAACCATGATTTATGCCAGCGGAATAGGACCTATAAACGGGAAAAGAAACAGAGAGCTTACCGGCAGGGTTTTAAATCAGGTTGACCTTATAACCCTTCGGGAACCTACTTCTTATGATGAGATAAAGGCTCTTGGCGTTTGCAAGCCTTCCGTTGAAGTGACGGCAGACCCCGCCTTTTCCATTGAGAAAGAGGATGGGGAAAAAATAGATGCCATATTAAGTGAAATAGGTATTGCAAAAGATGAAAAATTCGCTCTTATAAGCGTTCGCCCTTGGAAAGGCGCACACCCGCAGTTTTCAGAAAAAATGGCGGATGTTTGCGATTATATCAGGGAAAAGCATGAGGCTACCCCTGTTTTCCTTCCTATGCAAAAAAGTGTTGATATGGCCGCTTGCATGGATATTGCAAATAAAATGAAATGCGATTATAAAATTATAAACTCCGAATATACGGCTTCTGAGCTTATAGGCGTTATCCAAAGGTCAAGCCTTGTTGTTGCCATGCGGCTGCATACCTTGATTTATGCCGCATCCGCCGGTGTTGCGATTTTCGGTCTTTCCTATGACCCGAAGGTTGACGCTATGCTCTCCTATATTGGGCAAGGGTATAAGGCAGATGTTGGAAATATTTCTGCCGACAAAATTAAATCTGATATTGATGAAATCTTCAAAAACGAAAAACAGCTAAAAACGGCATTAAACGAAAAAATAGCCTGTATGAAGGACATGACAAAAAAAGACGCAAAGTCCGCCGTGGAGCTTATTTTTCCCTCTGAGAACATTTTATAGAAAATGTTGAAAAAATTTAAAAATAAGTATTGACACACATAATGTTGTGGTATATAATATCTTTGCCACTAAATATTGTGGTTAAAGAATTAAAGCAAAATGCTGCTTGTACGAGATTCTATAAAGACCGCAATAAAAACTTTTTGCTATGCAGTTTGCATAAGGTTTTGTTTTGTGGCTTTTTATTTCGTAAATTTTTTGTGGAAAGAAGGTCTTGTGATGAACAAAATTGTCAAACGTGACGGGCGCGTAGTGGCGTTTCGTGACGAAAAAATAGCCGATGCATTAATTAAGGCATTTGAAGCCAGCGGTGCCACAAAAGATTATGACTATGCGCTATCTCTTGCAAAAAGGGTTAAAGCGAAGCTTATTGAGGAAAGCGTAGGCACGCCTACGGTGGAGCAGGTTCAAGACACGGTGGAAAGCGTTTTGATAGAGTTCGGGCACGTCAGGACTGCAAAGCAATACATTTTGTACCGTGCCGAGCGCACCAGAGTGCGTGAGATGAACACACGCCTTATGAGAATTTATGAGGATATTACTTTTAAAGATTCCAAAGACAGTGACATAAAGCGTGAAAACGCCAATGTAAACGGCGATACCGCTATGGGAACCATGCTAAAATACGGCTCCGAAGGCGCAAAACAATTTTTCGAGATGTTTGTTTTAAAGCCCGAGCACTCCGAGGCCCACAAAAACGGAGATATTCATATTCATGACCTTGATTTTCTTACCATGACCACCACTTGCTGCCAAATTGACCTTATAAGGCTTTTTAAGGACGGTTTTTGCACAGGACATGGTGTTTTGCGTGAGCCTAACGATATTGCAAGCTATGCGGCCCTTGCTTGCATTGCGATACAGTCCAACCAAAACGACCAGCATGGCGGTCAAAGTATTGCAAACTTTGATTACGGCCTTGCGCCCGGAGTATTAAAAACATACCAGAGGAAATACCGCCACAACATGGCAAAGGCATTGGAGCTTTTGGGCAATGTGGAAGTTTCCGACGATAAGCTAAAGGAAATCCAGAAAAAGCTCCTGGAAAAAGGGCTGACCTTGAGAATGGAAGAGTATGAAGAATACTGCAAGGCTGAAAAAATCGAGCTTGTCGCCTTGAACATAGACGAAGCACTAATTGACAAGTGCCAAGAATTTTCTGTTGAAAAGTCTGTAAAAGAAACGGACAGGGCTACGTACCAAGCCATGGAGGCCCTTGTGCATAACCTAAATACCATGCACTCTCGTGCGGGGGCGCAAACGCCTTTTTCATCCATAAACTATGGCATGGATACCTCTCCTGAGGGCAGAATGGTTATTAAAAATGTTCTGCTGGCACAGGAGGCAGGCTTGGGCGGAGGGGAAACACCCATATTCCCGATACATATTTTCCGTGTGAAAGAAGGGATTAACTACAATCCCGAGGACCCAAGCTATGACCTTTTCAAGCTTGCAATGAGGGTAAGCGCAAGGCGACTGTTCCCCAATTTCGCCTTCCAGGACGCACCCTTTAACATAAAATATTACAAGCCCGGTCGCCCTGAAACAGAAATCGCTTATATGGGCTGCAGGACAAGGGTTATAGGCAATATTCACGACCCCAAAAGGGAAATATCATACAGCAGGGGAAACCTTAGCTTTACATCAATAAATCTTCCCAGGATTGCCATAAAAGCCAATGGCAGCGTTGAATGGTTTTTCGAGGAGCTGGACAGGAAAATCGACCTTTGCATTGACCAGCTTAAAGAGAGGTTTGAAATACAGGCGTCTAAAAAAGTGCGTAACTACCCATTCCTTATGGGTGAAGGCGTTTGGCTTGACAGTGAGAAATTAGGTCCCGACGATGAAATTCGAGAGGTTTTAAAGCATGGAACCCTTACAGTTGGCTTTATAGGTCTTGCCGAGGCGTTAAAGGCCCTTATCGGTCAGCACCATGGAGAGAGCGATATTGCGCAGAATTTAGGTCTTGACATTGTCGCCCATATGAGGGAGCGAATGGACAAGGAAAGCCAACTGACGAAGATGAATTTTACCCTTATTGCCACGCCTGCCGAGGGGCTTTCGGGCAGATTCGTCAGAATGGACAGAAATCTTTTTGGTGTCATAGAAGGTGTAACGGACAGGGAATATTATACAAACAGCTTCCATGTTCCTGTTTATTATAAACTAAGTGCGTTTGATAAAATAAAGATAGAGGCGCCTTATCATGCGTTGACAAACGCAGGGCATATAACCTATGTTGAGCTGGACGGCGATGTAAGCAAAAACCTTGCGGCATTTGAAAAAATTATAAGGACAATGCACGATGCAGGCATTGGCTATGGAAGCATTAACCATCCTGTTGACAGAGACCCTGTTTGCGGCTATACCGGCGTTATCGGCGACAGGTGCCCCAAATGCGGCCGAGATGAAGGAACCCAAAAATTTGAGCGTATAAGAAGGATAACCGGGTATCTTGTGGGAAGCCTTGAAAGGTTTAACAATGCAAAATTAGCGGAAGTAAGAGAGAGGGTTAAGCATGGAATCAACTAAAAAGCTTAGGATAGCCGCAACTGTCCAAGATTCCATTGTTGACGGCCCGGGACTTAGATACGTTGTTTTTACCCAGGGTTGCCCTCACAGATGCGAAGGATGCCACAATCCTGATACCTTTGACTATGACGGAGGATATGAGGTTGATGTGGATGAGCTTGTTGGAGATATTGATAAAAACCCTATTTTGGATGGCGTAACCTTTTCCGGCGGAGAGCCTGTTATTCAGGCAGATGCTCTTTTGCCCCTTGCCAAGGCTGTAAAGGACAGGGGCTTGCACCTTATGCTTTATAGCGGATATACATTCGAGCAGATTCTCAAAATAAAAGCAGGGGCAAAGCTGCTTGGGTACGTGGATATTTTGGTTGACGGACCTTTTGAGCTGGACAAGAAAAGCCTTGATTTGACCTTTCGCGGCTCTTTCAACCAAAGGGTTATAGACGTTCCCAAGTCCTTGAAAAAAAGGCAAGCGGTGCTTTATGATTTCGATAAATAATTGTTGACATATTTGCTTCTATGCCATATAATGGAATTATAGGAGTTAATGTCGCTTCAAGAATTGTAAAAATTGACGGCGATAATCACAGCTCGTGGGGCTTAATACGAAAGGACAAAAGTTTCGTATTAAGTTTCGCGAGTTTTCGCATACATGGTATCGGGTGGGAGGAAAAGATGCAAAACCAGCAAAGAAGCCAGATTATAAACAGGGTATCTGCCGTTACGATAACAGTAAATATTTTTTTGTCCGCCATAAAGCTTTTGGCAGGCTTTTTTGCCCACAGCCAGGCTATGGTTTCAGATGGTGTGGAATCATTGTCCGATGTTTTTATGACCCTTATTCTTTTGGCAGGGGTTAACATGGCGAAAAAATCCAAGGACGACAACCATCCATACGGGCATGAAAAACTGGAAAGCATTGCTTCCATAATTCTTTCCGTGGCCCTTGTTGTTACGGCTATAAGCATAGCGGCAAAGGGTTTTTCCACCATTATTTCAATTATGGCGGGAAAAGACCATCCGGCTCCTAAAGCGGCGGCTTTGGCGGCAGCTATGATTTCCATATGCGCAAAGGAAGGCTTGTTTAGGTATGCTAAATCTGCCGCTGAAAAAACCAAAAGCACCGCCCTTATGGCAGATGCGTGGAATTTCCGCTCGGATGCAATAGCTTCCATAGGCAGCCTTGTCGGAATAGGCGGGGCTATGTTGGGGGCCTCGGTTTTAGACCCTATTGTGTCCATTCTAATAGCGGGGCTTATAGTAAGAGTTGCCGTTAAAATTGGAATTACGGCTATAAATGAAGTTACAGACCATGCGGCTGATTTGGAGACTCAAGAAATTTTATATGATACCATAGGGGAAGTTGACGGAGTTTGGCGTGTTGACGAGCTGAAAACCCGCCTGCATGGCAACAGTCTTCTCGTAGATGTTTCAATTGCGGTAAACGGGGATATTTCCGTTAAAAAGGCGCATGATATCGCCGAAAACGTAAGCCAGGCGGTATATTCCTGCCAGGTAGGGGTAAAAGAGTGCATGGTGCATGTAAATCCTTATAGGGAAAGGGATACAACATGATAAATGTTAAAAAGTTCTTAGAGGATTTAATTTCAGACATAAAAACAAGCGGCAAAACCCCAAGGCTGCTTTTGCACAGCTGCTGTGCCCCTTGCAGCAGCTATGTTTTGGAGTATTTGTCCGATTATTTTAACATTACAATATTGTATTACAATCCAAACATATATCCCAAGGAAGAATATACAAGAAGAATGGAGGAGCAGAAGGCTTTTTTATCTGCCTTTAGAGCTAAAAACCCCATAAAATTCATCGAGGAGGAGTATATCCCCGATGATTTCTACAGCAGTGTAAAGGGGCTGGAGGGCCAGCCGGAAGGTGCAGAGCGCTGTTTTAAATGCTATGCTCTGCGGCTTGAAAGGGCGGCCAAGGCCGCCAAAGAGGAGGGCTTTGACTACTTTACAACCACTCTTTCAATCAGTCCTTATAAAAACGCCCAAAAACTAAACGAGATAGGCAAAAGCTTTGAAGAAAAATATAATATAAAGTATTTATATTCGGATTTTAAAAAGAACAATGGATACAAGCGCTCCATTGAGCTTTCAAAGGAGTATGGTCTTTACCGCCAGGATTACTGCGGCTGTGTTTTTTCCATCAGAAAGTCAACTTGACTTTCTTTTTTTGTATAAATATATGCAGAAAATATTGAAGTTGCAGGCACTGCAAACAAAATGCCCAAGCTTCCCACAACAGATTGAAGGATTTCTATGGCAATCATTTCCATGTTAAACAAAAACAATGTATCCTTGCTATAGACCATAAGCAGCAGGATTGTTGCCAAGGAACTTCCCACATAAGCTAAAACAAGCGTGTTTGTCATGGTGCCGATGGCATCCCTGCCTATATTCATTCCCGATTTTAAAAGCTTTCCAAAGGTTTTATCCTGCATATTTTCCGCAAGCTCGTTAATTGCCGAGGCAATCGACATTGCAACGTCCATAATTGCGCCCAGTGCGCCTATTACAATTCCGCTCCAAACAAGCGCCACCAAATTTATAGGCTTTTCAAACTGGGCAGACATTAAAAACACATATTCCTCGTCTACAATTCCGGTAACATTTAGTATTTTGTTCATTAAAAATGCAAAAGCTCCCGCAACTGCCAGCCCGCCTATGTTCCCTAAAATGGCGCAGGCGGTTTTTTTGTTTAGCCCGTTGAGTATAATAAGGCTTACAAATACAACAAACACGCCTATAACCATGGTGGAGGCATAGATGCTGTAGCCTTTTAATATAGACGGTATGAATACTGTAAATATTGCTGCAATGGTGATGGCAAGGGATAAAATTGCAGTAAGCCCCTTGCCCCTGCCAATAATTAAAACAATCAGCAAAAACAAAACTACAAGCCAAAACAAAATGTCGCTTCTGTTATGGTCGCTGAAAAACCATTCCAACTCGCCGCTCTCGTCCGCAGCTATCGCAACAAGGATAATTTTGCTTCCCTTTTTTACTTCTTTTGGCTGCATGGCATACATGGGGTTTATCTCTTGCAAAACCTGTACGGTTTGGTCTTTATACTCTTTGGATGTTATTTTTGCGGTAAAGGTTATTTTTTTAATTTCATGATTATCGTCGCCAAAGTTTATATCTTCCGTTTCGATACTGTCTATTGATATTACCTTGGCTTTTTGGAAAACATTTTGCTCCTGCTCCAAAACTTCCGGTTTTAATATTTTGTTTCCGATAAAAATAAACAAAACTGCAAAAATAATAACACCTATGTAGCTTAAAATGTTTTTGCGGCTTAAACTTTTCATGGCAAATCTCCTTTAAAACAAGTGTTCATTATTATATATACTGTCAAAATACCCCCATATTCTAAGAATATGGGGGAAATGGTTAGTAATTATAGATTCCGCCTTGAATAATGCCGCGGCTTGCATCCACTGTAACCAGAGTGCCTGTTTTTAAAATATCGGTTACGCTTGCCGCACCGACTATAACAGGAATTTCAAGGGCCATCCCAACAATTGCAGCGTGACAGTCAAGACCGTCCTCCTCGACTACGATTGCCGTTGCCTTTTTCATAATGGGCAGCAAATCGTTGTTTGTTGACGGGATTACCAAAATATCGCCTTCGTTAAAGCAGCTTACCGCTTCGGACGTTTTTTTCGCACAGCACACATTTCCGCTGGCAATAAGGCTGTTCACACCTGTGCCTGTGGCAAGGATATGCCCTACCAAATGTACTTTTAAAATATTGGTAGTTCCGCTTATGCCCACAGGAACGCCTGCGGTGATAACGGTAAGGTCGCCGTCTTTTAACTTCCCTTCCTGAACTGCCCTTTCGACAGCGTGTTCAAAAAGCTCGTCCGTTGATTGCTTTTCTTCCGTCATAATGGGATATACGCCCCACGACAGCGATAGCTGCCTGCAAACCCTCTCATCGGTTGTAGCGGCAATGATTGGGCAGGCAGGCCTGAATTTGGATATCATTCTGGCAGTATGCCCGGTTTTTGTCACAGTAATAATTGCCGCCGCGCCTAAGTCATGGGCAGTTGTGCAGGTTGCATGGCTGATGGCGTTTGTAACATTTGTTTGAAGAATAAAGTTTCCTTCTTCAAAGCGTTTTTTATAATTTATGGATGACTCTGTTTTTTTAGCTATTCTGCGCATTGCTTTAAGGCTTTCCACCGGATATTTGCCTGCGGCGGTTTCGCCGGAAAGCATTATTGCACTTGTTCCGTCATAAATGGCATTTGCAATGTCTGTGGTTTCCGCCCTGGTAGGTCTTGGATTTCGCATCATGGAATCGAGCATTTGAGTGGCGGTTATAACCCTTTTGCCCTCGCGGTAGCACTTTTTAATAAGCATTTTTTGAATTGCGGGAAGGTTTTCAAAGGGGATTTCAACGCCCATGTCACCCCTTGCAACCATAATGCCGCCACAAACCTTTAAAATGCTGTCAATGTTGTTAACGCCTTCCTGATTTTCAATTTTGGCTATTATATCAATATATGTGGCATTGTTTTCTTCCAGAATTTTTTTAATTTCCAAAATGTCGTCTGCCGTTCTTACAAAAGATGCGGAAATAAAATCATAATCATTTTCAATGGCAAAAAGGATATCCTCCTTGTCCTTTTCGCTAATATATGGAAGATGTATATGCACACCGGGAATGTTAATGCTCTTGTTGTTGGAAAGCGTGCCGCCGTTGATTACACGGCAGATAATATCCTTGCCTTTAACCTCTTCCACTCGAAGCTCCACAAGCCCGTCGTCTATTAATATTATATTGCCTTTGTCCAAATCGCCGGGAAGGTTTTTGTATGTAACAGAAACCTCCTTGTCATCACCGTCAACATCCCGCGTTGTAAGGACAAATTTTTGTCCCGTGCTAAGCTCGGTTTTATCATTTTTAAATTTTTTAACTCTAATTTCCGGTCCCTTTGTATCAAGCATTACCGCAATAGGCAGACCAAGCTCGCTGCGCATTGCTTTAAAAGCGTCCAGCCTTTTTTTATGTTCCTCATAGGTCCCGTGAGAAAAGTTCATTCTGGCAACGTTCATGCCGTTTAGCATAAGTTCTCGAAGCACATCAGGGTCATCTGTAGCCGGACCTAATGTGCAAATTATCTTTGTTTTTAACATAAAATCCTCCAAATTAAAAATTATCCAACTAACATAATACAACAAATCAGCATAAAAATCAATATGCAAAGGCAGTTTCTTAAGTTTTAAAAGGGAAAAACCAAAGCTAAAATTGACATGCAGGACACAAAAAAGTTTCAAAACCCAAATGTTTCAAAACTTTGGGCGTGCTGCTTAAAAGTGTATTATAACCAAATGATATCAAAAGCTATCTCATCAAAAATTGTAAATCTTTGGCAATATCCTTTTTTATTTACACAGAGCCAAAAAATCTTTTGCACTTTCTGTCAAAAATTTATTACGATGGTGGATGGCAGAAAAGTTTCTTTTAAATTCGATGCCTTCGATTTCAAATTTGCTAATTTCTTGTCTTTCTAAAGAATCCTTTACCAAAAGGTAAGGCAGTACCGATACTCCTAAGTTTTCCTTTACAGCTCTAACAATTGCTTGGGTACTAATGCTTTCCCAACTCGGTGAAATTTCTAATCCATGCGCCATCATGATACTGTCAAATATCTCTCGTCCTGCACTGCCTGATTCCCTTAGTATAAAGCATTCTTTGCTTAGCTGTGAAAGTTCGATTTTTTTCTGCTTCGCAAACGCATGTTGATTGGCACAAATCATCACCAAGTTATCCTCGCGGAATTTATGCTCCACAAGATAGGAATTATGCACAATTCCTTCAATAAGTCCAATATCTATTCGATTGGATAGAACATATTGCTGAATCTTATCTGAATTATCAATTATCACCTTAGCTTCCATTTGGGGATACATTTGTTTAAAAGCTAAGACATATCCGGGCAATAGGTAATTTCCGATGGTAATGCTGGCGCCAATTCGAATAACTCCGATAGCATCAAAATTTTTCACTTCTTTTTCCATATCCTCAAAAAGATTCACAATATGAGTTGCATATTGCAAAAAATGTTTACCGGCTTCTGTAATATGAAGCCTTTTTGCGATACGGTCAAACAGTTTAATTCCATAGTAGTCCTCCAGTTCAGAAATAGCAAGGCTTACTGACGGTTGAGCAATATATAACTTTTCCCCGGCAGCAGTTACAGTACCCGCTTCACAGACGGCAACAAATATTTTAAGATGTCTTAGAGTCATGTTTTTCTCCTTCTTATTATAAGAA
>JAQVDK010000001.1 GCA_028697835.1 Eubacteriales bacterium | reverse complement strand
GACAAGCCAGGCAGGAAAAAAGCGCTTGTAGGATTATAGCGGATGTGCTATATTTTATATTTCCAAAAGGGCTAATTTCTCTTGCAAATGTAATTGAATTATGTTAATATAATATAGTAATTTGATTATATTACCACTAAATTACATTTTTTAAAAAACGGTGAAAAAAGGAAACGATAAGCATTGGAGTTAATGGTTGAAAAAGTTATAATGTTTGCAATTATCATTGCAATAAGTTTTATTTCTACAAAAATCGGCTGGATTAACGAAACTGTCCGCGGGGGACTTTCACGCCTGATTATAAAAGTTACTGCTCCGCTTATGATTTTCACTTCCATATCGAATCTTGGCTATGATTTAAGCTTAATTTGGGAGTCTATAACCATTGTAGCTATGGCGCTTGTATGTGTAACAGTTCTGTTTTACATAGGTGTTGTTTACGCAAAAGCGGCAAAGCTTGACGAGAAAACCAAAGGAGTACAGGTTGCGCTCATGGCTTTTGGAAATGTTGCTTTTTTGGCTTACCCGCTTTTAGAAGCTGTTTTCGGACCGATAGGCGTGTTTTACGGTGCTTTTTATCACCTTGTAAATGACACCTGTTTCTGGTCCGTAGGCGTTGCAAAAATTGATTACAAAGGAAAGCAATCAAAAAAAGAGCGGATTGCAGGCATATTCAGCAATAATATGATAGCCATAATTTTAGGTCTTGTATTTTTTGTGCTTCAAATTAAGCTGCCGCCGGCGCTGTTTAACCCTTTGGCGGGCCTTGGAGGCACCACCGTTTATTTATCCCTTGTGTTTGTTGGCGCGACCATGGCAACGGTTGACATAAACAAGACCTATAAAAAACTTTCGATATATGCGATAGTGTTTTTTAAGATGTTGGTTATTCCTGTCATAGTTGCATTTATTCTTACCAACATATATTCCTTCGGACTTACATACGAAGCTATCTGTGCAGTTGTTTTGCAAATATCCATGCCATGCATGATTATTGTTTCCATCATGGCAAACGAATTGGGCGGAAACTATAAATATGCAGCGGAAGCAGTGTTTGTGACTACTGTTGCAAGCCTTGTCACAATGCCTGTCATGCTGTTTATCATAGATAAATTTATGCTGATTTCGACATAATTCGAAATTGGCATTATACTTTTTATAAGAAGGAAGGAATGTTGAGATTATGAAGGTTGCAGTTGTTATGGGAAGCGATTCCGATTTTCCTGTAATAAAAAAATGCATTGGAATTTTGAAAAAGTTTGGTGTTGATTATGAAGCTTATGTAATTTCGGCGCATAGGACGCCGGCGGCGGCAGAGGAGTTTGCAGCTTCTGCGGAAGAAAAAGGATTTGGCGTTATTATAGCCGCTGCGGGCAAGGCCGCACATTTGGCAGGCGTGCTGGCGGCGTATACAACTCTTCCGGTCATTGGGCTTCCGATTAAGTCGTCCACCATGGACGGGCTGGATTCTCTTTTGTCCATAGTGCAGATGCCAAAGGGAGTGCCTGTTGCAACCGTTGCAATTGATGGCGCGGAAAATGCAGGGCTTTTGGCTGTTCAGATTTTATCCTTGTCAGACAACGCTTTGAGAAAAAAACTGCATGTGTATAAAAAAGAAATGGCTGATGAAGTTGCCGAAAAAAACCGCCTGATTAAGATGGAGGCGGAAAAGCTGTAACTTTGTTTAATAAAATTTTAAGGAGGTCTTTTGATGTGTGACGCATTAAAGGAAGAGTGCGGAGTTTTTGGCGTTTACAACTTTGACGGTCATACGGACGCTGCAAATATTATATATTATGGGCTTTACGCCCTTCAGCATAGAGGGCAGGAATCCTGCGGAATTGCAGTTAATGACAGTGAAACGGTTATATATCATAAGGATATGGGGCTTGTGCCGGAAGTTTTCAACGATATCATGCTAAACCACTTAAAGGGCTCTATGGGTATAGGTCATGTGCGCTCTTCAACCGGCAATGCAGCCTTTAGAGAAAACGCTCAGCCTTTGGTTTCCAAATATAAGAAAGGGTCGCTTACCATTGCCCATAACGGAAATATTATTAATGCGGCAGACCTTAGAAAAGAATTTGAAGACAATGGAGCAATTTTTCAAACTACAAATGATGCAGAGGTAATTGCTTATCTTATAGCAAGGGAAAGGCTTAAAACCCACTCAATAGAGGAAGCTGTGGCAAATTCCGTGCCATATCTTAAAGGCTCTTTTTCGCTGGTGGTTATGAGCCCGAAAAAGCTGCTTGCCGTTCGTGACCCTTGGGGGTTTAGACCTTTGTGTTTTGGAAAAACCGAGCATTCATATATCTTTTCTTCTGAAACGTGCGGTCTTGACGCAGTTGATGCCAAGTACATATGCGATTTAAGGCCGGGGGAAATTATAACTGTTGATAAAGACGGGGTTCGCCACGATGCAAGGCATTGCAGCGACAAAAGAAAAATGTGTATTTTTGAATATATATATTTTGCTCGCCCTGACAGCATCATAGAGGGAATAAGCGTGTATGACTCGAGAATTGAAGCAGGCAGGCAGCTTGCCATTGAACACCCGGTTGACGCAGACCTTGTTATTGCTGTTCCGGATTCGGGAATTGATGCGGCGATAGGATATTCAAAGGAAAGCGGAATTCCCTATGACATTGGACTTATCAAAAACAGATACATAGGCAGGACTTTTATTCAGCCAACACAACAGCAGCGCGTAAGAGCTGTTAAAATTAAATTAAACGCACTTAAAAACACAATTCAAGGAAAGCGCGTGGTTGTTGTTGACGACTCTATCGTAAGGGGTACCACCTCAAACCATATTGTTCAGATGATTCGTGACGCAGGTGCAGCCCAGGTGCATATGAGAATAAGCTCTCCGCCCTTTTTGTACCCTTGTTTTTTTGGTACGGATATTCCGTCTCAGGATAGCTTGATTGCAGTACAAAACAGTGTTGAAGAAACACGCAAGATTATAGGTGCGGACAGCTTGGGATATTTAAGTCTTGAAAATCTTTGGAAAACTTTAGGAAAAAGGCGTGACCATTGCGATGCTTGTTTTTCCGGAAGGTATCCAATGGATGTACCGTTTGTTTCAAAGGAGGATATAAAAAGTGAGTGAGAGTTATAAAGCGGCCGGAGTGGATGTTGAAGCAGGATATCAGGCAGTTCGCTTGATGAAAAAATATGTGGAAAAAACCTTTACCAAAGGTGTTCTTTCAGGGATTGGCGGATTTGGCGGGCTGTTTGAAATAGATGTAACCGAATATAAGCAGCTTGTGCTTGTTTCGGGTACGGACGGTGTTGGAACAAAGCTTAAAATTGCCATAATGATGGACAAGCATGACACTATCGGGCAAGACTGTGTGGCAATGTGCGTAAACGATATTATTTGCAGCGGTGCGAAGCCTTTGATATTTTTAGACTATATTGCCGTTGGGAAAAATGTTCCCGAAAAAATTGCCCAAATAGTAAAGGGCATATCCGAAGGCTGCATAGCTTCCGGGGCGGCACTTGTAGGCGGCGAAACTGCCGAAATGCCCGGCTTTTACGATATTGACGAGTATGATTTGGCAGGGTTTGCGGTAGGTGCTGTTGAAAAGAGCAAAATTATTGACGGCTCAAGGCTTGAAGAAGGGGATGCTCTTGTGGGAATAGCCTCGTCCGGAATTCACAGCAATGGCTATTCTCTGGTCCGTAAAGTGTTCAACATTAGCGGTAACACCGAAAAATTAGGTCAATATTTTGATGTTTTAGGATGCACTTTGGGCGAAGCATTGCTAAAACCCACAAAAATATACGTAAAGCCCGTGCTTTCGGTTATTGAAAAATTTGATGTTAAGTCTATATCACACATTACGGGCGGGGGCTTTTATGAAAACATTCCCCGAATGCTGCCGGAGGGGCTTTGTGCAAGGGTGGACAAGTCCTCCTTTGAAGTTCTGCCTATTTTTGACCTTATCGCAAAGGAAGGCGCTATTGGCGAGAAGGATATGTTTGGCACGTTTAACATGGGAGTAGGAATGGTTTTGGCTCTTCCAAAGGCGCAGGCTGAAGATGCGGTAGCACACCTTAACCACCTTGGCGAAAAAGCATATATCATAGGCGAAGTCGCAAAGGGTGAAAACGGGGTGGAAATATGCTAAACATAGCTGTTTTGGTATCCGGCGGCGGAAGCAACCTTCAGGCACTTATTGACGCTGTTGAAGCCGGCTCTATAAACGGCAGGATTGTAACGGTTGTGTCCAACAAAGAAGGCGTTTATGCACTGGAGCGGGCAAAAAAACACAACATTCCATGCAAGGTGATACCTAAAAAAGGAAACGACTCCTTTGAAGAGCAGCTTACTTTGCATCTTATGGAAAATGACGTTGACCTTATAGTTTTGGCGGGGTTTCTTTGTATATTGAGCGAGAATTTTGTAAAAACATTTGAAAATAAAATTATAAATGTTCACCCGTCTTTAATTCCGTCCTTTTGCGGTGAAGGCTGCTATGGCTTGAAAGTACATAAGGCGGCTTTGGATTATGGAGTTAAAGTTACGGGGGCTACCGTGCATTATGTAAATAATATTGTGGACGGCGGCAAAATTATTGCCCAAAAAGCGGTTGATGTTTTAGAGGGCGACACGCCCGAAACCCTTCAAAAAAGGGTGATGGAGGAAGCGGAATGGGTGATTTTGCCCAAGGTTGTGGCAGATATATGTAATAAAAGAAGAAAGGAAGAAAAAGATGGCTAAAAGAGCATTAATCAGCGTTTCGGATAAAACAGGAGTTGTAGATTTTGCGAAAAATTTAGTATCCTTGGGGTTTGAAATAATATCCACCGGCGGAACGTCGAAGGTGCTTTCCCAGGCGGGGATAGATGTTATTAATGTTTCTGACGTTACAGCTTTTCCCGAATGTTTGGACGGCAGGGTTAAAACACTGCACCCTAAAATCCACGCAGGAATTTTGGCAATGAGGAGCAACCCCGAACATATGAAACAACTAAAAGAACTTGACGTTACTCCAATTGACGTGGTTGCAATAAATCTTTATCCTTTTAAGCAGACCATATTAAAAGACGGAACAACCTTTGAAGAAGCAATTGAAAACATTGACATTGGCGGACCTACCATGATTCGTGCGGCGGCAAAAAATTATCAAGACGTTGCGGTCATCGTGGACCCTAAAGATTATGACGTTGTTATAGATGCTTTGAGAAAAGACTCTCTTACCTTGGAAACAAAAAAATATCTTGCTTTTAAGGTTTTTGAGCATACTGCAAGCTACGACGCCCTTATTGCCGACTATTTAGGCAAGAAGACGGGGCAGGAAAGGCTGCGCGATAGCTTAACGCTAACCTTTGAAAAGGTTCAAGATATGAGATACGGCGAAAATCCTCATCAAAAAGCGGCGTTTTATAAAGAAATCGGCAAGTTTGAGGGTTCAATCGCAGCGGCACGTCAACTTCATGGCAAGGAGTTGTCGTACAATAACATAGCAGATGCCGATGCGGCAATATCTATCGTTAAAGAATTTGACGAGCCTGCGGTTGTGGCGATAAAGCATGCAAACCCTTGCGGCGTGGCTACGGGCGAGGATATTTACACAGCTTATATTCGTGCTTACAATGCCGACCCTGTTTCCATTTTTGGCGGAATTGTGGCGGCAAACCGTGAAATAGACGCAAGGACGGCAGAGAAAATAAGCGAGATTTTCCTTGAAATAGTAATTGCTCCTTCATATACCAAGGAGGCTTTGGATATTCTTACAAGGAAAAAGAACATTAGGATACTTCAGCTCGAAGGCATATCCGTTAAAAATACTCCCGACATGTTGGAGCTTAAGAAAATTACAGGCGGGCTTTTGGTACAGGAGTACAATACAGCGCTTTTGGGCGGTGAGCTTAGATTCGTTACCGAAAAGAAGCCAACCGAAAAAGATATTCGGGACCTTCTTTTTGCATGGAAAGTCTGCAAATATACAAAATCCAACGGTATAGTTTTGGCTAAGGATTTTGCCACCACCGGCATTGGTCCCGGACAGACAAACAGGATTACCGCCCTTGAATTAGCTATAAATTATGCCGGTGAAAATGCGGCGGGAAGCGTTATGGCTTCTGATGCGTTTTTCCCTTTTTCCGATTGCGTACAGGCCGCGGCAAAAGCAGGAATTACCGCAATAATTCAACCGGGAGGCTCCATTCGTGATGAGGATTCCATAAAGCTTTGCAATGAAAAAGGCATTGCGATGGTGTTTACGGGAATGCGCCATTTCAAGCATTAATAGATTAGGAGGAAGTTTTTCGCAATGAAGGTTTTAATAGTTGGAAACGGCGGGCGAGAGCATGCGCTTGCATATAAAATTGCCCAGAGCCATAAGGTTTCAAAAATATATTGCATTGCAGGCAACGGCGGAATTGCAAAAATTGCCGAGTGTTTTGACGATATAAAATATACCGACATAGACGGTGTTGTAAAATTTGCAAAGGAAAAGGAAGTTGACCTTGTGGTTGTGGCTCCGGACGACCCGCTTGTTTTGGGCATGGTGGACGAGCTTGAAAAAAACGGGATTCGTGCCTTCGGGCCTAAAAAGGCCGCGGCAATAATCGAGGGTAGCAAGGTTTTTTCAAAAGATTTGATGAAAAAATACAATATTCCCACTGCGCAATATGAGGTTTTTGACAATGCAGCGGACGCGATTTCCTATTTGGAAAACAAAACGTATCCGATTGTAATAAAGGCGGAAGGTTTGGCTTTGGGAAAAGGCGTTATTATTGCCGAAAATTTTGACGAGGCAAAAGGTGCCGTACTTAGCATTATGGAAGATAAAGTATTCGGCTCTGCCGGAAATCGTGTTGTTATTGAACAGTTTTTAAAAGGACAGGAAGTTTCCGTTTTAGCATTTACCGACGGTAAAACAATAGTTCCCATGGTGTCGGCGCAGGACCATAAAAGAGTTTTCGACGGCGACAGGGGACCTAATACCGGAGGAATGGGCGCTTTTTCACCCAGCAGGATATACGATGAAAAGGCGTCTGATTATTGCATGAAAAATATTTTTATTCCTACCATGAATGCAATGAACAGCGAAGGGCGTACCTTTAAAGGCGTGCTGTATTTTGGGCTGATTGTAACAGATGATGGGGTGTATGTTATAGAATATAACTGCCGCTTTGGCGACCCGGAAGCGCAGGTTGTTTTGCCAAGGCTTAAAACCGATATAATAGAAATTTTTGAAGCTATTATCGACGAAAGATTGTCCGAGGTTGACATAACATGGGATGACGGTGCTGCGGCATGCGTTGTTATGGCTTCGGGCGGATATCCCGAAAAATATCAGACAGGATATAAGATAGAAGGTATAGAAGAGGCGGAAAAAACAAAGAATGTTATTGTATTTCATTCAGGAACGAAACTGGCAGATGACAAGTTTTATACCAACGGAGGGCGTGTTTTGGGAGTCACCGCAAAAGGCAAGGATTTGGACGAAGCTATTAAAAACGCATACGAAGCGGTTTGGGACATTTCGTTTAAAGATGCCCACTACAGACGTGACATAGGAATTAAATAGAATGGAGGTATTTCATGAAAAAAGGGAAGGTAACCGTTATAGGTGCGGGGTTTGTAGGCTCTACCACTGCATTTGCACTGATGCAAAGCAGCGTTGTTAACGAAATTGTTATTATCGACATTAACAAGGATAAGGCCGAGGGCGACGCTCTTGATATGAGCCATGGCGTTCCTTTTATGAAGCCGCTTAAAGTAACCGCCGGGGATTATGCCGATGCCGCAGGCTCCGAGGTAGTGATTATAACCGCCGGCGCCAACCAAAAGCCTAATGAAACAAGAATCGACCTTTTAAAGAAAAATGCCGCTATCTTTAGGAATATTGTAGGCAAGCTGACAGAGCATATTACCCACGATACTGTAATTTTGGTGGTTACAAATCCTGTGGATATATTAACATACCTTACTTATAAGATATCGGGCTTTCCTTATAATAAGGTTATAGGCTCCGGAACTGTTTTGGACACTGCAAGGTTCAGACATTCCCTTGGCGAGCATGTTGGGGTGGATGCAAGAAATATCCACGCATATATTATAGGCGAGCATGGGGATACGGAGGTTGCGGTTTGGAGCACTACCACCGTTGGGCAAATTCCCATGGACGATTACTGCAAAAGCTGCTCTTGCTGCGAGGGGATAAATAAATACGAAATTTATGAAAAGGTTAAAAACGCCGCTTATGAAATTATCCAGAAAAAAGGCGCAACCTACTATGCAGTTGCCTTGGCGGTTAAACGAATTGTGGAGTGCATAATGAGGGACGAGCATTCAATACTTACTGTCTCCAGCCTTTTAAAAGGTGAGTATGGCATAGAAGACATATGCATAAGTGTTCCGTCAATTGTAGGCAAGGATGGGGTTACCAAGGTTTTGCAGCTTAATTTAAACGAAGAGGAAAAGGCCGCCCTTACTCATTCTGCCAAGGAGCTTAAAAAACATATAGCCGAAATTATATAGCAATGGTTTAAATAATAAAAAAATGGATAAGATATCAATTGAGATTATAGCGAAAAGGGGAAGGCAATGAATTACTCAATTGGTATCTTTTTTTGTTTGTTTATATTTTTTGGAGCATATCTTTATTCAAAATCGAAATCCAATAGTAAAGGAAAGTTTGATATTAAGGCGGCAAAGCTTGACCGAGATTCGCTAATTTGGCATGCGGGAAATTTGGCTCGAAACCATGAGCTTGAAAAAGGCAGAGAAAGCATGAAACTGCTTTTAGGAAGGGTGGAGCAAAACTTCCGCTATATTTCAGCCACCTATCGAAAATTAAGCGAAGTGGCTGCCAAAAACCAAAAGCTGACCGGTGCCGACGAGTGGTTGCTTGACAATTTTTATATTGTGGAGGAGCAGACCAAGGATTTGCTGCAAAACATCCAAAAGAAGTACTTCAACAAGCTGCCTGTTATAAAAGAGGGGCAGTATAAAGGGTATCCTCGGGTTTTTGCAATTGCCCTTGAATATCTAAACCACACGGATTGTGCCATAACAGAGGATGCGCTTATTGAGTTTATATCGGAATACCAGCAAATATCATATCTTCTTGACGTGGAGCTTTGGTCCCTTTCGTCCATACTTAAAATTGCACTCATAGAAAATATTAAACATATGTGCCGTAAAATTTCCAAAACACAAGACCAATACGAAGCGGCAAGGGCGGCACTTACCAATATTTTCGAGAAAAAGCAGAAATACAGCAGTGTTTTGGGTCCAATCTTCAAAAACAGTTTAACCGAAAATTTTGACTATATCGAATATATTTACTCCGCCTTTAAAAAAATGGGCAAGGAAGGCATAAACGGCATAAAATACATTGATTCAAAGCTTGCAAGGCGCAGAAGCAGCCCTGAGTATATTGTGGACATAGAGCATCAAAGGCAGGCGGCAAGAGAAGTTTCCATGGGAAATGCCATGACAAGCCTTAGGTTTATCATGTCCCTTGATTATGTAAAGGTTTTTGAATCGCTCAGCCAAATAGAAAAGATTTTAAGCGAAGACTACTCCGGCATATACTCAAAAATGGATAACACCACCAAGGATTATTACAGGCGCAATGTAGAGAGGATAGCCAAAACTTACGACCTTTCGGAAATAGAAGTAGCCCTCACCGCCGTGGAGCTGTCCCATAAGCAAAAAAAACATGTTGGGCATTTCATAATAGAAACCGACTTGGGCGGCGATAACAAGCGTTCTTTGCGAGTTAAGCAATCCTTGTATTGGAGTGCTATTTTAATTATTACCCTTTTAGTTTCCGGTGGGTTTTTTGCATATTGTAAATATTTAACCCAAAATCTTGCCATATCATTGGGTGCTTTTGCTTTAGTTTTAGCGCCGGCCTCCAGCATTGCAATAAACATTTGCAACTATGTAGCTTCCCATACCACAAAGGTTTCAAGAATTCCAAGGCTTGATTTAATCGACGGAATTCCAAAGGATTGTTCAACCTTTGTGGTTATCTCTACCTTGCTTACAAGCGTGGAGCAGGCAAAGCACATGGCAAGCCAACTGGAGATTTACTATCTTGCCAACAAGCATGAAAATTTATACTTTGGGCTACTTAGCGACTTTGCCGACAGCGACATTGAAACAAAGCCGGAGGAACTTGAAATTTTAGAAGCGGCAAAATCCGTTATTGGAGAGCTAAACGAGAAATACGGCGGACAGTTTTTCATGTTTCATAGAAAACGAATATACAACGAAGTTAATAAAAATTATATGAGCTGGGAAAGAAAAAGAGGCGCACTTGTCGAGTTTTCCAAGCTCTTAAGAGGTGACAAGGACACTACCTTTACAGAGGTTGTAGGGGATTTTGACTCGCTTCCCGAGATTAAATATGTCATAACCCTTGACGCCGATACAAAACTTCCGCGAGATGCAGCAAAAGAGCTTATTGGTGCAATGATGCACCCGCTAAACAAGCCCGAAGTAAAAGATGGCAGGGTTAGAAGCGGGTATGCGATTATGCAGCCGAGAATTATTATAGATGTTGAAAGCGCCAACACGTCCTTTTTCTCCCGGGTTTTTGCAGGGCAGGGCGGTATTGATACCTATTCCGGAGCCGTCTCCGACGTTTATCAGGATTTGTTCGGCGAAGGTATTTTTACGGGTAAAGGTATTTTTGATGTTGATGTTTTTAACGAAATTTTGCCTTCGGCAATACCTGAAAACACAGTCTTAAGCCACGACCTTTTGGAAGGCAGCTATTTAAGGTGCGCTCTTGTTGGCGATATTGCCTTGATTGATGGTTTTCCCTGGAAGTACAGCTCTTACGCCGCAAGGATGCACAGATGGACACGAGGCGACTGGCAGCTTATGCCATGGCTTTTGGGTATAATAAAAAATCCCCTCTCCGGAATTTCAAAGTGGAAAATCTTTGACAACATAAGGCGCTCTGTCGTTCCGGTGGTTTTGGCTTTGCTTATTTTCTTATCTTTTAACATACTGCCCGGAAACAGCTTCATGTGGGTAGGTTTTGCTGTTTCTGCAATTTGTTTTTCGCTCCTTATATCTACTATTGATTGGGCAGTGCATGCAGGATATAAATATATAGGACAAAAATGCAATGCAACCATAATTTATGGACTTAAGGGAGTTGTGTATGAGGCGGCACTGCTGTTTGTGCTGCTTCCGCACTATGCTTATATTACTGCGGATGCGGGGCTTAGGACTCTTTATAGAATGATTTTTTCAAAGAAAAAAATGCTGGAGTGGATGACCGCCGCAGATTCGGAGCGAAAGCTTGACAACAGCCTAAAAAGCTATTATATACGCATGACATCATCTTGGATATTTGCCCTTGCCCTTCCCGTCTTTGCAAATAAATATCATTTTTTGTCAATTATATTGACGGCTGTTTGGCTTGCTGCCCCTACAATAATGTACTTTGCAAGCAAAAAGGAAGAGCCCTCTTCAAAGGCGATAAAAGATTCGGACAAAAAGTTTTTGATAGACCTTGCAAGGGATACATGGCAGTATTTTAAGGAGTACACCTCAGGATACACCAACTATTTGGCGCCGGACAATTACCAGGAAGAGCCGGCAAACGGAAGTGCCACAAGGACTTCGCCAACAAATATAGGGCTTCAGATAAGCGCTGTAATATGCGCCGTTGACTTTGGGTTTATAAGCATAAACGAAGGGGTAAATATGCTGGAGAGGGTTGTTTCCACAATGGAAAGGCTTCAAAAATGGCACGGCCATTTTTATAATTGGTACGACACAAAAACCCTCGAAGTTTTAAGGCCCCGCTATGTTTCCACTGTTGACAGCGGAAATTTGTGCAGTTATATGCTTTTGGTTATGGAATCCTTAAGGGAATACAAGAAAAAATATCCCGAAATTTCCGAAAGGGTTGAAAATCTTATATCGTCTTTAAAGAAAATGTATGACGAAACAGATTTTAAAGTATTGTACGACAATCAAAGGCATCTTTTCAGCATTGGATATAATGTGGAAGAAGAGAATTTGACAAAATCCCACTACGACCTTTTGGCGTCGGAGGCAAGAACTGCAAGCTTTATCGCCATTGCAAAGGGCGATGTTCCCAAAAAACACTGGTTTAACCTTGGCAGAACCTTGGTATCCCGAGAAGGGTACAGGGGATTGGTGTCTTGGACGGGGACAATGTTTGAATATTTAATGCCTCTGCTTTTGATGAAAAACATTAAGAATACCTTGTTTGATGAAACTTATCATTTTGTGATAAGGTGCCAAAAAAAATATGGAAGGCTGCGAAACGTTCCTTGGGGAACTTCCGAGAGCGGGTTTAATGCCTTTGATATTAATTTAAACTATCAATACAAGGCCTTTGGCGTGCCTGATTTAGGGCTGAAGCGAGGTCTGATGAGCGATATGGTTGTTGCCCCATATGCGTCTATTATGGCGCTTATGGTGGATTTTGACGGTGCCATGGAAAACCTTCGCCATTTAAAAGAAGTCGGCGCAATGGGAAGGTATGGATTTTATGAAGCAATAGACTATACCCCACAAAGGATTTTGCCCCATGAAAAATACAGCATTGTAAAAAGCTATATGGTGCACCATGTGGGCATGAGCTTGCTGACTTTAAACAATGTATTAAATGACAACGTTTTGCAAAAGCGCTTCCACGCAGACCCATCAATAAAAGCCACCGAGGAGCTTTTAGGCGAGAGAGTTCCTACAAACGTGATAGTTTCAAAGGAAAACCAAGAAAAGGTTACACCATTAAAGCCTGTTAAACATCAGGATGGCGAGTATTTCTTTGGTATAAAAAATATAGATGTCAACACTCCCAATATGCATATTCTCTCTAACGGCAAAATGTCCTCCTTTATAACCGATGGGGGTGTTGGCTATCTTGCAGTAGGAGATATGGCGGTAACACGCTTTAGGAATGATTTGCAAAACGGCATCTACGGTAATTTTGTTTATATAAAAAATTCCAATACGGGCAAGTGGTGGACAAACACCGTATCTCCCTTGTTTGAAAACACCGATTGTTATGCGGCGGCGTTCAGCTCGGATAGGGCTGAATTTAAAAGACGCTCGGATAATATAGACACCACCACCGAAATTGTTGTATCGTCGGAGGAAAATGCAGAAATCAGAAAAATTACACTTGCAAACCATACGGATGAAGATATTGTTTTTGAAATTTCCAATTACCAGGAAATTGTTATGACCTCTTTGGCCTCCGACAGCGCACATCCTGCCTTTAGCAACCTTTTCATAAGAACGGAGTATGACGAGAATTTAGACTGCATTATTGCCAGCCGACGCCCTCGTGATGATAAAACGCCGCAAGTTTTTGCAATGCAGACTATATGCATAGGTGATGAAAAAGTCGGAAAGGTAGAATTTGAAACAGACAGGGTAAAATTCATAGGAAGAAAAAAGAGTCTGCAAAGGCCTAACGCCCTTACAGACGGAATACAAATGAGCGGCTCTTTGGGCTCGGTTTTAGACCCCATATTTTCACAGAGATTTAAAGTAAGAGTAAATAAAGGCTCTTCAACTTCTTTTTCAATAATCACAGCTTATTGTGAAAACAGGGAAGAGGCAGTTGAAATTGCGCAAAAATACAAGATTGGAGCCAATATCGACAGGGCCTTTGATATGGCATGGACAAGGAGTAAGGTAGAAAACAAATACCTTGGCATAAGCGAGAAGAACGAAAGTCTTGCATATATGCTTCTGCCGCATTTGTTCTATATTTTGCCGTACAGAAGAAAACTGGCCACTTATATAGAAAAAAACACCAAAGGACAGCAAAGCTTATGGTCCATGGGAATTTCAGGGGATAATCCAATCGTAACCTTAAGGGTTTACAGCACTGATGAGCTGGATATTTTAAAAGACCTTATAAGTATTCATGAGCTTTGGCAGATTAAAGGGCTTGTTGTGGATTTGGTTATCGTCAGCGAGGATGAATCCAGCTATAATCAACCCCTTATAAACGCCATTCGTGACTTGGCGTCCATCAGTCACCTCAGAGACAGGATAGGCGGCAGAGGCGGCATTTATGTTGTTGATAAAAGCCTTATTGACGAAGACACAAAGAATTTGCTGTTTGCCGTTTCAAAAATAGTTTTGGATTCAAACAATGGCTCGATTGAAGAACAAATGGAAACCGAGGAAGCTGAAAACACAATTCCATATATAAGCTTCAGCAAAAAATACTACGATAACATTGACATTCCTTTGGGCGAAATTGCGTTTTTCAATGGCTATGGCGGGTTTACCGAAACGGAGTATAAAATGAAGCTTGGTGAAAATACCACAACCCCCATGCCGTGGTGCAACGTTATAGCAAACCGTGATTTTGGCTTTTTGGTCACCGAAAGCGGCGGGGGATTTTCCTGGTATCATAACAGTAGGGAAAACAAGCTTACCCCATGGGTCAATGACGCTGTTTTAGACACTGCTCATGATAAAATATATATTCGGGACGACCACAGCGGTGATTTATGGGACTTTCAGTCAGGTGAGTATGTTGTATCTCATGGTATGGGATATTCCAAATTTGAAACAGGACAAAGCGGTCTTATAAGCACTCTTGAGGTATTTGTTCCCACCAACGAGCTTACAAAGGTAAACCTTATAACTTTAACCAACAAAACAAGCGAGCAAAGAAACATTACCTTGACTTATTATATAAACCCCATAATAGGAGTTGGAGAGAGTGAAACCAAGCCTTATGTGACAGTATCTAAAAAAGACAATTTTATACTTGCAAAAAACAGCTATAACCGTGATTATCCGGAGGAAGTTTTATATTTGTCATCTTCCGAGCAGATAACGTCCTTTACAAGCGACAAGCGGGAATTTTTCGGTAAAAGCAGGTTTGCACAAACTCCAAACGGGCTTCTTCGTGAAAGATTAAGCAATTTGGAAGGCGCCGGGCTTGATAGCTGCATTGCAGCCGAAATAAAGCTGTCTTTAGCGCCAAACGAAACAAAGTCCGCAGTGTTTACTTTGGGTGTAAAGGAAATAACATTTACACCTAAAGAAGCTATGTTAACGCTTTTGGATGTGAAAAAGTTTTGGAAAAACGAAACGGAAAAAATTAAAATTGACACTCCCGATACTGCAATGAACTTTTTGGTCAATTCATGGCTTTTGTATCAGACCTTGTCATGTAGGATTTTTGCCCGTACGGGATTTTATCAATGCGGCGGCGCTTATGGGTACCGTGACCAGATTCAAGACACCATGTCCCTGTTGCAGCATGACAGCCAAATCGCAAAAGAGCAAATCATCCGCTGCGCTTCTCGTCAATTTTTGGAAGGCGATGTTCAGCACTGGTGGCACGAGGTTGAAACAGGCTTTCGGGGCATAAGGACAAGGTTTTCCGACGACCTTTTGTGGCTTCCTTATGCAGTTTCGGAATATATCAGGGTAACCGGCGACAGGTCTATTTTAGAGATAAAGGTTCCTTATATACAAAGCGAGCTTTTGGCGGAAGGGGAGGACGAAAAATACTGCCCCGCGTGGGTGTCGGACACTGTGGAAACCATTGAGCAGCATTGCATGAGGGCAATTGAAAGGGCCAGTAGATTCGGCGAGCATGGACTTCCTCTTATGGGAAGCGGTGACTGGAATGACGGCATGAGCCATGTAGGAAACAAGGGCAAGGGAGAAAGTGTTTGGCTTGGCTGGTTCTTGTACGATATATTAGAAAGGTTTAACATGCAAAACAAGGAGCTTAAAGAAAGCCTTAACAAGGCTTGGGACGGGGCATGGTACCACAGGGCATACACAGATGAAGGAGTTCCCCTTGGCTCTAACAAAAACACAGAATGTAAAATTGATGCAATTGCCCAAGCCTGGTCGGTAATTACAGGCGCAGGAAACCCTGAATACCAAAGCATTGCCATGGATTCCGTCATGAAGTATCTGGTCAGCAGGGAAGAAGGCATAATAAAACTTCTAACACCGCCTTTTGACAGCGGAGAGATTAACCCCGGATATATAAAAGGCTATGTTCCAGGTGTACGTGAAAACGGAGGTCAATACACTCATGCTGCGGCATGGGTAATCTTAGCCTATGCAAAGCTTGGAATGGGTGATGTTGCGGCAGAGCTTTTCTCACTGCTAAACCCCATCAATCACTCCAGAACTCCCATAGAAGCTAACAAATATAAGGTAGAGCCTTATGTGGTGGCGGCGGATGTATATTCCACCGGCGCAAATTTAGGCAGGGGAGGGTGGACCTGGTACACAGGCTCCTCAGGCTGGATGTATAGGGTTGCCATAGAGTGGATTTTGGGTATTCAAAAAAAGGAAAACAAGCTTGTTATAAACCCTTGCGTTCCCAAGGATTGGAGCGAGTTTTCCGTTCAATACCGCCATGGCGACACAAAATATAATATTCATTTCAAAAACCCCAACGGAAAATTCATGGCCGACTCTCCTACCGAAATAACCCTTGATGATAAAAAGCAGGAATATGATATAGAAATAGTTCTGTAGCTTAAAACCACCGGCCTTTTGGCTGGTGGTTTTGAGGTTAAACTTGTTAATTTTGAATAATTATAGCAAAATAACTAAATAATAATATATGTTATAAAACATAACTTAAACGGCGAGGAAGGGTTATGATTACATTACTTAAAAATATCGAGTGCTATTGTCCGAGGTTTATCGGCAAAAAGGACATATTGATTGCAGGAAGCAAGATATATAAAATTTTAGATTCAGGCAGCCTGGCTTTAAGCAGTGAAATCGCAGATATTGTTGACTGCGAAGGTCTTATGGCTTTTCCGGGGATAATAGACGGACATGTTCATATAAACGGCGGTGGCGGCGAGGGCGGATTTGCCAGCCGTATAGGCAAAATCAAGGCGGAGGATTTACTGCTGTTTGGAGTTACGACTGTGGTTGGCCTTCTTGGCTTCGATTGCCAAACAAAAGGCTTAAAAGACCTGCTTGCAGCAGCGTATGAGCTGGAATCAGCCGGCATGACCGCTTTTATATATTCGGGAAGCTACAGCGTTCCTATTGTAACATTCACCGGGGATATTGCAAGTGATATGGTGCTTGTTGAAAAGGTAATCGGTGCTGGGGAGATAGCAATTTCAGACTTTCGCTCCTCGCACCCTGATATGCGTGATATGCTTGATTTGGCGACAAAAGCCTATATGGGAGGGCTACTTAGCGGCAAAGCAGGATTGGTACATATCCATTTGGGAGATGGAAAATCCGGACTTGACTTGCTAAGTCGGCTGATAGAGGAGTCAGATTTGTCGGCAGAGCAGTTTTTGCCCACCCATGTTAACAGGAACATAAGGCTATTTGAGCAAGGGGTCGAATATGCAAAAAACGGAGGAAACATTGACCTTACCTCAGGTGAAAAGGAGGGTATTGCAGTATATGACGCAGTTGAACTTCTAATTAAAAATGGTGTTGACCTTGCAAGTGTTACAATAAGCTCAGATGCTAACGGAAGCAGCTGTGGCGGCGGCTTGAACAAGGCAAGCAGCTTGTTTGAAGACGTAATAAAATGTATTTTGCATAAAAATATCAAGCCAGAGGTTGTGTTTCCTTTAATAACCGAAAATGTGGCAAAAAGAATAAAAAAATATCCTCAAAAAGGAACACTTGCCAAGGGCAGTGATGCGGACATTTTAATTTTGGACAAGGAATATAACATACAAAAGCTGTTTAGCTTAGGCAGGCTATTGATTAATGAAGGAAAATTGGTAGAAAAATTGGAGGAAGTTGAATGAGTGAAGCAAAAGGACACCTTATAATCATTGGCGGTGCGGAGGATAAAACAGGCAAAAGCGTCATATTAAAGCAGGCAAAAGAATTCCTTGACGATGGCGAGGTTCTTACGGTTTTAACAACAGCAACCGAAAACCCCGTAGAGGTGGGAGAAAGCTATAAAAATGCCTTTACAAGACTGGGTATTGAAAACCTGCAAATTTTAAATATAAATACAAGAGATGACGCAAACAACCCAAAAACAAACGAAAAAATAAAAAATTCAAAGTGCATTTTTTTCACAGGCGGCGACCAGCTTAGAATAACCAGCATTTTAGGGGGTACGGCCGCTTATAAGGCAATAAAAGAGGTGTATTTAGACGGCGGTGTTATAATGGGCACAAGTGCAGGGGCGTCTGTTATGAGCTCTACCATGATAGTAGAAGGAAAGGATAATGAGCCTGCCAGAAAATGCACATTAAAAATGGCTCCTGGCTTGGGGCTGCTTGGCAATAGTATAGTGGACCAGCATTTTGACCAGCGTGGAAGGTTTGGCAGGCTTCTTTGCGGGGTGGCGGAAAATCCCGATGTGCTTGGAGTTGGAATTGATGAAGATACAGCGATAAAGGTATATCCCGATATGAATTTCGAGATTATTGGCACAAATTCCGTTACAGTCATTGACGGGAGCACCATTAAAAGCTCAAACGTGTCGGAGCTTGCACAAAACGAACTGCTTGCCATAGTTGGGGTTACTGTGCATACGCTTCCTGCAAAATATGGTTTTGACATGAAAAGCAGAAAGGTTTTAAGGTTAAAGGAAGGTTGCGAAGATAATGGAAATTCTTGATATATCCATCTACAACGGCAGGAATATTTACAGCCACCGACCGGTTATGAAAACGATAGTGGACATCGGAAGATTTTCCGACATCCCCACAAAGGACATTAAAGGCTTTAATGATAGGCTTCTTACCTGTTTTCCAAACCTGAAAAATAACACCTGTGGGTTGGGGTATGCGGGTGGATTTTTACAAAGGCTGGAGGAAGGGACCTATCTTGCACATGTTTTGGAGCATGTTATACTGGACCTTCAAAACACTCTCGGATTTGATGTGAAGTATGGAAAAACAAGGTTTTTCAAAGAGCCTTCGCAGTATTTTCTTGTATATGAGTTTGAAAATGAAATATGCGCATTGGAATGCAGCAAGGCTGCAGTTTTTATTTTAAACTGCTTTTTAAATGGCGAGGATATTATAATCGGCGAATTTTTAGAATATTTAAATAAAGTTCAAATTGAAACGCAGCTGGGCCCCAGTACAGCAGCAATTGTAAACGAAGCCAAAAAGCGAGGCATTCCTGTAACAAGAATTGGCTACGAAAGCCTTGTAAGGCTTGGTTATGGAAAATACAGCAAGGTGATTCAGGCAACCTTAACAGATACAACCTCATGTATTGCCGCCGATATTTCTTCAAACAAACAGCTTACAAAACATATTTTGGACGAGAACAAAATTCCTGTCCCTTATGGCAAGGTGGTTTATACAGAAGTTTCTGCGGTAATGGCGGCAAAGCAAATTGGCTTTCCGGTTGTGGTAAAACCCTTCAATAGCAATCAAGGCAAAGGCGTAAACACCAACATAACAAACGAAAAGGACGTTAGAAAAGCCTTTAGGGAAGCTGCCAAATACAGTGCAGGTATTATTGTGGAAAAATACATTGTTGGCAATGATTATCGAATTTTGGTAGTTGACGGCGAGGTAAAGGCTGTAGCCCAAAGGCTTCCGGCTATGGTTGTAGGGGATGGTATCCATACTATTTCGGAGCTTATTGAAGAAATAAACAAAGACACAAACCGTGGTGAATGTCATGAAAAGCCGCTTACCAAAATAAAGCTTGGCAGTTTGGAGCTTAGTGTGCTAAAGAAAAAGGGTTACAGCAAAAATTATGTGCCGAGGGCGGGAGAAAAAATTGCGCTTCGGGAAAATGGAAATATAAGCACAGGCGGCACGGCTATCGATTGCACAGACATAATACATCCCGACAACGCCGACATTGCCGTCAATGCCGCCAATGCAATCGGCATTGACATAGCGGGAATAGATATGGTTGCAGAGGATGTTTCCAAATCAATTTATTCAACAAGCGGGGCGGTTATTGAGGTTAATACTGCGCCCGGAATAAGAATGCACCTTTATCCGTCGCAAGGGCAGCCGAGAAATGTGGCAAAGGATATTGTGGATTTATTGTTTCCAAAAGAGCTTAATATGGATTTTCCCATTGTATCGGTTACGGGAACTAACGGAAAAACGACAACCGTAAGGCTAATTGGTCATGTTCTTTCCCATGTGGGAAGAAAGGTTGGAATGACCAGCACAAGCGGTACCTTTATAGACGGCAAGTGCATTTGCAAGGGGGACCACTCCGGTCCCTGCAGTGCAAGGGCGCTGCTTGCAAACAAATCTATTGATGCGGCAGTCTTTGAAACTGCAAGGGGCGGGATAATAAGGGAAGGACTTGGGTATGACTTGGCGGATGTGGGGATTGTTACGAATATTGCAGAGGACCATTTGGGCCTTGGCGGGGTTGAAACCTTAAAAGACTTGGCGTTTGTTAAGGCTTTGGTTGTGGAGGCTATAAAGCCGGGCGGCTGCGCTGTTTTAAATGCGGAAGATGAAATGACCAATTTTATTTTGGAAAGGGTACAGGAGCAAGTAATCCTATTTTACAAGACAAAAGATAATGTAAAAGTAAAAGATGTGGATAAATATATAAATGTATTTGTAGAGGATGGTTTTATCAAAATTAGGGATTCAAACCGGGAAATCACCGCTTTGCAGATAAAGGACATACCGATAACATATGGAGGTTTGCTTGAGTGTAACATTGAAAATGCACTTGCAAGCGTTTGCGCCCTTTATGCGCTTAAAATTCCTGTAGAGGACATTGCCAAAGGGCTTGCAAGCTTTGAAAGCAATCCGGGCAGGTTTCAAATATTCCATATGGATGGGTATAAAATAATGCTTGATTATGCCCATAACGAAGCCGGGTATATGCAAGTGACAAAGCTTTGCCAAAAGCTTTGCGCAAGCCGCATTGTCGGCATTATCGGCATGCCGGGGGACAGACCGGACAAGGCAATTAAATCGGTAGGAGTGCTTGCGGCAAAAGCCTTTGACCGGATATATATAAAAGAAGACAGAAATTTAAGAAACAGGAAAAAGCATGAAGTGGCAAACCTTCTGTATGGGGCTGTTGCCGAAAGCTCTTACGATATGGAAAAAGTAAAAATAATAGACGATGAGGTGGAAGCCCTAAAAGAGGCAATGAAAAACGCACAAAAAGATGATTTGATTGTTGTTATGTATGAAAAAATAGAGCCGTTAACAGAGCTAATCAAGCAGCGGGGGAGCATCTGACCACTCCCCTTACGTTGTCCGTTTTTAAAAGGTTAATTTGACAAAAATAGTTAATAATGTTATAATTTTACCATATTTTTAAAGAGCGGTAGGAGGCTTTGCCATGAGAAAAACATGCTTGCTTTTTGCGGTTTGCTTTGTGCTGTGTGCAATTGCAATTGCAATTGCTGTGTGGGCAGATTATACCTCTACAGACAATGAAAACAGCATTATTATTGAGAACATCTACTTTACCGATGGGCAAAACATATGGTTTGGAATTCCGAATTTAGCTGATACATATTCTATGCACATAACACTTACAAGCACAGCCAATGCAACGGTTTATGCTGCGTTTTACAATGAGCAGGGCAAAATGGAATCAGTATATGCAGATAAAACATCACTAAGTACAAGTCTTAGTTTAAGCTTTGATGTGGATATAACAGAGGATATTGCTTTTTATAAATTATTTGTTGTAAATGATGAGCTGTCCCCCTGCATACAGTACCCAATGGTTTACATAAAAGATATGTTTTTGCATTCCATGATTGATTTTGCGAATAATACATTTGCGTTTTATGGCGATGACGAAAACTTTGAATATGTATCAATACCCCAATCTGCAGAGTTCTTAATGAATGGAGAGCCGATTCCGGTTCAACGGGAATTGTTTAACTTAGGATATGCAATTGAATTTATAAGCCATGGAGAGCGGCTTGGTCAATTTAATAAAGTTAACATAAAAACCCCTGAATATGCGTATTTAACAAGTGAGCTTATGTATAACCCTAATGAAGATAAATTAATTCTTAAATTAATAGATGCAGCAGGCGAGCATGTAATCCAATGTGCAGATAAAGTATTGTTTAATGATTATTATGTAGGAAAAAACCATTTGAAGAATTTATTGTCAGATAGTAATATTTTAAACAGCCTAATAAGATACGGCAGAAATTCAGAAGGAAATATAGACTATATTTACCAAGCTTTTGAAAATGAGGGTAGCTTTTGGATATCCTTCGATGGTCAGGCAAGATATGATAAAATAAACAAAACATTTAGTGGGAGTAATTTTGAATATACCCTAAGCAATGAAACATTGATATTTTTTGCCACCGAAGAAGAGGTAACGGCTGGGGGTATTGAGGATTTAGAGCATTTGGCCACCTATAAAGTAACCTTATATAATGTTTCGGGCGATTTTAATACAGCAGAGGCTGCAGTAATATATACATTAAATTCCATAACATCTTATACACCGACTTATGTCATAAAATCCATTGAGTCTTTAGGGAGTGTTAATCGTATAACTGCTTATGTGATTGGCCCGGATACAATTGATGGAAATGATACTAAAGAATTTATTCTCGACAGTGCTATCGACATAAATGTGGGTGATGTTTACAGGTTTGATATTGGTAAAAACGGGATGGTTCGAGCTTTCCAGTCTATATTCCCCGAAAGGAGCGATACGCGAAATCCCTTTGGCAATTTATATTCAGGATTTTCCGGAAGTTTAGGCTTGCTTTATGCAATTGATGAAAATTATGTTCGAGTTGATATAATGCAAAATAGTTTCAAAATATATTCTTTAGGCTCAAACCCTCTCTTTTTCAAAAAGGATTATACAGGCGACATTATAAAAACTGAGGCAGAGCAAATGGAAGTTGAAAGAAATACTTTGTTAGTTTGTTATGACGGTAGATTAAGGGCGGTTTTGCAGCTTGATTAATGTGGCTTAAATATTATCTTTGGCAAGGTCGCCTTCATCAAGGGCTTCTATAATTTCCCCGATTACAGCTTGAATAATGCCGACTACCGGAACCGCCAAAACCATGCCGAACAAGCCGAAAATATGACCGCCTACAACTACGGACATTATAGTGATAATAGGATGTATTCCAAAGCTTCCGCCCAAAATTTTAGGGGATATATACACACTTTCAAGCTGTTGGATACCGATATACGCAAGCACTACCCAAAGGGCTTTTACGGGGGATTGGGAAGCGGCTATGACAACCGCCGGAAAGGCGCTTAAAAACGCCCCGAAATAGGGGACAAATTCTAAAATCCCTAATAAAATTGCAAGTATAAAAGCATATTTTATTCGCATAAGCAAAAGCACGGGAAATGAAATAGCGCTTAAAGACGCCGCTACTGCAAGCTGACCTAAAACAAATTTTTTAAGCACAACATCCACTTTTCCGGCTATGTTAAAAACTCGCCTTCTTGCTCCAACGGGAACAAGGCTTATAAGGGAGTTTGCAATTTTTTCCCTGTCAAGTATCATATAAAAGCTTAGCACCATGCCCAAAATAACATTAAAAACAAAGTTTATTGTGGAAATAAGCTTGTTTACCGCACCGCCTATATATTCCATACCTAATGAGGCAAATTGCTCGATTAACTCTTCAAAGCTGATTGGTATGTCAAAAGGCATATCTATATCTAAAAGGTAATCGCTGACTGCCTTTTGCAAGGATTTAACTCCCGATAGTAAAAACGGAACACCAATCCAAAATACTGCTATAACAATAAACACCAACAGTGTATAAGTAAATACAAGCGCAGCTATTCTTTTAACGCCGCTTCGTTCCAATTTTTTTACAACGGGCAAAATCAGATATGTCAAAACAAGGGCAATATATAAAGGACGAAGGGCAGACCTTGCTATGACCATAAAAGCTGCTGCAAGGGCGCAAATAACAAAAAACAATATTTTTCTTTTCATGTATGGCTTACCTTAAAATACCTTTCCGCTGTTATGTATGGCGCTTTTTGGCGCCATTTATAAACGTTATTTCACAACGTCCATTATATTATCAGCGACAGCGCCCAATGTTGTAAACACTTTGGAAGTCTTTTTCGCAAGTCTTTTGCGGTCGCGCTCGTCGGTCGGAACTGCCAGCATCGATATTCCCATGCCTATAACTGCGCCTGTTACAATACCTTTTACAAATGAACCTGTATTCATGCTTTTTGCACCCCTTAATCATTTATTTCAATATTATTATTACCAAAATTAACGCTGTTATTTATGCTGATTTTTTTTCTTCCGTTTAAAATATCTTCTGCAAAACCATTGGAAATTTCAAGTGCAAATATTTTGTTGCTTGTTGCAATCATATCGCTGACCGAGCCTATCTTTCCGCCGTTTAACGTAATGCCAACTCCTGCGGTATCCTTTTGAAAAAGTTTGTATTTTTTAAACTTGTAAAACTTTTTGTACGGTATAAGTGAATTTTTATCCTCCACATAAACCAAGGATTTCTTTATTTGCAAAATTTTTGATGCATAAAGAAATTTGGTGCGTTTTACAATAAAACCGGAAGATACATAATAACCTATGACTTCCATGGTTTTTGGATTGTATAAAACATCCTCAATTCTTCCAAGGGTTATATTGTCTTTTTTTGAAACAACCGGAAGATTAATAATCTTGCTTATTTTTGTCAATTTTATCACCGGAATTATTATTGCCAAATTTTTAAAAAGATATTGACAAAAACTAAAACAAGGGTTAAAATATAGATGAAACTTCAGGGACGGGTGAAATTCCCTACCGGTGGTATAGCCCACGAGCCATAAGTATATGCATCTTATGGTTGATTCGGTGAAATTCCGAAGCCGACAGTAAAGTCTGGATGGAAGAAGTATGCTTTTTTTGTGTTGTCCTGATGTTTCATCAGGATTTTTGTTTTTTTATACTTCATTCCGCCCGGATAAAAAAAGGAAAAGGAGAATGAGGGTAAAATGAAAAATACGAGGGTAAGAAAACTGACTCTTACTGCAATTATGTCTGCCATGGCAGGGATTTTAATGTTTATTGAATTTCCGCTGCCTTTTTTTCCACCGTTTCTAAAATTTGACATAAGCGACATTCCGGGGGTTGTAATGTCTTTCGCATTAGGTCCAATATGGGGCGCGGTGGTGGTTTTGGTAAAAAATTTAATACATATGACCTCTACAAGAACAGCTTTTGTTGGCGAGCTTGCAAACTTTTTGGTCGGGGCTGCCTTTGTTATCCCGGCAGGCATCGTTTACAAAAAAAATCGCACCAAAAAAGGCGCGATTTTAGGTCTTTTTGTATCAACTTTAAGCATGACTGTTATTGGCTATATAGTAAATTTGTATATTACCATACCGTTTTACAGCAGATTTATGCCAATGGAAGAAATAATCAATATTTCCAGTGCGGCCAATAAATTTATAAAAGATTTGCCAACCCTTGTTTTGTTTGGAATAACCCCTTTTAATTTATTAAAAGGCGCAATTATATCCCTTATTACCGCAGTTATTTACAAGCCAATATCACCTATGTTACATCGTTTAGTTGAAAGTAAAAGCCACGATTTGCCATAAGCTGTTGGTGGTTACCCTGCTCGGCTATTTGACCGTCCTTCATTACCAAAATTATGTCGGAATTTCGTATGGTCGAAAGTCGATGGGCAACTATAAAGCTTGTTTTGCCTTGCATCAGCTTTTGGAAGGCTTCTTGGATTCTTATTTCCGTCAGGGTGTCAATGCTGCTTGTTGCCTCGTCCAAAATAAGCATAGGAGGACTCATTAGCATTGCCCGGGCTATACAAAGAAGCTGCCTTTGACCTTGGGATAAATTATCCCCGCTTCCAACAATCATGGTGTCATACCCATTTGGGAGCTTTACAATAAAATTATGAGCATATGCCGCCTTTGCGGCTTTTATAATATCGTCCATGGAAGCATCTTTTTTTCCATAGGCGATATTTTCTTTTATCGTGCCTTCAAAAAGCCATGTTTCCTGCAACACCATGCCGTATAGGCGGCGAAGGCTGTTTCTTTTAATGTTTTTTATGTCTGTTTCGTCAACCCAAATTGTGCCTTTGTCCGTATCGTAAAAACGCATTAAAAGGTTTATCAAAGTGGTTTTGCCGCTGCCTGTCGGACCGACTATTGCAACCCTCATTCCGGGGCTTACTTTTAAGTTAAAGTTTCTTATGAGCGTTTTTTTCTTGTTGTATGAAAAATCCACATTTTCAAAAGAAACATATCCCTTGCAGTCCGATATTTCCAGCTTTTCTGTGTCGTCAGATTCAGTTTTTCCATCAATCAGGTAAAAAATTCTTTCTGCTCCTGCAATTGCCGATTGAAGCTGAGTAATAACCCCGGAAATCTCGTTAAAGGGCTTGGTGTATTGATTTGCATAATTCAAAAAACTGGTTATTTGCCCAACCGTCAAAAGCCCCGAAACCGCCAAAATTGCCCCTGCAATTCCCACAGCGGCATAAACAAGCCCATTTACAAATCGTGTGGATGGATTTGTAAGCGAGGAATAAAACTGTGCTTTTACCCCATAGCCGTAAAGCCGGCTGTTTATTTCTTCAAACGTTGCCTGAGCCTTATCTTCATATCTGAACGCTTTTATAACCCGCTGATTGCCTACCATTTCGTTTATATATGAGGTCAGCTCCCCTTGAACTTGAAACTGCTTGGAAAACATATCATACGACATTTTCGCAATGCGTGTTGAAATGAAAAACGAAAGAGGGGTAAGGATAATCACAACAAGGGTAATATATGGATTTATAAAAAACATAAATGCAAGGGTACCCAAAATAGTGACTATGCCTGAAAAAAGCTGTGTAAAGCCTTGCAAAAGCCCGTCTGCAACCTGCTCTATATCGGCGGTTATGCGGCTTATAATGTCGCCGTGCTGGTGGTTGTCAACAAACCCCAGCGGCATTTTAACAAGCCTTTCAAAGGCGAGCTTTCGCATATCCCGTGATGTGTTGTAAGTAAGCTTGTTTGTAGAAACGGACATCATCCACTGAAACACGGAAGCTAAACAAGCACTTGCAAGCAAATAAAAAAGGATTTTTAAAAGGCCCTTAAAATCAACATTGCCCGCCCCAATGACAAGGTCAACACCCATTCCTATAAGCACAGGCGTTAAAAGAGTAAACGATACACTTAGCAATGCGAAAATTATTGACATTAAAATATATTTTTTATATGGGTTTACAAACTTTAAAATTCGCTTTAAGGTAATCACTTGTCCACCTCCTGAGAATGGCAGATTTTGCGGTATTCCTCACAGGCGTCAAAGAGATGGCTGTGGCTTCCCATACCTGCAATTTCTCCATCGTCCAAGACTATTATTTTGTCCAAATCCTTAACGGAAACAACCCTTTGAGAAATAATAAATATTATAGAGTTTTCAAAGTTCTCCCTGATTTCCCCTCTAAGCTGCGCCTCCGTAACATAGTCTAAGGCGCTGGAGCTGTCGTCTAAAATTAGAATTTCAGGGTTTTTTACAAGGGCTCTTGCAATGGTAAGCCTTTGTTTTTGTCCGCCCGATAGGTTTTTGCCGCTTTGAGAGATTACCTCATCAAGCTTTAAAGGCAGCTTTTCTACAAATTCATAAGCCTGGGCAATTTTTAGTGCCCTAATAATTTCCTCGTCCGTTGCATCCTCTTTTCCCCATTTTATGTTTTCCCTTACAGTGCCATGAAAAAGTGCCGCCTTTTGCAAAACCATTCCTATTTTGTGGTTAAGGCAATCAAATGTATAGTCCGCTACATTTACACCGTCTATTAAAACTTCACCTTCGCAGGCGTCATAAAATCTTGGAATAAGGTTTACCAAAGTGGTTTTGCCGGAGCCCGTGGTGCCGATTATGCCAATTGTTTCCCCCGGGTCAACATCAAAGCTTATATTGCTTAATACCTTTTCACCGCCATAGGAAAAGGAGACGTTTTTAAAGGATACTTTATGCTTTGCGCTTTGGGATATTGAAAGGACACCTTCTTTTATTTGGGATTGGCTGTCTAAAACCTCTTGCACCCTTGCCGCAGAGGCGGCCGCCCTTGTGAACAAAACTACCAAGTTAGCCACAACTACAAGGGCTAAAAGTATTTGCGTCATATAGTTTATCAGCGCCACAAGCTCGCCTTGCAAAAGAGCGCCGCTAAAAACCCTTTCCCCGCCAAACCAAAGTATTGCGATTATGCCTGTGTTTACAATTAAATAGGTAAGGGGATTTAAAAGGGCAGACAGTTTTCCCACATTAATGCTTGCAATGGCAAAATCGTCGCTTGCAAAGTCAAACCGCCGCTTTTCCATATCCTGCATGGCAAAGGCACGAATTACCTTTATGCCTTCAAGATTTTCCCTGGTTACTGATGAAATTTTGTCTAATCTTTTCTGTATTTGCCTATATAGCGGCACAGATTTGGACATAACTAAATAAAGGGCAACAGCTATCATCACGGTTATTATTAAAAACACAAGCGATAGCTGCGGGTTTACCCAAATTGCCATGGCAACGGAGCCTATGGCAAGAAAAGGAGCCCTTACCACAAGCCGTATAAGCATTGCAACTGCCAACTGAAGCTGGTTTATATCGCTGGTTACGCGTGTTATAAGGGAAGATGCACCGAATTTGTCCGCCTCGGCAAAGGAAAATGCGGTTATCTTTTCAAACATTTTATTGCGAAGAACCGTGCCAAAGCCTTGAGAGGCAATTGCAGCAAACCTTTGGCAGGTGATGGAAGAGGCAAGCCCCACAACGCTTAAAAGCACAAGAACTCCACCCATTTTCAGTATATATGGCACATCGGCATTTTTAATGCCTATGTCGATAATTCTTGCCATGACAATGGGGACTATAAGCTCGAAAATTGCCTCAATCAGCTTGAAAACAGGCCCTAAAACAACCTGTTTTTTAAAGTCTTTCAAATATACTGCCAGCTTTAACATATTACCATTCCTTAAGCTTTTGTTGTTTAAAAATTAACATGTTATTATGTTACACGAAATTTGCAAAAAAATCAAGTGAGTGTTGAAAAAGCAAACTTATTATGATAAGATATTGTTAAGATTTTTATGTTTTGTAAATATTATACAGTGTAAAATAAGCTTATTTAAAGAAAGGATTGGGATGAATGAAAGAAACAAAAGTGTTGGCGTTTGATTTTGGCGCATCCAGCGGACGTGCCATGCTTGGAACATTTGATGGCGAAAAGATAAAGCTGTCTGAAATGCACCGCTTTTCCAACGACCCGGTAAGTGTTAACGACCACTTGTTTTGGGATGTTTTAAGGCTCTTTTTTGAAATAAAAACCGGCATATTGAAAACCGTAAACAGCGGGCATAAAGACATTTTGTCCATTGGAATAGACACTTGGGGCGTTGACTTTGGCTTGCTTGACAAAAACGGAGACCTTATAGGAAATCCTTACCACTATCGTGACACCCGCACAGAAGGCATGATGGAGCTGGCAGGTGCAATTGCGGGCGACGGATATATTTATAAGGAAACGGGGATACAAACCATTTGGTTTAATACCTTGTATCAGCTCCTTGCAATGAAAGAGTCTGACTCACCGGCACTTGAAATGGCCGAAACATTTCTTTTTATGCCCGACCTTTTAAATTATTTCCTGACAGGCGTTAAAATCACAGAATACACTATTGCATCAACATCCCAACTTCTAAATGTCCACACCGGAAAATGGTCCGAGGGGATTTTTGAAAAATTTGGATTTAGAAAGGATATTTTTACCGACATTGTTCCAGCAGGAACTGTTATAGGCAATCTTAAAGAAGATATTTCAAAAGAGCTTCGTGTTGACCCCATTCCCGTTGTGGCGGTTGCGTCCCACGATACCGGCAGCGCTGTTGCCAGCGTCCCCTTCGACAATCCTCAAAACAGCGTTTATATTAGCAGCGGCACTTGGTCGCTTATGGGAATGGAATTAGACGAGCCTTGCAACAGCGAAAAGGCAAAAGAATATAACTTCACAAACGAAGGCGGAGTAGAAAACACCATAAGGTTTTTAAAGAACATTATGGGGCTTTGGATTGTTCAAGAGTGCAGAAGGCAATGGCAAAGGGAGGGAGAAAACCTGTCCTTTGACGACCTTCAAAAAATGGCTTGGGAAGCGGAAGGTTTGGTGTCTTTCATAGACCCCGACGATGAGGTTTTTGCAACCCCCGGTAACATGCCGGAGAGAGTGAAAAAAATCTGCCGGCAAACCGGTCAAAAGGTGCCCGAAACAAAGGGCGAAATAATCCGCTGCGTAGTAGAAAGCCTTGCACTGAAATATCTTTTCACCCTTGAGGGAATGGAAGATGTTTTGGATAGGAAAATTGATATTATTCATATGGTTGGCGGAGGAGTGCAAAACAAGATGCTTTGCCAGTTTACAGCCAACGCAACAGGCAGGGTTGTAAAGGCAGGTCCTATTGAAGCAACAGCCGCCGGAAATGTAATGCTGCAGCTTATTGCCCTTGGAAAGATTGATTCTCTTGCTAAGGGACGTGAAGTTGTCAAGAATTCTTTTGAATTTGAAGAATATGCTCCCCAGGATGAAGAAGTCTGGAGGGAGGCTTATGGTAAGTTTAAAGTAATGCTAAACTGCTAATTTTATTGCCAACACGACAGGAGGGTTACCTTTGAGCATAGCTGACAATATTTTCATTCAAAATTGCAAGGATATATTAAATAATGGCTTTTCAGACAGAGGCTATGATGTAAGACCAAGGTGGGAGGATGGGCAAAAGGCACATACTATAAAGCTTTTTGGGGTTGTAAACAGGTATAACTTGGCTGAAGAGTTCCCAATCCTTACAATCAGGAAAACCAATTTTAAAGCAGCAGTGGATGAGCTTTTATGGATATGGCAGAAAAAATCAAACAACATAAATGATTTAAACAGCAGGATTTGGGACTCGTGGGCTGATGAAACGGGCTCTATTGGCAAAGCCTACGGCTATCAGCTTGGAATAAAGCACAAATATCCCGAAGGAATGTTCGACCAAGTTGACAGGGTTATTTTCGACCTTAAAAACAATCCACTTAGCAGAAGGATAATAACCAATATTTACAACCATGCCGATTTGCATGAGATGAATTTATATCCTTGTGCGTACAGCGTTACGTTTAATGTTACAGGAAATCGCCTTAATGCCATTTTAAACCAGCGCTCGCAAGATATGCTGGTTGCAAACAATTGGAACGTTTGCCAATATGCGGTTTTGGTTCACATGCTGGCGCAAGTAAGCGGTCTTGAAGCAGGGGAGTTGGTTCACGTTATCGCCGATGCCCATATTTACGACAGGCATATTCCAATGGTGGAGGAAATTATTAAAAACATTCCATACCCAGCGCCAAAGCTTAATATTGATGAAAGCGTTACGGATTTTTATAACTTTACAGTGAACAGTTTTTCACTGGATAATTATAACTACCATCCGCTTAAAGAAAAAATTCCCGTTGCTGTATAAAAATATACACCAAAAAAGGTCTTTCTAAATTTTAGCAAGACCTTTGCATTTGCAGCAAGTTCCAAAAAACATTGCCATATGGTCGTCCACGTGAGCATCAAGCAGTTTTTCTACCTTTGCATTAAGGTTAGTGTCCACATCCATATCTATATCGCATATTTTCCTGCAAGTTATGCATTGGAAGTGGTAATGCGAAGAGGTATCCCCGTCAAATCTGTCGGCACCTTCAATACAACTGATCCTGGTTATGAAGCCCGCCTCCGAAAGTTTTGCCAAATTTCTATAAACTGTGCCAAGGCTTATATTAGGATAGCTTTCGCGCAGCTGTGCATAAATTTCATCAGCCGTTGGATGGTCACGACGATTTTTTACTGATTGTATGATTGCATCACGTTGTTTACTGCTTTTTTTAATCATACCATCACCAACTCAATAATAATAATTGTTACTAATTTAATTATAATACTTTTAAACCAATTTGTCAATATTATTGTATGATGATATGACTTTTTAATAAAAACCGTGTATTTTTTATGTAATAATAAAATCCGAAGGCCGCTTGCCTAAGCCGAAGTGATACAGGATTGCTTCAACCGTCCTTTTTGAAGCAAAGCCATCGCCATAAGGGTTGACAGCATGTGACATTTTAGCGTATTCATTTTCGTCTGTAAGAAGCTGATGGGCTAAGCTGTAAATATTTTCTTCGTCCACGCCCGCAATTTTTACAGTACCTGCCGCCACTGCTTCGGGGCGCTCGGTTTCGTTCCTAAGCACCAATACAGGCTTTCCTAATGAAGGAGCTTCCTCCTGAATTCCGCCCGAGTCAGTCATCACAAAAAAGCATCTGTCCATGGCATTATGCAAATCTCGCACATCAACAGGCTCGATTAGCCGTACTCTTGGGAGGTCTCCTAAAATTTCCCTTGCAGGCTCTCTTACCGCAGGGTTCATATGCATTGGATAAACCACTTCAACATCGGGAAAATCGTTTATTATGCGTCTTATGGCATTAAATATATTCCGAAGGGGCATCCCTAAGTTTTCTCGGCGGTGGGCGGTTAAAAGAATTACCCGTTTGCCCTCAAAGTCAACATTCTTCATGCTGTCACAAAGCGTATAGTTTTTATCTACCGTGGTTTTAAGGGCATCAATTACTGTATTTCCGGTGATAAAAATATTATCTTCGCTTATATTTTCCCGCAGCAAATTATTTTTATTGTTTACGGTAGGTGAAAAATGCAACTCCGCTATTTGCCCTGTCAGCTTTCTGTTCATCTCTTCAGGGAAGGGTGAATATTTGTCGTATGTCCTAAGCCCTGCTTCCACATGACCCACCGGCACCTGATTATAGAAGGCTGCCAGCGCCCCTACGAAGGTGGTGGAAGTGTCGCCGTGGACCAAAATCATGTCGGGCTTTGCTTCTTTTATAACGCCATCAAGCCCTTCTAAGGCTTTGGTTGTAATAGTTGCAAGAGTTTGCCTGCTTTGCATTATATTAAGGTCAAAATCAGGATTTAAATTAAAAATGTCCAGTACCTGGTCAAGCATTTCCCTGTGCTGTGCGGTTACACATACAATATCGTCAATATTGGGGTTTGCCTTAAGCTCCAAGGCAAGAGGCGCCATTTTTATAGCTTCCGGCCTTGTGCCAAAAACAGTCATAATCTTAATTTTTTTCATTATTATTTACCTCGTTGTTATTATTCTCATCGCCCATTGACCTAACACCAATCCATACCAAAAGTATGACGGAAAGTATAAGTATAAGGGAGCGTATTGTGCCGCTCATAAGCAAAACAAGGGCGCTCATGGACAAAAGCGCACTGCCTATGCATAGGATAGATACTACCTGACGCTGGTTAAAGCCCATATCAATAAGTCTGTGGTGCAGGTGCCCCCTGTCTGCGCTCATTGGCGACCTTTTATTTATCACACGCCTTAAAATTGCAAAAGTTGTATCAAAAATCGGAAGTCCCAAAATCAAAAACGGAACCGCAAAAGAAATAACCGCATAGCTTTTAAAAAGCCCCATAATACTTACACAGGCAAGGAAGAAGCCTAAAAATGTCGCTCCTGTATCGCCCATAAAGATTTTTGCCGGGTGAAGGTTATAAGGAAGAAATCCAAAAACGGCTCCTGCTGCTGCGGCAGTTAGAATTGCAATTTCAGGCTCTTTGGTAACAAGTGAAATTGCCAAAAGCGACACACAGGATATGGAGGAAACACCAGCCGCTAAGCCGTCAAGTCCGTCAATTAAGTTAACGGCGTTGGTAACGCCCACAATCCACAAAATTGTAATCGGCGCAGACCAAATTCCAAATGAAATATATGGGTCCGAGCTGAAAATGTTTGGATTTGAAATATAGTGTACCCTAAGCCCATGCATAACTACAACGCTTGCCGCCACGATTTGCACCAGTAGCTTGGTAAGTGATTTTAGCTGAAAAACATCGTCTAAAACTCCAAGACTTACAATGATAACGCTTCCGATTAAAATACCCCTTATAGTATGGTTAATATCTGCAAAGCAAAGAATAGCTACGATAAACCCATAAAAAATTGCCAAGCCGCCCAAACGTGCAATAGGTTTTTTGTGCATCCTACGCTCATCGTTTGGCACATCAATGGCACCGATTTTATATGCCAGGCTTTTTACAACGGGAGTTGATGCAAAGCTTACCAAAAAAGCTATAAATATTGTAAAAAACAGCCTTAACAAATCATATTCCATAACTTTCCAACCCCTTATCTTTCGATGAAACCTATCTTTTTATACACCTTGCGCAAGGTTCTTGCCGCCATTCTTTCCGCACGCGCCGCTCCTTCTTTGTAAATACTTTCTATATAGCCTTTATCCTTTGAAAGCTCATTAAACTTTTGCTGGACAGGGCGCAGGCACTCAACTACAGCCTCGGCAACCGCTACTTTAAAGTCCCCATAGCCTTTTCCGGAAAACTCCGCCACGGCTTCGTCAATGGTTTTGTCGGCAACAGCGCTGTATATGTTTAAAAGGTTGTTAATTCCGTCTTTTCCCTCGCGGTATGCAACTTCGCTTTCGCTGTCCGTAACTGCACGCTTGATTTTGCGCACTATTGTATCAGGGTCATCAAGCATGGCAATATAGCCGTTTGGATTCGAGTCAGATTTGCTCATTTTTTTGGTTGGGTCCTGAAGGCTCATAACCCTTGCGCCTACGGAGCCGATATAAGGCTCGGGCACTTTGAACACATCGCCGTAGATGTTGTTAAACCTTTGTGCAATGTCCCGGGTTAGTTCAAGGTGCTGCTTTTGGTCGTTGCCCACAGGGACAACATCTGTTTGGTAAAGAAGAATATCCGCAGCCATAAGAACGGGATAGGTAAAAAGACCTGCGTTAATGTTGTCGCTATGGCGCGACGCTTTGTCTTTAAACTGTGTCATCCTTTGAAGCTCGCCCATGTATGTGTTGCAGTTTAAAACCCATGCAAGCTCGACGTGCTGGGGCACATGGCTTTGAAAAAACAATATGTTTTTATGAGGGTCTATGCCGCTTGCAATGTATAGCTTTAAAATGTCCATAGCGTTTTTTCTTAAATCGGCGGGTTTTTGCCTTACAGTTATGGAGTGCTGGTCCACAACGCAAAAAAGGCAGTTGTAATCATCTTGAAGCTTTGCCCAGTTTCTAAGGGCGCCGATATAATTGCCCAAGGTTAGAAAGCCGCTTGCTTGCACACCGCTAAAAATAATCTTTTTATCTTCCATAACTTCTGATTACATCTCCTATCGTCTTTATACCAAGCTCCAGCTTTTCCTCCGAAGCCATTGAAAAGTTAAGCCTAAAGGTGCTTGTCTTTTTTGAAGTGTCGGGCATTGCCGACGCACCGCTTACAATTGCCACATTTTTTTCAACACATTTTGCGGCAAATTCAATGCTGTCAATGTCCCTGCCCAAATCGCACCACAAAAACAGTCCACCCTCAGGACTTGTTCTGCTTACATCACTTGGGAAATACTTGTCTATAAACTTAAGCATAAGGGCACATTTTTTGCCATTAAGATTTGCGCTTTTTTTGATTTGCTCATTTATATCGTATTTTTCCAAATACTTACTGACTATCATTTGCGAAAGGACACCGGTATGTACGTCGGATACCTGCTTGCAAACGACAGCTTTTTCAACAATATCTTTTTGAGCCAGCAAAAAGCCAACCCTAAGCCCGGGCGCCAATATTTTGGAATACGAGCCCACATACATAACAATTCCATCATTATCAAGGGATTTTAATGTTGGAACGTCTTTACCTGCAAAACGAAGCTCGCCGTAAGGGTTGTCCTCTAAAATTAAAACATTGTGCCTTTTGGCAACGTCAAGGAGCTGCTTTCTTTTTTCAAGGCTCATCGTTATTCCCGAAGGATTTTGGAAAGTGGGAATAGTGTATATAAATTTAATGTTTTTGTTTTCGGAAAGAGTCTTGTCCAAAATGTCAATATTCATCCCGTCATCTTCCACAGGAACGGAATAAAGTCTTGCATTATACGAGCGAAAAGCATTAAGAGCGCCGATAAAGCTTGGAACTTCGCAGGCAATCCCATCGCCTTCGTTAATTAATGCTTTGGTTATAAGCTCTATTGCTTGTTGTCCGCCGCTTGTTATAATTAAACTGTCATCTTCGGAGCCTATTTTCGCATTTGAAAGCCTTTTTCTCGTCTGCTCAATAAGAGGAGCATACCCTTCGGTAATTCCGTATTGCAGAGCAGTAATGGGGGTTTCAGAAAAAATTTCGTTGGCAATAGTGTTAATTTCTTCTACGGGATAAGTGGACGGGTCGGGCATGCCGCCGGCAAAGCTAATCATTCCGGGACGTGACAACGCCTTAAAAGATTCCCTTATGGCAGAGCCCTTTAAATCCTTAACCCTTTGCGCAAAAGTAAAATCCATAATAGTATTCTCCTTTCGGATAATAACAAACTGTAATTGTCTGTATTATAATACCACAACAAGCATGATTTTACAAGTTATTCTTTGATAAAACCTTCAAAGCCAAAGGTGTATTTGGTTGTTTTGTCTTTAAAAAGCCAAACAGCCTCCACCTTTGGAATAGCCTCGACAAATGCAAAGCCTTCTTCAAAGGGCATGTTAAAAAGTGCTGTGGACAGTGCGTCCGCCAAGCCCGAATCTTCACATATTACGGTCACTGCGGTAAAATACTCTGCCGGGTACAGGGTTTGGGGGTTTATAATATGGTGATACTGCTTGCCGCCGACGGTGTATGTACGCTGATAATCACCGCTTGTAACCATAGCCATATCTTTAATATTTACAACGTAAAGGTTTTTTTGCTCGTCTTCCTTGTTGGGGTTTAAAATACCCACATTCCAAGGAGTATCTTCGTCCTTGTTTCCGATAGCACATATATTACCTCCAACGCTTATCAGCATTGAAGATACGCCCATGTCACTTGCAAATTTAGCTACCTGTTCCACGGCATAGCCTTTTGCCACCGCGCCAACATCAAGCTTTAAATCTTTATCCTTGAAAAATACCGTGGAATTTATTTCATCTATCACAACATCGTCAATATTACTGTGTAAATTCGCATTTTCAAGCATTTCCAAAGGAGGAAGCTTGGCATTTTGGGGATTGTCTGTTCCATCCTGCCTATAGCTGTGCCATATTTTCAAAACAGCGCCCAAGGCCACATTGGTTTTGCCGCCGGTTAGGTCATAGGCATATTTTGCAAATTTAAGAAGGTCGATAATTTTCTTGTCCACCTTGACAGGCTCTTTTCCGGCGTTTTCGTTAACGGTTTTTAAGTTTACAATTCCCTCATAATCTTCGTATATGTCGTAAAGCTGATGATATGTTTTAAGCTCGTCATGTATCATCTTGGCATATATTTCAAACTCTTCTTTGTTATTTGTGTATGCAATAATTTCAGTAACCGTGTCGAATAGATTTAAAAATTGTGCTTGATAACGCTTTTTTTCCGTTTTGCAGCCCGAAAGAGGCATGGTTAAAATTACAAAGCTTAAAAAAATGCCAACAGCCCTTTTTGTCATGCTCTCACCTCAAACATTTAGCTTATGTTGCAACTTACAAAAACGGGAGCAACATTTGTTGCCCCCGAAACAGTTTGATAAATTATTTTGCGTTGGCTCCTGCTTTTTCAATAGCAGTCAGCAAATCCCCAACTTTAATCGTTACACTGCTTTTTAGCTCATCAACTTGGGGTACGGTGGTTTCGTCAATTGCAATTCCGTTTACTTCAGAAACAGTTTTTCCTACTGTATATTTTGCAAAAGCTTCTGCTTGTTCATTCCATTCCTTGCCAATGCCGGACGCTTTTTTCATTCCGTATTCCGTGCCAAGCTCATTTTTTGTTTTTTGAGCCGCTTTTGTATCGGAGGTAATTTTTCCATCTTTGGAAAACTTAACTTCCACCTGCGAGGCGTCTATGATGGAAGCGGTTATTTTGTCGCTGCTGTCAAGAGTCAAAATAGAGTAGGTTGAATATGCCTGCACAACGCCGTCGGCATCAGAAGTAGCATCTTTTGAATTTTTAATATTGGTTGAAACGCCTATGCCAATTTTGTCATTGGCGCCGGAGCCAATTGGCTTGGCATTTTTCACTGCCTTTTCAATAGCAGCTACGTAGCCGCCTATTTTAATGGTTACTGTGGACGAAAGCTCAGCGTCGGTAGGAGCGCCTTCAGCCGAAACGGCAATTCCTTTAACTTCGTCTACGGTTTTTCCTACTACATATTTGGCAAACTCCTTAATTTGCTCGTCCCATTCCTTTCCTATTTTTGACGCTTTTTTCATTCCGTATTCTGTGCCAAGCTCTGTTTTTGTGGGAACGATAGTGTCTTTTGGGGTGACAAGCTTTCCTTCGCCGTCAAATTCAACTATTGTTTGAACAGCATCTATGGCGCAGTTTAGGATTTTGCCGCTGCCGTCAACAATAACACCGACAATGGTTGAATCTACCTGAGCTGTTCCACCGTTTTCTTTTGCAGCGGATTTTTCGGCGGATGAAATAACCGCATAGCCTGTTTTGATTTGACCGTCATCAGCCCCTTGGGAAGGTGATGGAGAAGGCTGCGAAGGCTGGTTTGCCCTGCATCCTGCAAGAAGGCCAATTACAATAGCAAAGCTAATTAGAGCTAACAAAGTCTTTTTCATAAAAACTCCTCCTAAATAAGATTAATAAGATAATTATAGCTTTTCCCTTTATTTTATTTTAAACCGCTCTTGTCAAGAGCAGGTAAAATAATCTTAAGCAAGACAGATGTAAAAGCGCCTGCGGCTATCCCCAAAATTACAAGCCAAGGTAAATATATCCATATTTCAGCAAAGGAATAAATTAGGCTCACTGCCATAAATTGCCCAACATTATGAAATACGGCGCCTGTTACACTGCTAATTAAATACGAGGCATTTCTTTTGGTTATGATTGAAAGTATAATCATGGACACAAGGGACACAATGCCGCCGCTAAGGCTTAAAACACCTGCAACGGGCCCTCTTGTTGCAAAAACAAACATACCTTTTAAAATCGCAATTGAAAAGGCTTGTTTTTTGCTAAGAAAAAACAAGGCATACATTACAACCACGTTTGACAGCCCCAATTTAACGCCCGGAATGGGAATAGCAGGAAAGAATCCTTCAACAAAGGCAAGTATAAGGGATGTGCCGAACAAAAGGGCGGTCAAAACAAGCCTTTTGGTAGCTCGTATATTTTTTTCAGATTTATCCATGTTTTATATACCTTTCCTAATGACCAATGACAATATCTACATCATCTTTTTGCTCCTTGCCGACAGGCACAATTTTCAAAACTAAACCATTGGGCAAACACGCCGCCGACTGTCCCGCCCTGCCGAGCTTTCCGCTGCTTATGCAAATGCGGTCGGGGCAATCGGATTTTTCGAAACTGATTTTACCGTCAGGATGCAGGCGAAACACCACCTGCGGCTCCTCGGGGACTGAAAAGGTCTTATCAACACCTAAAGCTAAACTTACGGTTTTCACCAAAGTACCGTTATGATAAATTTCTGCCTTCACCGGAAGCTGTTTTGCAAAATGATTATATGCAAATATTGCTGCCGTGGCGATAACAATTGCTATAAGCAATATTACGATATCGTTTTTTTTGAAAAACATTGCACTACCTCAACAATCCACTGACAAAAATAAGTATTGTCATTGTCCCCATTATAATAATATAATTTTTAACCGAAACGATAAATGTCTCGCTCTTGTCTTGTTTTTTAAAAAATGTATTTATGTTTTTTTGTACAGGAATTATGGTAAGTAGATAAAGATAAGTAAGTGGCGGTAATATTTTAAGCATAACCATTAAAGCAGCGGCAGGATATGTCAAGTAGTATATTGCTGCAAAAAGGTAGATGGATTTGCCTTCCAAATAGAAGGGAAGAGTATATCGCTTTACTGTTATATCTTTTTCCAAGTCGCAAATATTATTTGCCAGCATAATGTTTGCTGTTGCGCAAAACGGCAAAAAACCTAAAAGTACAACAGTTATAGAAGGCATAACGTTAATGCTTAAAATTACTTTTTCTAAGCTAAAGTCTAAGGTTAAATAGGTGCCGTGGGGCATGTTTATATAAAGCATTATTGTTGGTATTAAGTATCCGTAAAAAAGCCCGGACAAAACCTCTCCATATGGTTGGCGGGAGATGGGCACAGGCCCGAAGGTATATAATATGCCGCATGCAAAGCACAGTCCGCCCAAAAGCAGTACGACAAAGTCGGTAAGGTATGCCAGATACAAGCCAAAAGCAGTGGCAACTGCAAGCAGTACCACAATAATCGCAAGCGCATTTTTTCTTTTAAACTGTAGGGTTTGATGATTTGTTTTTGTGTCTATATAGTTATTTATGGCTGTTGTTGCCAGGTCAAAAACAAACATGGAAACAAAGAAAACCCCAGACAGCCTCCAATTTATGGGCTGTTTTATATTAAACAAATAAGCCAGCACCATAAAAAATGCAAATACGCTTGTTATTTTGGTTTTAATCTCAACATAGCTTAAAAAACGTTTAATCATGTTTTTTTACCCTGCAAACCGTAAAATGCTTTATCCAAAACTTCCATAAGTATATTCTTTTTGCTTTTGTCCGCATTTAAATCGTCAATAATCAATGCCGCCTTTTTGTAATAGCGTTGCGATAGGAGCCTGGTAAGCTTCAAGCCGCCCGAAGAAGCAACAGAGGCGTTTATTTCTTCTCTTGAAAGCCTTTTTGCCTTTGCCTTGCTTTTTAATTGGTCTTTTTGAGAAAATGCATAAATCAAAGGAAGGGTTATAACCCCCTGTTCATAGTCCGATTGCACAGGTTTTTTTGCATTTGCCTTTGTTTCCTCAAAATCAATGCAATCATCCGTAAGTTGGAAAATCATGCCCAAATATCGCCCAAACCTTTTGTATTTTTTAAGCTCGCTGTTGTCAAAGCCGCCAACACATGCCCCCCCGTAACAAGACGCCTCAAACAACGCGGCGGTTTTTCCCGATATTATTTTTAAATACTGGCGCATCGACAAATCAATATTATTGTTGTTTATATGCTGGTTTAGCTCACCTAAACATATTTTTTCCATATACAAGGCCAAGTCAAGCTTTTTAAACTTGCTTTGGTCGGATATTTCCGAAGCCTTTTTAATTGCCAGGCAAAACAGGTAGTCGCCGCATATAACGGCGGTGCGCTTTCCGAACCTTTTTTGCAGCGTGTCGATACCCCGGCGAGTGTCTGCATTATCAATTACATCGTCATGCACAAGAGTAGCCAAATGTAAAAGCTCCACCGCTGTTGCCAGCTTTACGGCATCGGTGTTTATTTTGTTGTCAGAGTCCAAGCTGCATGTCAAAAGCGCATATGCCCTTATAAATTTGCCTCTTGCTAATGACAAATAGTGCGTATAGCTTTTAATGATGGAAGGGGAGGAGGAAAGAGCTTTTTCCACCTCGGCTTTTACATTTTCAAAAGCGTCGTTTATTAAAACTCTATCATTAGTCATTATATATATACAACTTTCTTATAAAAGGTATTTTTTGCCATAAACGCTTTATGTGCGGCATAAAATAATAATCAAGCCCAAAAGTTCGCCCTGCGCCTATAAGCACTGCCACACCTGCAAAAATCATCCAAAAGGTTGACAGATAAAGTCCTGTGGTGGTTACAAACATAAACTGCAAAATTAAAGAGCCGCCCGCTGCGATAGTTGTAAACAGCCCTCCAATCAACGCAAGGCCGATTAAAATTTCAGCAATTACAATAAAGCTTTGCATGACTACCTGAACCGTATCCTGTGGCATGATTAAAGTGTCTATAAACCAATTGATAAGCGGAACGTCAAGTTTAAAGGCAAAATCGCCTATAGCGGAAGATGCAAGTTCTTTGCCGCTTACGAATATGGCTTTAAATATGCCAAGTATGTTCCAATTAAAAATCAACACTCCTGCAGCCGCAGCAGCTTCGCCTGTGGCCTGGGCAGTAGCCTCGGCAGTAGCGGAAGTGGCAGCGTCTAAGGCAACCGCTTGACCTGCCGCCTGCAAAATACTGTTGTACCAGCTGTTTGCTCCGCCAAAAAAGCCTTCAAGCTTAGGCTCGACAAGCCATTTATCAAATACTTTTGCAATGCCTTCATAAAGCCATACAAGACCAAGCCAAACCCTAAGTGGCACAAGCAGAAAACTGGGAGTTCTGTTTGAAAAATGCCCGCCAACAAAGCTACGCTGATTTCTTATGGTAAAAAACTCATGCTTCATATAGCTGAAAACTTTGTTCCAGCCTGCAACCTGCGCAAAATAGACCATGTTTATAAAATGCTTGACAAACATAGCTAAAAACGAAGGCAGGTTAAACATCATCTTTGGCGTACCAACCCGTGCCACGCCATATCTGCTGCCCACGCTTACCATAACCCCATGGAAGGTAGGCTTGTATTCTATAAGGTTTCCTTTACCGCTTACCTGGGCATAAATATTTTTAGCCGCTACGTCGGAGCTTTGCTCACAGTTTTCCACCATTTGAGGAACGGGCTTTTCTTCACCCTCGGGGACGAAATACATATTGTCGCCAATCACATACACGCTTTCGTTATCAACAGAGCGTAGATATTTATCTACCATAATCCTGCCGCTGTTGGTAGATTGCATAACTTCTGCGGCTTTTCGCGTAATGTCGGAGGACTGGATTCCTGCCGCCCAAATAACGGTGTTTGTGTTGTATCGGGACGATTTTCCGTTGGCAGATGTTTCTATATAATCCTTGCCTATTGCTACAACATTGGTGTTTAGCTTGAATTTAACGCCCATTTTGGATAAGCGTTTTTCAACTTTTTTGGATAGTTTTTCAGGTAAATTCGACACAGTTCTGGAAAGGATATCCACGTTGTAAATCGAAACTAAATCCCTGTCCAAATCAAACTTTTTACACAAGTACGGAACATACTCCGCAAGCTCGCCAACCATTTCCACACCTGTAAATCCCGCACCCACAACATAAAAAGAAAGCAGTTTTTTCTTTTGCTCCAAATTTGTTTCAACTGCTGCTTTTCTAAACATTTCATGAATGTGTTCTCGAAGGATAATGGCATCTTCGTATGACCATAGGCGAAAAGCATTTTCCTCGGCGCCTTCAATCCCGTAAAAAGTAGGCTTTGAGCCGGCGGCAAGAACAAGATAGTCATAATTATATTCGCCCAAGGAAGTAAAAACAACCTTTTTATCATAATCAATTTTATTTACAATATCGTGTATAACATTTACACGCCTGCCTGCAAAAACCTTTTTCAAGCTTATTTTTATACTGTCATCATCCACTCTGTTTGCCGCAACCTCATGCAGCTCCGTAAGCATTGTATGGTAAGGGTTTTTGTCGATAATAGTAATATTTATATTTTGATATTTTTTAAATCTTTTTGCAAGCTTTTTTGCAGTCAAAATTCCTCCATAGCCTGCGCCAATAATAACAATTTTCTTTTCCATAATAAGCTCCTCTGTAATAAAGTATTCAAGAGCCCCTGCTCGAAACTTACAATATAATATCAAAAAAGTATGAATTAGTCAATATATTTTAATGTTTTATATGTAAAAATGTGAAAGTTTTAACCTGTAAATAGTATTTTTAAACAAACAGGTCAATCGCCGTAGCGATTGACCGTGACTTACAATCTTATTTTGCACTTTTTAATTATATTTATTCATTGCACTGTCCATACCGTATTCAATAATGGCATCAATAACAGCGGGCATATCCTTTGCGGTATTTGTCAGGACAGCTATCTCTTTTTTTGAAAACCTGCCCAAAACATAGTCGCTGATATCTTCTTGGCTGCCCGGGCCTCCCACGCCAATCCTAATTCGAGGAAAGTCCTCGGTTTTAAGGTGGTAGATGATGTTTTTCATTCCGTTGTGCCCTCCGGCGCTGCCTTTTTTGCGGATTCTTATCCTGCCAAGGTCAATGGCAACATCATCATAAATAATTATAATTTGCTCCGGCGGAATTTTGTAATAATGCGCAATTTCGCGAATGCTTTCGCCGCTTAAATTCATATAGGTTTGCGGCTTGGCTAAAATTACATCTTTGCCTTTTATTTTTCCGACACCAAAAAGAGCCTTGAATTTTATCTTCGACACTTTTATCCCATTTGCGCTTGCTATCACGTCAAGCATATCAAAGCCAACGTTGTGCCTTGTATCTATATATTTTTTGCCCGGGTTTCCCAAACCGGCAATAAGGTATGGCGAGTCTAAATTGTTTTTAGACAAAAAGCGTGGAAACCGATAAATCTTCATAAATCCTCTCAATCGCCTCTGCAAAAATAGGCGCAACAGATAGTGTTTTTAGTTTTGGTATGCATTTTTCCTCAGGCACAACAATTGTGTCAAGAACCAAAAGCTCGTCTATACAAGAGTTGTTGATTCTTTCAACAGCAGGACCGGAAAGAACAGGGTGGGTGGCGCATGCGTAAACCTCTTTTGCACCTCTTTCCTTAAGTGCCAAAGCAGCTTGGCAAAGGGTGCCTGCGGTATCAATCATATCGTCCACCAGAATTATTTTTTTATCCTTTATTTCTCCTATAATATTCATAACCTCTGCAACATTGGCTTTGGGTCGTCTTTTATCAATAATAGCCAACGGAACGTTTAAGCGGTCAGCAAAGTTTCTTGCTCTTGTAACACTTCCCAAATCAGGGGAAACAACCACCAGGTCGTCCATGTTGTTTTTGAATTTTTTTGCATAATACGGTGCCAAGATAGGTACGCCCAAAAGATGGTCAACAGGTACGTTGAAAAATCCTTGAATCTGTGGGGCGTGAAGGTCCATTGTCAAAACCCTGTCTGCACCCGCCGTAGCAATCAAATCGGCAACCAGCTTTGCGCTGATTGGGTCCCTTGCTTTGGCTTTTCTGTCCTGCCTTGCATAGCCATAGTAGGGGATAACTGCTGTTATCCTGCCGGCAGAAGCGCGTTTGAACGCGTCAATCATAATAAGAAGTTCCATAAGATGGTCGTTGACAGGATAGGACGTGGACTGAACAACAAAAACGTCTGAACCGCGAACGGTTTCGCCAATCGCAACGGTGATTTCACCGTCGCTGAAAGTTGTTACAGCAGATTTGCCAACGGGTACTCCTATAATGCTTGCAATATCTTGAGCAAGCTTTGGATTTGCATTTGCTGAAAAAACTTTAATGTTTTTTCCGTGGGCTATCATTTTAAATTACCTCCTAAAAATTTTGCAGTAGTATGTTAGGATTTTCTCTTCCAGTCGGTTTTTACGGTTTGTCGGCTCCTTGCTATTGCAAAGGCCTTATCCGGAACATCCTCCGTTATGGTAGAGCCTGCGGCAATAAAAGTGTTTTTCCCGACATTTACGGGAGAAACCAGGTTGGTGTTGCAGCCAATAAAGGCATTGTCGCCAATGGTGGAGCGGTATTTTTTAATACCGTCATAGTTTACCACAACCGTGCCGCAGCCAAAATTTACATTTTGACCAACATCGGCATCACCAACATATGTTAAGTGGGAAATGCTTGTACCATCACCTATATTGGAGTTTTTTATTTCAACAAAATCGCCTATTTTTATCTTGCTGCCTATCTTGCTGCCCGGTCTTATGTATGCAAAGGGCCCTATGTGTGTGCTGTCACCGACCTGGCTTTGCACAACTACGGAATTTATAATTTCCACTTCGTTTCCGATTTCGGAAGAATCAATGGTTGTGTTAGGCCCTATACAGCAGCCTTTGCCAACTTTCGAGCAGCCTTTAATAATGGTATTGGGCATAATAATAGTATCACTTCCGATAACAGCATCGCCGCTTATGTATGCGGTTTCGGGGGAGATAAACGTTACCCCTTTTTCCATGTGGGATGCTACGATTTTCTCCCGCATGAATTTTTCCGCCAAAGCAAGCTGCGCTCGGTCATTGATACTAAACAGCTCCATATTATTTTTTACAATATACCTTCCAACACTTTCTTTTTTAGGAAAAAGCTGCCCTACAACATGTGCAAGGGAAGATTGGGGCCTAAAATTGCTTTTATCCAAACTTTCAAGGGACAAAACAAGCTCCTTAGAGTTGAAAAAGCAAATTTCTGAGCTTTCTTGTTCTTCCAAAGCTAAAATTGTTGCTAAGCTGCCGCTTTGTTTATGGTAAGAAAAAGCAGCGTCTATGGTATCTTTTTGTATTAAAGGGGTGCTTGAATTTATGATAAGAACATGCTCCGAGCTTTGCAAAAAATCTTTTGCACAAGTCAAGGCGGATACTATGCCGCTTTTGCCGTCTTGATGAATATAGGAAATTTCATCGCCAAAATGCTCTTTAACTTGCTCTGCACCCGCATGTACAACCATTGCTTTTGATGCTGCAGCGGATATAGATGAAAAAATCCAATCGCCAATGCTTTTATATGCAATTTGGTGCAAAACCTTGGGAATGCTTGAATTCATTTGTTTTTCATCACAATTGGCAAAAACAAGCGCAAAGTACATAACATCACCCTAAATAAAAATATTAAAAATGTTTCCAACTATTATATTGTAACACATCTGAAATAAAAAATCTATTGAAAAAAAGAAAAATCTTATACAATTTTTCAAGCTGTTTAAGCAGCAAATTGTCGCAATTATTCAAAATCATCTTCCAGCATAAATTTCAGTATTTCAGAATAATCACTTATCCAGCGCTGTGTGTTTATCTCATCTCCCAAGGCACATACATCAAGACTGCTTTGCAGGCACTCTTTAATCAAAATATCGCTTGACCAAAACTTGTTTTTTGGTATGCGGTAGGTATGCGTTTGCATGCAAATAAAGCACGGCGCTTTGATTACATAGCTACTGCCTTTTAAAAAAATCTTGACGCTTGAAAGGTTGCATTTACATTTGATAGTAAGGTGCCTTTTCCAAGGTATATCAAAAACCGAAATCCCTTGCGTGCAAAACTCAAAGCATGAAGGGCATTTATAGCTAAAATTTGTTTTAAAGTCAATTATCATATTTAACACCTTCCAAAGTAGAATAAATACTGCTGTGCAAAACCGCCTAAGCTGCTAAATTTCTTTTCAACAAAGGCATCAATGTCCTTTTCACTGATATTGTATAGATTTGTAATAATCCTTTTAATCCAAACATCTTTTGGAAACACATCGAATTTTTGGTATGCAAACAGCAAAACACAATCGGCAACCTTGTCACCAACGCCTTTTATCTGCTTTAGTACATGCCGCCCCTCATCAGAGCCCATGTTGTATATGGAGGACAAATCAATCCTGCCGGAGGCAATCTTTTGGGCAGCGTCGATTATATATTTATCTCGAAAGCCGCTTTTAATCGGCGCTAAATCTTCCCGAGTCAAAACTGCAAGCTTTTCCGGAGAGGGAAAGGTGTAGTATTTTTCACCTTTGTGCCATATTTTTTCGCCATAGCTTTGGCAAAGGGTGTTTATGATTTTTTTAATCCTTGGGATATTGTTGTTTGCAGAAATGATAAAAGAAACAAGGGTTTCCCAAGGCTCCTGCTTTAAAAGGCGTATCCCTCCGCCAAGCTGTATGGCGGCTTTTATTATCTCGTCCTTGTTTATTGAATTTTTAATCTTCCCATAATCTCTTTTTAAATCGAAATATTCGATTATAAAATCCTCGTCGGGACAGTCTATGATTATTTCTTTTTCTGTTTGAAAGGCCTCTATAACATAGCCGCCGGCAACCCCGACAAACACACCGCTTTCGTTCATATCCCAGCGAAAGCATTGTCCGCAGTCGAAGGTCTGTTTTAAGTTAAAATCTTTATGGTTTGTTAAAATCATGAGTTTCACCTATTTACAATTAATTAAAATATGTGGTACAATAGTCATTAATGTAATTCGAAAGGACTGTTAATGTTGAAACAAAAAATTTATACAATCCCGATAAACGAGGCATTTGACAGCGACTTTGCATGTCCTTTTTGCCATATTAGCGAAAAGCTTGACAAAGAGGAAGTAGAATATACCTTGGGCGCTGCCATGATGGAGCCTGATTTTCGAATAATTACCAACGAAAAAGGCTTTTGCAAACAGCATATGCCAAAGCTTATAGGCGAAGCAAAAGCCCTGCCTTTATCACTTGTAATGCAATCACAAAGCGAGCACTGGAACAGGCGCCTTGCAAAGTATGACTCGTGGGAAAAGAAAAAGCCCTTTAGAAAATCTACTCTCAAGGAAACCGCCAAGAAGTGCTCCGATTCTGTGCAAGGTTTTTTAAGCTCCTGCGCCATTTGCGAAAAAATAAACCGCACAATGGATGTTTTTTTCGATAACACAATATATCTTTGGAAAACAGAGCCGAGTTTTAAGGAAAAGTTTCACAAAAAACAGTTTTGCCTGGAGCATTTTGCAAAGCTTGTGGACAGTGGCATAGACAACCTTGGTGAAAAGGATTTTGAGGAGTTTTACACCAAATTGTATAAATCCCAAATGTCTCTTTTAGACTCTCTTTATGAAGATATAAGTGAGTTTACGAAAATGTTTGACCATAGAAACAGCGGCAAAAAACCAACACCGAAAGTTCAATCCGCCTTAAAGCGTATAATCCATATATACTCTGGCTTTAAGCAAAGCGATTGACGATATATTCATTTGCCGCAATTTCAATTGCGTCGTCCAAAGGAGAAAGGGTGGCGCCGGGATATTTCCTCTCTAATGCCTTTTGCAGAATATAGTCGCAAAGGTGGGGGTTTTTAGGAAGCAGCGGCCCATGCAGGTATGTTCCTATAACGTTTTTGTATATGGCCCCTTCCATACCGTCCTTGCCATTGTTTCCGTAACCGCATATGACTTTTCCAAGGGGTGGGCAGCTGCCAAGGTAAGTCCTGCCCCCATGGTTTTCAAAACCGACAATCGGGCGGCTGAAAAGCTCTGTTTTTATAATAACATTTCCAATCAAGCGATTGTTTTCGCTTTCCGTGAAAATATCCAAAATTCCCAAACCGTCAATTAGCTCGCCTTTTTGCTTGTAGTAGTGCCCTAATATTTGAAACCCGCCGCAAACAGCCATAATTACGCCGTCGTCCGCTACATAGCCGGATAAGCTTGACTTGATTTTGCTTAGCTTTTTTGAAACTAAAAGCTGTTCCTTGTCCGAGCCTCCGCCTAAAAATACTATGTCAAGGTCTGCAAAGTTTATTTTATCACTTAACTTAAATTCCTTGATTTCCACTTCAATATTTCGCCACTGCGCCCGCTTTTGAAGGGTAATTATGTTTCCCCTGTCGCCGTAAAGGTTTAAAAGTTCGGGATACAGATGCCCTATGGTAAGCTTCATTTATTTCCCTCCAATGATTTGAGGATTTTTTGCGTTGAAAACAAGACGGTGTAATTTACTAAAACATATAAAACCTCGCCGTCACCTTCAAGGCATTTTAATATGGCGGCTTTAACATCTGCCTCTGATGAGAAATTATCAAGCTGCGCATACTTAAACCTTACTAAAACATCATGAAAGCGAATGCCGCTAGCTGTAAAGCTTGAAGCGTTTACAGCCCCAAGCCGTTCAAAATCCACATCCCAAAGCCATGAAACGTCCCTTCCGTCTTGGGCGTTGTCGTTTATAACCACTAAAATATCTTTTTTGCGGCTATCACTTGCAATGGTAGATATTGTCTGGTTAAATCCTGCAGGATTTTTAGAAAGGTTGAGAATAACCGGCTTTCCGTGAATTGTGAAGGTTTCCATTCTGCCGATTTGTGGCTTATATTCACCCAGCACCTTATGCACATTTTCAAGGCTTGCTCCAATCAGGCTTGCCGCAGAGTATGCCGCCAAAATATTGTAAATATTGTAAAAGCCCCTGTAATCAACAGAAATTTCTTGATTATTTACCGTAAATGAAAGACCGTCGGAAAGGTCAACATTTAAAGCTTCAAAATCTGCGGCGGGGCGCGAAAAGCCGCACTTTATGCACCCGTAGTTTCCAAGCTGACTGTAATGATAGAACTGATAGGCAAGCTCGCTGCCGCAAAATCTGCAAAATCTGCCTTCTTTTGTTTCGTTTAAGGATGCTCCAACATCTTCGCCAACACCAAAGTAAACGCATTTTTTCCCTGTTTCTCTGCCAAATGCAGTTACCAGCGGGTCATCTGCATTTAAAATCAGTGTAATGTCGCCCGTTTTGGATATGGCACGTTTTAAAAAGTCTATGGTAATGTCTATTTCACCGTACCTGTCAAGCTGGTCACGAAATAGATTGGTAATAATCATAAAGTTTGGCACCATATGGTCAAAGACTTTGACTGTGGAAACCTCGTCAATTTCTATGCAGGCATAATCAGCATCAAGTTTGCCAAAAAAATTTGTGTTGCTTATAAATGTTGTTGCAACACCTTCAAGCATATTTGCACCAACATTGTTGCATACAACCTTTTTTCCTTGAGATTTCAGGATGGAATAGAGGAGGTTGTTTGTGGTGGTCTTTCCGTTAGTTCCGCACACTGCAACAATCGAGCCTTTTACCTGTCCTGACAGCCACTTTAAAATATCCGGGCATATTTTAAGGGCAACCGCCCCCGGAGTTGACGAGCCTTTTTTACCTGCAAGCTTTCCTGCAAATATCAAAAATTTCGTAATCCATACAGCTAAAATTTTTTTCATAAAAAATTTCCTTTGCGTTGTATAATTTTTGAAATTGAGGGGGATAATTACTAATGACCTCACAAAATACATCTGTACCGGTCCAAAAGATTGGTATAAGACCCCCCTTTTATTTTAGCGGCAGTGAAAACTGCCGTATTTTTTTTACGTTTTGGGAAATTACTATCAAATTATTGTTGCGTGAAATGTTGTTTGCATATGTTTTGAGGGCGCTATGCCCATTTGCCGGCGGGTGCTACCCGCTTGCCAGTGGGCGGCATCCGCTTTTATTTGGAATTTTTAATCCTAAAGGAAATCGGGGGAAATGCCTTTGGACTTTGTTTTGACAACGGAAGATATATAAGCGCTGCAATGGCATAATCCATCAGGTGATGAAGTGTTGTACCCACAGCAATTATGTATTGTACATATGCCATTGAGTTGTTGTTTAATATTTTAGCTTGTCCGAAAAATGCAAATAATAAATAAACTATCAGCATGTCGCTTAAAGTATGAAGTATAGCCGTTACAACGATTGTAAGGTATATATTCGCATTTTTCCTAATCATATATGCTCCGGCGGCCACAAAAAAAACGTGCATAGCTGCTCTTGCAGCAACAACCGGGCCCAAAGAAGCCAAGAACCCCAACGCCGAGCCAAGAGAAACAAATATAGCGGACAAAGGGCCGATATACATCGCAAGTATTAACGGAACATGTGATGCAAGAGTTGCACTGAAAGGAGGAATGGTTACTTTAAAAGGAACAAATAAAGGTATTATAATAGCTATTGAGGTTAGCAGTGCAGTTGCAACCAAGTCTTTTGTTTTTATTTTCATGCTTACCTTCCTTTCAAAAAGATGATTTTTAGATATTATATATTAGTTAGCACAGCCTGTCAAGAAAAAAGCGAGCCATATCCGGCACGCCTTAATCAGATTTTTTTTGGCTGTCGTACTTGCTTATAAAGTCTTCAAATTTGTTTATTGTGTCTTGGCTCATATAATGCTCCAAATGGCAGGCTTCTTTATCCGCAACTTCGTTGGAAACCCCCAGTATATCAACCAAAAAGTGTTTTATAAGCTTATGTCTGTGCATAACGTTTTTGGCAAGATGGATGCCTTTTTCGGTTAAATTGATTTCCCCGTAAAGTTCTTGCTGAACAAGCCCTTGCCCTTTTAAGGTTTTAATGGCACGGTTAACGCTTGGTTTTGATACGCCAAGCTCTGAAGCTATGTCGGTCATGCGGATGGTTCCGTTTCTTAAGTAAAGGCTATATACCATTTCAAGATAATCTTCCGCCGAAGGTGACATATCCACACTGTTTTGCATGTCACAAGCCCCCCTTCTTGTATAGGTTTAGTATAACATAAACACAAAGGTTTTGCAAGATTTCAATAACTTAAAACTCCCGCACTTTCAAATGTGCGGGAGCTTATTATCTTCATTATATTACTGGATTGTATATCCACCTTTAATCATCAAAATAACATTATCTGTGGCATGGATTCCCCGTCCGTCCGCAAGCGGCGCTATAAGCAGCGAGTTTGCGGGAACGGCGCTTTCGTGTTGAAGGTCAACTCCGGAAGTAACATCTGCAAGGCCGCCTTTTTCCGTGGCGATAACCGTTGCGCTGCCCATTCTTAAAATAATTTCGGTGCCTGCATCTAAAATAACCTTTGAACCTTGCGGCACATCTACAACTTTGAAAACAGCAGCCGAAGAGCTGTTTATTTTTTGCTCTATATCAGGTAAAAGTATCTGTTTAATGTAGCTTAAAGTAACCACAGGGTCGTCAGCGTCCCCTGGCGCCGCAAGCAAATATTTTGCACCTTGGCTAAATATAATTACTGTCAGCAAAAATATTACAGCTTTTTTCATTTGCATATGCAGTCCTTTCAACACAAATCGCTTATTCCAAAGCTGATTGCAAGAGCTTCGTTCACCTTTGCCATAAGCTCGTCGTCAATGTGACCGATTTTCTCTTTTAACCGCTTTTTGTCAATGGTCCTAATTTGCTCCATAAGTATTACAGAATCTTTTGCAAGTCCATAAGCCGCTGCATCAATCTCGATATGTGTAGGCATTTTTGCCTTATTAATCTGAGAAGTAACTGCCGCAACAATGACTGTTGGGCTGTATTTATTTCCGATATCGTTCTGCACGATAAGTACAGGCCTGATTCCGCCCTGCTCGGAACCGACTACAGGACTTAAATCTGCGTAAAAAATGTCTCCCCTTTTTACTATCACGTTATTCACACTCCGAAAGTTTTTCCTCATACGCAAAATACAGACATGTGTCTGCTGCGCAACACATCTCGGCCCATTCCAAGTTAATCTCCGCCATAAGCTTGTAACCCTCTTTTAATTTTTCTTCTATCTCTGCTTTTTTGCGATGACTGATGTATTCTCTCATAGCCTCGCGAATTAATTCACTTCTGCTTAAACCTCTGCAGCTTACGAATGCATCCACCTCAGCCAGCAAAGTATTTGGCAATGAAACCAAAATTTTTTTAGACTCTGCCACTGTAACCAGTCCCCCAATCGAGTTGATTTATCTATCTCTAACTATATGTTTCTTATATATACATAATTATATACCTTTTATGTATTTTAGTCAATGTTAATATAAGGTAATGTTAGATTAGGTAGTTTAAGATTTCTACAACTCTTCCGTTTTGGGTATAGCATCGAGGGACGCGCTTACCGATTACACAAAGTAACTCGTAACTTATGGTACCTTCAATTTTTGCCAGCTCTTCTATTGGGATAAAAAGGTCTCCTTGTTTTCCAAAAAGAACCACTTCATCCTCAATGCTTATATTATTGACATTTGTAACGTCAATCATACATTGGTCCATGCAAATTTTTCCTAAAACGGGCGCAAGTTTCCCGTTTACAATGACTTTTGCCTTATTTGACAAAAGACGGGAATATCCATCAGCATATCCTATCGGTATGGTTGCAATTTTTGTTTTTACGGCAGTTTGGTAAGTTCCGCCATAGCTTATTTTTTCTCCCGGGCCCACCTCTTTAATGTGCGCAATGGTGGATTTTAACTGCATAACAGGCATAAGCTTCAAATCATATTTTATTTCGGAAGGATAAAGACCATACAGTGCAATGCCAATCCTTATCATGTCAAGATGCATATGCGGAAAACGCATGGCTGCGGCACTGTTGCAGGCATGCTTTAAGGGGATGTAAAGCCCCCTTTTCTCAAGCTTTTCGACTACGTTTGTAAATCGCTCAAATTGGAGATTTGTAAAGCTTTCGTCATCTTCGTCGGCAAGGGCAAAATGTGTGAAAACACCTTCAATTTTAACATTGGGCATTCTTGCAAGGTCTAAAATCTGCTCCACCCCTTCATCGGTGAAGGGATACCCCAATCTGTTCATGCCTGTGTCAACTTTTACATGAATTTTTGCAATCTTATTTTTTCTTTGCGCTATATTTGAAACAGCCTTTGCCGTTGAGAAATTATATATGGTTGGCATAATGTCGTTTTCTACCAAATCGCCAATGCTTTCTATGGGGGTATGCCCCAAAATAAGGATGGGGATTTTAATGCCGCTGTTTCTAAGCTGAAGCGCTTCTTCCGCAGAAGCAACCGCAAGGGCATCCGCCCCGTTGTCCATAAGCGTCCTTGAAACTTCAAACACGCCATGACCGTATGCGTCAGCCTTTACCACACCCATTATTTTTTTGTTTGGCGCCAGTTTTTTAAACTGGTTAAGGTTGTGCACCAATGCGTCAAGAGAAACCTCGCACCACGTTCTATATATATTTTCCCACATGGTCAAACTCCTTCGTTTATTGCAAATGGAATAGCAGCTAAAATGTCGGAAGCGACTGTTCCGTGTTCGCCAAGTTTCGAGGCGGCAATATCCCCGGCCCTTGCGTGGAGAAAAACTCCCGACACAGCAGCATAGGATGGCGAAAGCCCTTGGGCTATAAGCCCTCCTATAAGCCCAGCAAGAACGTCTCCGCTGCCTGCCGTAGCCATACCACTGTTTCCGATAGTGTTTATATATGCCTTTCCGTCAGGAAGAGCAACGATTGTGCTTGCACTTTTGAGAACTGTCACTATATTATATTCAGATGCAAAGTTTTTGGCAACAAGTACAATGTCCTTTTGAATTTCCTCAACAGACAGGCCGGTCAGCCGGGACATTTCGCCCAGGTGAGGGGTTACCACCATCTCGGCTTTTCTGTTTTTTAATATATCTATATGCTTGGCGGCTGCATTTAATCCGTCGGCATCTAAAATAATCGGCACTTTGCTGTTTTTAGCAACAGCCCTTACAACTTCAATTATATCATGGTTTTGCCCCAAACCACACCCACAAATTATGGAATTTGCACCTTCTGCAAAGGAAACAATGGTATTTAAAGAGGCGGCGGAAATTTTTCCGTCCTTGTCCGAAACAGGCCTTATAATTACTTCGGTTAATTTTTGCGCCAGCGGAATATAGGCGGACTTGGGAGTGATAAGGTTTACCAGTCCGCACCCTGCCTTTATGGCAGCCATGGAGGAAAGATATGCCGCACCTGTGTATTCCTCGCTTCCGCATATTGCCAGAACTTTTCCAAAACTGCCTTTGTGGGAATTTTGGCAGCGAGGAGGAAGAAGAGGTCTTTTAATAGTTTCTATATTAATGTTTTGACTTTCCACCGCTTGGAGGGCAAAGGAAATTTCTTCAACGAAAACCCTGCCCGCATACTGCGCTCCTGGATAAACAACCAACCCTATTTTATTCACACCAAAGGTAACGGTTACATCCGCACAAACACATTTTCCGGGAACAAATCCCGTTGAAGCGTCCACTCCGCTTGGGACATCTACGGACAAAACCTTCTTTTTTGCAGCATTTATAGCGTCTATTGCATCTGCCACTTCCCCCCGGGGGGCCCCTTTTGCCCCAATACCCAAAAGGGCATCAACAATAATATCGCAGTTTTTTAGGATATCTTGATTAATGCCACAGATTATCGGAACACCAAGGTTTTTTAGCATGTCAAGGTTGGCAAGGGCGTCGCCCTTTATTGAAGATTCGTCCGCTACAAGCATTACGGATACATCAAAGCCTTGGCTTAAAAGGTGGCGGGCAACTACAAAGCCGTCGCCGCCGTTGTTGCCCTTTCCGCAAAGTATAGAATATTTGCTGCCGCCTAAAAGCGCTGCATGCCTTGCAGCAGCGGCACCTGCATTTTCCATAAGAACCAAACCGGGAATTTTGTACTGATTGATGGTTAAATAGTCAATGTTTTTAGCTTGGGCTGCATCAGCTAATTTCACATTCACCCCTCCAGGCGATTACGCTTGCAACAGCATAATCTTTGCTATGAGATATGGACACGTAAAACTCAATATCTTCCTTACCTAAAAAAGTGAGCTTTGGTTGTCCGTTTTTGGTCCACGAAAGATGAACATCTTTTATAAAACCGCTGCCCACCGCCTTAATCGCCGCCTCTTTGGCTGCAAAACAGCCTGCAATTGTGCGGGGGCTGTTTTGCCGAGATTTAAAAAACACACGCTCAGCATCTGTAAAAACACGAAAAAGAAGCTGCGGTCTTCGTTTTAGGGCAGCCTCTATTCGTTTTATTTCGATAATATCAATTCCGTTGCCTATAATCATTTTGTGTAAAAAACACGCCTTGGAACATAACGTGCGAAATCTTGTATCATTTTTTGGGTAGGCTCAAAGGTGAAAAGAATCTTGTCGCTGTTTTTATAGTAAATGGCAAAATAAACATTGTCGCTTCCGGTGTTGCTGGTTAAATCAAGCCTTTTAGTGATGGAGGAGTCCTCGTAAGCGTTTTTATGCTCGCTGGTTAAAGGAGCAAAATACTCAAAAGAGCGTGCATGTACGGAAATAATCTTTGACCTTTTGCGCTGTGCAACAATTTTATCAATATCCAAATCCCCGTTAGTGACTATATATTCATATTCAACATTCATTGATGTAATTCCCACATACAAAAAATAAAACACACCGGCTATAAAAAGCAGCAGAAAGCTTGCCAAGTACTGTGCAAATGTCAATAATATAAAATTTAATAAAATTGCACCCAAAATCATAGCTGCAATCAATATAAGTTCTCTTGCGCCTTTTTTACGTTTGATAATATGTTCGGTAAATAAATCCATATTCCACCTCATAGTTTGCATTTTACTACATATTAACATAAAAGCGCAATATTTTCAAGAGGAATTTGGAAAACCATTTAAGATGAGCAACAAAAAAACCGAAGCGGAAATTACCACTTCGGCTTAAATTTTTATTTTGCAAAGACATGCTTTCCTATCCGTGTTACAACAGGTCTTGAATAAATCCAT
>JAQVDK010000043.1 GCA_028697835.1 Eubacteriales bacterium | reverse complement strand
GAAAGCTTTTCGGCAAATACAATCCTGTTTTGCCCGTCCAAATAAAATTTATAAATTGTGCCTGCATTTATTGTTACCTTGTATCCCTCGTCCAGTTCCTCAAAATAAGGGGTTGTCTGATATTTTCTTTTGCCGATGACTATGTAGTCGTCGCTTATTTCCGCCACTTTATCCGTAACGATTTTATCAAAAACGTTAATTTCAATGTATGTAGAATCAGGGCTTGGTAGCTGCATACCGTTTTGAACAATCTGCTCATCGGCGCATATGGCGACAACGTTTCCACTCACAAGCTGTGAAAGCTCTATTTTTTCGCCGTCTTTAACAATAGCAAGGTCCTTTGTCTCGGAAAGGTCCAAATAAGGTATGCCGTGCTTGAACGAAACAACCATGTCCGAAGCATTGACGGATTCCACCACAGCCAAAATTTGCGACCTTATTATAACAACATCAAACATACCGTCGCCGTCATTGTCTATCAAGGTCACCTCGCCATATTCTATATCCAGCATATCGGGGCTGTTCGGAACCTTCGCAACGCCATTGTATAAAAAATCAGCATTTCTGGATATTTCGGCATCCACTTCTTTGTCATTGTCATCAATGTATTCAATTCTTCTTAGGGATACATTTAAAATATCGTCGCTTTTTATATTTAAAACATCATTCAAGCGTGAAGGCGCCAGATAAATTACTTCCTCATTGCTGTCGTCATTTACATACCGCACAAAAGCCTCCACCCTGTATCCAAGGTATGACTTTACATCAACCCCCGATGAAGCTGCGTATTCGACATTGTCAATGGCGATTTTTTCGCCCTTTGCGCCTTTGCCGTTTAAATAAATGCTCCTTGTGCCGTCCCCCGTTATAATCCCTCTTGTTTTTCTGGTCTTAAAAACGCTTGAAAGCAAGGTTTTTGACTCGTCAATCACAAGTTTTGTATTGATATAATCCTCAACAATCATCATGGGGGCTTCCAGGCTGTTGTATATCATCTGCAGCGCAGAAGCCTTGCTTATGGGCTTTGATGTTTCAAAAGCCACATTTTCAAACAATTTCAAATCCACCGCAACAGCCAGATATCCGCTTGGATAGCCACCCTTTTGCGCCGCGGCAACGCCGTAGCCCAAAATGCTTACCAACGCTTTGGTCATTTGCTCCACGGTCATGTGGTCGTAAATGCCAAAGCTGCCGTCAGGGTAGCCGCTCATGATTTTGGCGCTTGAAACAACGGAAATTGCGGAGTATGAATCACTGTCCGGGCTTACATCGGGAAAGTTTGCGCCCGAAGCGTCCATTCCCCCCAAAAGGCGGTGCAGAAAAACCGCCGCTTCCTCACGTGTAAGCGGTGTATCTTCGGAAAACTTTTCGTCTTGCTCAACAATCCCAAGGGCGGACAGCAAGCCCAAAGTATTGTCTTGCTGCTTAGCTGCGTAAGAAGGCTGTGCAATCCCCGGTAAGCTTAGCAGCAAGCACAAAACAGTAACAAACGACAATGCTCTTTTAATGTGCAAACCAATCACCTCTGTATTATTAGTTCAACATCCCATGCAATATTTTCGATACCTCGGCTCTTGTGGCAAAAGCCTTGGGCAAAAAGTAATTTTCGGGCGTTCCGGATATATGCCCCTTTTGTTTTAAGTAATAAACTGCCTCCCTGGCATAATCGGAAATCTCGTCATCATCCGCAAACTTTGAAATATCCGGCTTAGCTTCTTCTTTCAATATACGATATAGGACAGCCGCAATGTCCTGCCTTGTAATATATTCGCCCACACCGAACGCGGCTCCGTCTCCTTGGACTATGCCATGCAGCGTAGCGGTTTTTATGTATTGATAATACCAATCTTCTTCAGATACATCGGAAAATGCTATTTCGCCGTCTTTTTGAGGAATGTCAAACGCCAGCACGATAATCTTTACAAATTCCTCGCGCCTTATGTTTGCCTGAGGGTTGAAGTTACCATTTCCGTCCCCGCTTAATATTCCTTGTTTATATAGTGCCAAAATTCCTTCCTTTGCCCATGGCACAGCGTTAATATCGTTAAAAACTTCCCGGGTTTCATTTTCTGAAACAGGAACTTGCCCCACATCAGGCACCAAAACGGGAGCATATGCTGGTCCTCCACCGCCCGTGCCGCCTCCGGGGCCGGATGGCGAGGAGCCGGATTTAACCTTTCTTACTGCTATATTAAGCCCTTCTTGAAATTCGGACAAGGTAGAGTATGTGTTTTTGGTTACTTCTCTTGCCGCCTCGGATTTCTTGGACCTGTCAAGCCCCTCATAGCCGGCTATGTTTATATCAAAAACCTGCACATAATACTCCAGTAAGGAATCGAATGCGGTATATGAGGTTTCGTTAAGTAGGTTTAAAAACGATTTTAAATAAAACGAGGTCTTTAAATCTTCAAAGTCTATGTAATCTCCCTCGTTTATAAAATCCATCATGATTTTTGCCTGTAATTGCTTGCTTGTTTTTACAAACGGCGAATTTTGGCTAAAATCAATACCTATCAAATCCGCCTTGTCTTTTAAAAACTCCAAAAGCTTATCTGCGTCTTTTTCGCTGTTTACAACCGCCATCAAAAGTGGTTGGTTAAAATGCTCCGTAAACTCGGCATAATCATTCGCCGGGCTATAATCGGCGCCATCTCTAAAAATGGCTTTTGCAAACGCTTTCTTTGCATCTTCGGAAAGCTTGTAATAATCATCCGCAAAACATCCCAAAGATATAAATGCGCTTTTGTTTTCTGCGCTGTTTAATATGGAAAGTATCTGCTCGCTTGATGAGAAGGAATTTATAGCATCAATAACTTCTTTGATTTTTATGCTGTTTGCAAAGGAATACGAAAGCTCGACTTTTGATTTTGCTTTAGGTACGCTTACGAACACCCGATAATCGCCGGACTGGTCGGAATAGCTCATCTCATATTCAAAAGAAAACTTTCTTCCTGATACGGTTTGGCTGCCGGCAAAGTGCAAATCCCCCGAAGGGTTGTAAACCAAAACAGTCGCCACCAATCCCGAATCGGCATCGCCTGATATAACTACTTTCTTTGCAAAGCTTGACACCTGCGCCGAAACCTCGTTGTTTCCGATTGGAAAGTCCATGTACGGATACGGCTGCGGGTTATATACAAAAGATAATCTTTCAATTTCGACCCCGTCATTTATATGTACAATATACTCTCCGCTTTCAATGCTGCCGGACAATTTAAAGCGATGCTTAAAGTCTCCCTTTGAGTCGCTTTTTATTGAAGCGGCGTGTATTATCTCGCCCAAAGACCAATCCGGTGCCAAATTTTCAATATCGGCGCCCGGCGTTAATACAGCAATGGTTATGTCCTGGTTGGCCCTTTGAGATTTGCCGCTTATAATAACTTCGCCGCTGATGCTGTTTACGGTTATATTTGAATCAGCCGACACACGGGGCGCAAGTTGAACAAAAATAATAAGCATTAAATAAAGCAAGGCTGTTTTGTGTTTTTTCATTGCCTAATCCTCCCAATTGTTATTGGTTATGCCAATTATTATTGGCTAAGGTGGTTAACCAGTTTAATCATACATTAAAAACAAACGCTATTCAATAAGTAATATTTGCATATGTATGTGTTTTTTTTCGCAAAGCTCAAGGATTTGTGAAAACCTCTATATAAACCCCTGCACAAAGAACCATTTTAGGAAAGGATTTACCACACTATAATTTTTTGCTTATTGATTTTCGCCAACATAACCTTTATACTTAAACTGAAGGATTGTAATTAATACAATAGGACTCGTTGAAAATGATGCTATAAGCCCATTTTCAACGAGTTAGGCTATTATTAATACAAAGGATGATATTCTTGTATAGATTAAAAAATATTTTAAAAAACGATTTGGTTGTAAAATATATTGTTTCCTATGTTCTTTTCATGGCAATCCCGATTGTCATATTCTCTGTCATTATTTTTAACTACTACATAAAGCTTTTGCATTTGGAAATGGAAAGCAGGAACAGCTCCGCCTTAGAGCGTATCAAGCTTATTGCCGAAAACCGCTTCGAGCAAATGCACCGCATGGCATATCAATCGCTTTTGAATCAGGAAATCATATCAAGCGAGCGGGACGAGAGCGTTTTAGCCGATGTAAAAATTATAAAAACCCTCGAGTCCATGCATCTAAGGCTGGATTTTATAGACAATGTCTATTTCTACTCCCAAAGGAAAAATTGTGCCTACACCTCAACAAGGCTGTATAAATTCGGCGAAAAGAACGAGCCCATTTTCATCTACAATAATATGGACAGCATACGCCTGTCCAGCTTTCTTAACTCCGTCAGCAAAAACACCATGCTGCATAATGTAGTGGTTAAGGAAAACGACCTGGAAAAAACCGTCAGCGTATATTTGGTTTTGGAAGGGGAAAAAGCCGACGCCAAAATGCAGCGCCTTATGATTTTTGTTATCGACAGCGCCAAGCTATACAGCATTTTCAACGACGAGGAAGTAGTGATTTTGGACAGCGACAACAACATCATCATCTCGTCGGTAAAAGAAGATGCTTTAGACGAACTGGCGCCGATAATCGCTCAGTCGTCAAGCAGCAAAAATTCCGCAGTAAAAAAGACGGGCAAATACTATGTTTCATACACCAAAACAAACTATTACGGAATGCAATACTTTTTATTTACAAACATTGACCGTGCCTTACATAACATCAACAGAACAAAGATTATTTTCATCATAGGCGTACTGGTTATTTTAATCGTAGCGTTTTTAATCATGCCATATGTTATAAAGCGCCAGTATGCGCCTATAAAAACCATAAAGTCCGTTATCATCAGGAAAAACCCTCAAAATGAATACTCAAACGATTTGGATATGATTAAAACGGCTTTAAAAGACGCATACGAGCAAAACGAAGCACTGGACATCAAGCTTAAAAATCAGGCCCACGAGATTACGGATTATCTTTTGTCCAAGCTGATAAAAGGCGATTATTCCTCTCTGGCGGATTATAATAAAAAGGCTGCAGAATACGGCATAAGCATCAAATCCGATTATTTATGCGTAGCTTTTCTAATAACAAACGGGCCTTCGGTCATGGACTGCGACAGCATATTAAGGTCCCAAACCCCGCCTGTATATCATGTTTCAACACCGGACCCGAACAGGGCATGCCTTGTTATACAAAGCAGCAGTAAAAAGCTGGATTATAAGTGGGTAAAAAGCCTGTATGAAAAAATAGAAGCCAAGATGGGCGAAAAGGCTTTTATCACAATAGGCAATTGCTATGACAGCCCGTCTTTTATGTGGCGCTCTTACATGGAGGCTAAAACCATCGTTGACGATTCAAGCACAAAAAAAGAGGGTATAGTGTTTTTTGATGAATACACGTCCGAGCTGGATATTCCAGACTACTCCTGGAATGATAAAGTCGATTCCCTTCTTAGTATGGTAAAAACAATCCAGCAGGACAAGGTCGAAAGCATAATAGACAGCATTATAGACGATGTAAAGGCAAGAAAATATTCCATATTTTCAGCCAAGTGCGTGGTTTATGACATTGTCAACACAATAATAAAAAGCTTAAACAGCACCGGCAGCGTTTCAAACCACGGCATTGAAATACTCAGCAATTTTACGGCATTGGAAACTGTTGAGGACCTGCGCGAAATCCTTTCGCTTATTTGCTCGGATTTGATGAAAAATTACCGTATAGCAAAAGCAAATGCAAATTCTTTAATTGAAGACATAGTCAGAAAAATCGAAGAAAATTTTTACAAGCCTTATTTTTCCGTACAGTGGCTGGCGGAGCAATTCGGAATGTCTATTTCCGGAATAAGCAAATATTTCAAAAATACCAAGGGGATTACCATAAAAGAATATGTATATATTTTAGAGATGGAACGCGCAAAGGAGCTTCTTTTAAACACGGACCTTCCCATAGGGGAGATTTCATTGGCAATCGGTCAGCAGGACGTTTCAAACTTTATCAAAAAGTTCAAGCGAAAAATGGGTATTACCCCCGGGGAATTCAGGGAATTAAACTCCGATTCATAAAAAAACACTATTGACGAAAATCCTGCTTATTGAATTATTGAATGATTGAAATTATACTGGTCTTAAACAAGCGTATGAAAGGAGAAAATCGCCTTATGAAAAAACGGGCATTAATATCGGCAGCGCTGGCACTGATTATTGCTCTTGCCGGCTGCTCTTCCAATCAAAGCAACAGCGAAAACACTGCATCAAGCGTCGAAGTGAACAAAACAGGACTTCCCATTGTAAAAAATCAAATCACTTTGGATGCATTGGTCTGCAGACCTGCTCATTTCGGCAAGTGGAGCGAAATGAAGTTTTATAAAGATTTGGAAGAAAAAACCGGAATCAAGATTAATTGGCAGGAAGTTTTAGAACCATATCAGGAACGAATCAACCTGGTGTTTGCCAGTCAGGATTACCCCGATTTCATGTTCAGGGGAGCTACGGACACTCAAATCCTAACCGCCGCCCAAACGGGAAATATTTTGGCGTTAAACGATTTAATCAATGAATGGGCACCTAACTGGAAAAAGGTAATAGAAAACGACTCATACATAAAAAAGACAATAAGCATGGAAGACGGAAAAATTTACGGTTTGCCGTTTATCCGTATGGACGAGGCGGACTACGGCATGAGGGACATAATGTTTATCAACAAGGATTGGCTGGACCTTTTAAGCCTTTCGGTGCCGGAAACTACGGAAGATTTTTACGCCGTGCTTAAGGCTTTTAAAGACGCAAAAGGAAAAGAGCTTCCGGAAGACGCCATTCCTTGGGTAATGCGCTATAACCAAAATGTCGGTGGGCATTTTGACATATTCTCAAGCTTTGGAATTATAGATAATCCCAACCACCTTGTGGTAAAAGACGGCAAGGTTGTGTTTACGGTCATCACCGACGAGGCAAAGGAAGCCATAAAATACCTGCACAGGCTGTACAAGGACGAGCTTATTCAGCAAGAATTTTTCACGGACGACTGGTCCGCTTTTTTGGCAAAAATCAACTCCAAGCCAAGCATAGCCGGTGTGTTTTCCGCTTATAACCATCCCTTCGAGGACGAATCCGTCTATGTTCCGATGCTTGTTCCAAGGTCGCAAAACGTGGAAAAGCCGCTTATGAGAAAGCAAACCACCATGATTATAAGGAACAACGCCGTTGTTTTCAGCAAAAACAAGCACCCGGAGGCAACCATGCGCTGGCTTGACCTGCTTGCACAGGAGGAAAACAGCGTGCAGCTTCTCTATGGCACATTCGGCGATACTATCGAGAAAAAAGACGACAAATATGTGTTTATACAAGATGGAGAAGCGAAAAACGCAAGCAACTATTCCTCCGGAAACTTTGGTCCCGCTGCGGTTACGGAAGATATAATAAACAAAATAGAATTTACGGGTCCCGAGGCCATCAGGCGAAAATACTATTTTGACATATACAAAGACTATACCGTTCCGCTGGAAGCCATGTACCCGAATGTTGTATATACGCAGCAGCAGGCGGATTTGCGCAGCCAATATGCAAACGACATTAACAATTATGTGCAAGAAGCCATTGCGGACTTTATCGTAAACGGCAACATAGACGCAAGATGGGACGACTATGTTTTAAGAATCAAAAATCTTGGTCTTGATAAATTGATGGAAATTTATCAAAATGCGTTAGACCGGTTTAACGCGAACTAAATTTAAAAAACGACAATGAAAAATACTTAAAAAACGGCTTAAAACAGGAAGCCTTGTTTTTTTGTTGCCAAAATCAGCCAACAAGGAGCACAAGCAGCTATGAATACTATTGTTTCGCTTAAAAAAAACACCGGGAAAAAAGCCATGTTTTTTTCCCGGATAATTAAAAAATATCAACTGTTAACGCTACTGATTCCGGCAGTTGTGTACATAGTTTTGTTTCACTATGTGCCGATGTACGGAATAATAATGGCGTTTAAGAGCTTTCAGCCAAGCCTTGGGATATGGGGCAGCCCTTGGGTGGGGGTTGACCATTTTGTAAGGTTTTTTACATCGCCGCAGTTTTCAAGAATTATAACAAACACTTTAAGCATAAGCATCTATTCCATTATTGCCGGATTTCCGATACCGGTTTTTTTGGCCATTGCCATAAACTACATAAAAAACAAAAGCTATAAAAAGCTTGTTCAGACCGTCACATATGCCCCGCATTTTATTTCGGCGGTTGTAATTGTGGGTATGATAAGCGTTATGTTTGCACAGGAAACGGGCATAGTAAACATTGCAAGAAACGCTTTGGGATTGAAAAAAGTCTTTTTTGAAGGCAACCCCAAAATGTTTCCGCACCTTTACGTCTGGTCCGGCATATGGCAAAACGCAGGCTGGAGCGCCATAATCTACATTGCAGCGCTTTCCGGCGTTGACCCGCAGCTGCACGAGGCAGCCATCATGGACGGGGCAAACAAGGTGCAGCGTATTTGGTACATTGACGTGCAAAGCATAATTCCTACCATGACCATTATGTTAATTTTAAATATGGGGCAAATAATGAGCGTGGGCTTTGAAAAGGTGTTTTTAATGCAAAACCCGCTTAACATTTCCGCCTCGGAAATTATATCAACATATGTTTACAAACGCGGGCTTATTGAGGCACAATACAGCTTTTCCGCAGCCGTCGGCTTGTTTAATTCTGTGCTGAACTTTATACTCATTATAACCTTTAACAAGCTCTCTAAGCTTATCGGCTCGTCGGGAATTTGGTAAATACAAGAAAAGAGGAGAATATGATGACACGTCCTAAACAAAGCTTTCCGGACAGGGTTTTCGACACAGTCAACTTTATATTTGTAACAATGGTTATGCTTGTAATCATCTATCCGATGTATTACATATGCATAGCATCCATAAGCGACCCCATGTCCATAATGGGAGGAAAGGTGATGTTTTGGCCATCGGGCATTAACTTTGACGGTTACCAAAAAATTTTAAACTACGAAAGCATCTGGACAGGCTATCGAAACACCATTTTCTACACCGTTTTTGCTACTACCATAAATGTTGTAGTAACGCTTATGGCGGGTTATGCCTTATCGCGCCGCGATTTGCCCGGAAGAACATTTTTTATAAGCCTTTTTATGTTTACAATGTTTTTCTCCGGCGGCCTAATACCAACCTTTCTTTTTGTCAAAAGCCTTAAGATGTACGACACAATATGGCCCATGATATTGCTGGGCACGGTAAGCGTTTGGAATTTGATTATTACAAAAACATATTTTCAGGAAAACATTCCTCAGGAGCTTTTAGAAGCCGCTGTTATTGACGGGTGCGACGATTACACCTTTTTCAGGAAAGTTGTCCTTCCCCTGTCCAGGGCAATTGTGGCGGTATTGGTTATTTATTATGCCGTGGGGCATTGGAATTCGTATTTTAATGCCTTAATTTATCTTAAAACCGAGTCCAAATACCCTTTGCAGCTTTTTTTGCGTCAGGTTTTAATGCAAAATCAGTTCTATGACGAAATGAGCATAGACAACGAAAACGCAGTTAATGCAATGATGATTGCAGAGTCCATGAAATACGGCATGATTATTATTTCAAGCCTGCCTATTTTGGTTATTTACCCGTTTTTGCAAAAATACTTTGTGCAGGGTGTGATGATTGGCGCCGTAAAAGGTTAGTACAATATAAAAATTCAAGTATAGGAGGAGTAAAAATGTATAATAAGTTTGTTTGGTTCATGCTTTTTGTGTTAATTGGTTCCATGCTTCAAACCGCCGCTTTTGCGCAATCCGGTCAAAACTTTGACGAGTATCTTGTTGCGCAGTGGGATTTTGACGAAGGGGCGGGCGATACCGTTCATGATTCTTCGCCAAACAAAATAAACGGCACAATAAAAAACGCCTTGCAATGGTCTTACGGAAGAAACATTTACGGGCTGAGCGGCGCTTATTCCTCAACCGTGCGAAGCTATGTGGACCTTGGCACAGACAGTCTTATCCCACATCTTGACAAAGCAAAACAAATCACATTTTCCGGTTGGGTAAACCGTGCTCATACCGCCGGCACATATTCCCAACGTATATTTACTAACATTATCAACGCAGGCAATGCAGGATTGGAGATTTATTTCAATTCCACAAGACTGGTAATTGCGGCGCGCGACACGGCAAGCTGTCCTTGGACAAGCAGCGAATACAGCTTTACCACAACAAACTCCTGGGTACATCTTACGGTAATTTTCGACTTTGAAAACAAAAAAGTCGATGTATATTATGACGGCGAAAAGCAACCCTCCACAAAAGAGGGCAATTTTGCTGGAAACTTCACCGTTGGGCATTATGATATCGGAACGCCTACGCACCCGTCCACACTTATGGGAATCAGCAATTCAAATGTAACGTTTTCGGGAACGGTGGACAGCTTCAGGCTGTACAAAACCGCACTTTCGGAAGAAAAAATAAACGAACTGGCAGGAGAGGTTCCCCAGGCGGCAAATTGCTATGCAGAGGACCTTGTTGCAAGATGGGTGTTTAACGAAAGCAGCGGGGATGCCATAGATACATCAGGCAACAGTATACACGGCACCATAACGGGAGCAACCTTTGATGCAGAAAAAGGTCTGTTTTTCGACGGAACTGCAGCAAACAAGGTTGTCCTGCCGGCTAATGTAATCGGAAGCAAGCTGCAAGACGCCGAACATATAACCATTACATTCAGGGCTCAAAAAACAGATACGGGAAGCGGCCCGTTCCGAATACTATGGATTCACGGTCATGCCGCTTCATCATCAATTGAAATACAAATGACAAGCAACAAGCTTGGAGTTGCGGCAAGAACCTACAACTCCACCACAGGTCAAATTGCTACATACAAAAGCAATTCCTTCGATTATGACGACGACAAAGCAAATCCGAACCAAATCGCCATCACCTTTGACTTTAAAAACAAGGTTGTAAAGGCTTATTCAAACGGAAACGAGCTTAGCGCCACCAATAATTTTAACTCAGACTCGTTCCCTTACGATTTCTATAACCAAGGCACAGCCACCCGAACTGACTTTATAGGCAACAACAACTCCTCTTCATATAAAGGGTATTTAGATGATATAAGAATCTACCGAAGGCTTTTAAGCCAAGACGAATTGGAGGAAATTGCCGCCCCAACGCTGTCATTTGCCAAGCCTGATTTAACTGTTGAAAGCAATATATTGACCGTGCAAACAGATGTGGTTAATACCACCACAAAAACGGCTTCAAAACAGCTTGTTGTTGCAAAATATACCGATGATGTTTTAACAGGCGTGCAAGTGCACAAACTTGACATACCTGCCGAATGCAGAATGCTTGTTTCAAAGAATTTGGATTTGACACCCGGGGAAACTGCCAAGGCATTTATTTGGGATGCAATCTCATCCGTAAGGCCTGCAGTCCCTGTGGGAGAATTACAGTAGCTGCAATTGTTCTTAAAGCCCACCACTTGCAAAATTTAAAACTAATAAAACATGGTGTTGGAGGATTATGCTCCAACACCATGTTTTATGTAAGGAAGATGGCATTGGAAACGGGAAAATCGCGTTATTGGGCACCAATCTTACCTTGACGGTTCCCTTCAGGTTTATGTAAATATTTCTTTTGTGTTTGTTCCAAAGAAATTTGAAGTTAGTGACCACAAGATTATTGGAACACGAAGCTGTTATCCGCAAGTGCCACCAAAAGTTGAGCTGTGCTTTTACCAGCGGTATTGTGTACAATTGTGGACAGTATGCGCAGTCCTACAGCGGTGTTGGGGATAACAACGAAGGAAGGGCAACTATCGAATACCCCTTTTTGAATCAAAACTAGTTGATTTTTTATCTGCGTAATGGTAGTATTAAATAGGATAAGCATCCTTTAAACAGAAGGAGGTATATTCTTGCTGTTTTCTTATGAATGCATAAAAGTAAGGGAGATGTAATATGTTTACCTATGAAAAGATTAATGTAATAGCGGAATTCCTAAAATCACACATCATTATTGAAAGCAAGGAGCTTGACGGTTTCGTATACAAAGAAAGCGGGTATAAAAAAGGCAATGTTCTTCCGACAATTGACGACAGCTTCAAAACCTTTCAAAAAGGCGAAAGATGGGGCGCAGCCAAGGACACACACTATTGGTTCTATAACAAAATCACAACTTACCGGGATGATGTAGAGTTTAGCTTAAAAACAGGCCGAGAAGGTCAGTGGGATGCGGACAACCCTCAATTTATGCTATATGTAGACGGAAAGCTGGTTCAGGCTTTGGACGTAAACCATACAAGCTATACCTTTGAAAAAGCAGGAGAATACGAAATTTACTTATATGCATATGCCGGCATGAGAGAAGGGCTTATTGAATTTATTCCAACATTGGATTACATAAACAGAAAAGTGGAACAGCTATACTATGACATAAAGGTTCCCCTTGAAATTTGCGATTATTTGGATACCGACGACAAGGATTACATTAGAATTTTGGATGCATTAAACAACGGTGTCGAGTTGCTCGATTTAAGAAAACCACAATCCGAAGAATTTAACGCAAGTGTGGAAAAAGCCATACTGAAAATTAAAGAATGTCTGTATGATAAATACAAAAATTCCACAGACATTACAACCATATGCATAGGCCATACCCATATTGACATTGCATGGCTTTGGACGGTAAAGCAAACCCGAGAGAAAGCGGTGCGTTCCTTTTCTACTGTTGTAAGGCTTATGAAACAATATCCGGAGTACAAATTTATGTCCTCTCAGGCAGTTTTGTTTAAATTTGTAAAGGAAGATGCACCGGAGCTTTACGAAGAAATCAAGCGGCTTGTAAAAGAAGGAAGATTTGAAATAGAAGGCGCAATGTGGGTTGAGGCTGACTGCAACCTTGCAGGCGGCGAAAGCCTTGTCAGGCAGATTCTATACGGAAAAAGGTTCTTCAGGCAGGAATTCGGCGTAGACTGCAAAATGCTGTGGCTTCCCGATGTTTTCGGATACTCCGCAGCTCTGCCTCAAATTCTGTTAAAAAGCGGTATAGACAGATTTGTAACATATAAAATAAGCTGGAACGAGTCAAATCAAATGCCAAACGACACATTTATGTGGCAGGGTATTGACGGGAGCGAAATATTCTCATATTTCCTAACCGCACAGGATAAAAAACGAGGCGAAAAGCCTGTAAGGTACACAACTTATGTTGCAGATATAACTCCGGCCCAGGTTGCGGGCACTTGGGAGAGGTACAGCAACAAGCTGTTAAACAACGAAACCATTTTGACCTTCGGATACGGCGACGGAGGCGGCGGCCCCACCAAAAAAATGCTTGAGTACGCAAGGCGCCTTGAGCATGGCATTATCGGCTGTCCCAAAGCAAAAATCGATACCGCCACAAACTTTATTTCAAGGCTTAAACAAAATGCCTTGGGAAGCAAGCACCTTCCCAAATGGGTTGGAGAGCTGTATCTTGAGCTTCACAGGGGTACATATACATCCATTGCAAAAAACAAGCGCAAAAACCGAAAGGGCGAATTTTTGCTTAAAAATGTTGAGCTTTTGTCATCAATGAATATGGTGAAAGGTAATAAAAAATACAAGCAAAAAGACATAAACGAAGCATGGGAGATACTGATGGTAAATCAATTCCACGATATTATACCCGGCTCTTCTATCAAAGAAGTATATGACGAAAGCGATGCTTCATACGGAAAAATGTTTGATATATGCAATAGTATTATACAGGAAAACATAGAGGCTGTAAAATCAAATATCAAAACTGATGGCGGCGTATTGGTATTCAATCCTAATTCGTTTGCAGACGGCGGAGTTGTTGAAGTTGACGGCAAAAGCGTATATGTAGAAAATATTCCTCCGATGGGATATAAGGTTGTAAAACCTGAGGAAAAATGCGATGTTTCCGTAGGCGAAAAAGTATTGGAAAACAGCAAGATAAAAGTTGTTTTCGATGAGAAAATGCAGATTGCAAGCATCTTCGACAAGGAAAACGTCAGGGAAGCATTGGCAGGAGCAGGCAATAGGCTTATTGCTTATGAAGATTTTCCCAGGTCTTGGGACGCATGGGAAATCAGCAATTATTATGTTGACAAGTCTTGGGATATAGATAATGTGAGCGATGTGAAAACAATCGATAACGGGGCTGTCAAAGGCTTTGAAGTTACAAGGAAGTTCCAAAGCTCAACCATAGTTCAAAGGATATTGCTGCAAGCATACAGTGCAAGGGTTGATTTTGACACACAAATTGACTGGAATGAGGAGCATATTATTCTGAAAGCGGAATTTCCTGTTGATATTCATGCAAACAAAGCAACATATGACGTGCAGTATGGTACAGTTGAAAGGCCGACGCATCAAAACACAAGCTGGGATGCGGCAAAATTTGAGGTTTGCGCCCATAAGTTTGCTGATTTGTCCGAGCCCAATTATGGCGTGAGCTTGCTTAACGACTGCAAATACGGTCATGACATAATCGGAAACAAAATGAGGCTGACGCTCTTAAAATGTGCCACTTATCCAAACCCCGAAGCCGACAAGGGCAAGCATAAATTTGTTTATTCTGTTTATCCCCATGGCGGCGACCACAGAACCGCTAACACAGCTATGGAAGGATACAAGCTCAATAACCCCTTGATTGCCGTTCCCGTTGGAAAGCAGGAAGGAACCCTGCCAGATTCCTACTCGTTTGTAGCTGTAAATAAAGACAATATAATAGTAGAAGCAGTTAAAAAGGCGGAAGACAGCGGTGATTTAATCATAAGGCTGTATGACAATCACGGCATACGCTCCGACGTGGATGTGGAATTTGGATTTGACGCTTACGAAGTGTACCTTGCGGATATGAGCGAAAACGAAATAGAAAAGATAGAATGCAACGGCAACAAAGCAACACTAAAAGTTAAGCCTTTTGAAATTGTTACTCTAAAAGTGAAATCTATACAATAATATAATCCTCCATATGTGATATGATTGAATAGACCTGCCGGTCGAAATCAAAAAACATATGGAGGATTTATTTATGATAATAGGCTCTGTTTCATATTTTGTGTAAACTCCTAATTTGGTGCAATAAAATTTTTTTGGGGCGGGTTAGCCAAATTAAGGCTTAACCCG
>JAQVDK010000042.1 GCA_028697835.1 Eubacteriales bacterium | reverse complement strand
CCCATAGACCCTGAGATGGTCCTTGAATATGACTTTGAAGAGCTTACAGAGGATAATAAAGTGGTTGATACATCAGGAAAAGGCAATGACGGAACATTTTCAACCGCAGGCATATACCAAAGCGTAGGCTATCGCGGAAAGGGTGCCCATGCGGGTTCCATGTCGGATACATACATATACTCCGACAAAGTTATGGAGGATATAGACGGAGCAAATGCCATAACCGTTGCAGGCTGGTTTAACAACGATGTTTTAACCTCGTCCACGGACTTTAACTTCTTTAACTTTCTAATTGACGGGGGAAGTGCAGGCTTTAAAGCAAATATCAACAAAGCCTCCGACACATCGGCGTCGCAAAAAATAGTAGTAGGCGGAAGAAGCGTAAAAGACGATGGCTGGCTTGCATATTCAACCAATTTTACATGGCAGACTTCCAAACAGTGGCATCATTTTGCCTTTGTTATAGATTACAAAAACAAGTATTTAGGTGTGTTTATCGACGGTGAGGAAAAAGGAAGCGGCACAGCAGTGTTCAAATCCAACAAGTTCGTGTTAGGCTCGCCGCAGGCTCATGCCGCAAGGTTTGGCGGCGGCGGAAGCGCTACCTTTAACGGATACATGGACGAAATTAAAGTATATAACTACCGACTTGCGAATGAGGATATCCTGGCGCTTGCCTCCGATACCCGCATAGAAACTCAAATTACATCGTTTAAAGTCGGTGGGGTGGAGTATTCGGCGCTGGCAGATGCTAAAATTTCCGACCCAACCAGCGAATTTGGAGCAGTAGTTGCGCTGTCAGAGCCTGTGCAAGGAATAGAGGCCGCCATTGAAAGCCCTGTAACCACAACACAGAGTTTATACATAAATGACGTTTTGGTTTCCGACCCTGCATCTGTAACAGTTAGGCCGGGAGATGTTTTGGTGTTTATGGTTAAAGGCGACTTGTGGGAGGAGCTCCGGGGCTATAAAATTTCCTTTGGTAATCACCCGCTACAGGCAACTTCAATTGTTGCAACCGACAGATACGGCACCAGGACAAATTACAAAACGGAAGGAAAGATGACCTTCCACACCAAAGTAAAAAATAACGCTCAGTCTGATACGGTAACACTTTTAGCCGCCCTTTACGACATAGAGAGCAAATTATTGTTGGATATTTCACTTTTCGAGCAGGAAATTCCCGTCGGCGGCATAAAAGAGCTTTCAACATCTCTTACGCTTCCGAAAAATTATAATGAAGTTGAGCTTAAGGTTTTTGTTTGGAACAAAGCTAATGTTCCAATTGGAAACACCACTGTTTTCGAATTGGAGCCGGTTGATGTAACAGAGCTTACCATGCCTTCCATATTCGGTTCAAACAGCGTTCTTCAAAGGGACGAGCCTATTCATATTTTTGGTAAAGCAGTTCCGGGCTCTGTTGTATCGGTATCCTTTGCAGGGCATGAAGTTGAAACAACTGCCGACTTTAAAGGTGATTTTGTTGCGGTGCTGCCCGCAATGCCCGCAAATGCAACCGGGCAGACCTTAACCGTTACAAGCTTGGAAAAAACGCTGACATTTGATAATATTTTAATTGGCGATGTGTGGGTTTTGGGCGGACAGTCGAATATGCGCTGGAGCCTTAGCACAACAACCAACGCCGCAGAAGATATTGCAGATGCGGATAACTACCCCAACATCAGATACTTTGACCAAGACCAGGCTGCAAACAGCCTGCCTCAAGACGAAGTTGTGGGCGGCAACTGGACCGTTGCATCCTCTGCAACCGCCAACAGATATTCCGGCGTGGGCTATTTGTTCGGAAGGGAGCTTTACAAAGCTTTGGGAGATGTTCCAATAGGACTTTTGAGCGCTTCATATGGCGGCTCAAGGGCGGAAGCATGGATGAGCCTTGACACATTGGAAAAAGACCCAAGATTCCTTGCTTTGGACGGAAGGCTCAGCCCAACAGATATTAGAAGACCCACATACCTATACAATGCAATGGTGCACCCCTTGCTCAAATACAATGTAAAAGGCGTGGTATTCTATCAAGGAGAAGGAAATTCATATGACGGTGCTTTGTATAAAGACCTTTTCGTGGCGTTGGTCAATGACTGGCGTGAAAAATGGAACAGACCCGAACTACCGTTCATTTATGCTCAAATCAGTGCGTCCGTTCCGACAAACCCCAACGAGCAAAGACCTCTTGTAAGGCAGTCGCAGCTTGAGGCGTTGGATTTGCTGGAAAATGCCGCAATGGTGGTTACAATGGACATAGGCACCGAAGACATTCATCCTCCGCACAAGTTCCCGGTGGCACAAAGAATGGCTTTGGCCGCAAGGGGCATGGTTTACGGACATGATGTTGTCTACAAGTCGCCGTCCGTTGAAAGCGTAACCTATAACGGAAGCACTGCAATATTGAAATTCAAGGACGTTGCAAACGGCTTGGACACATCCATGGAGCTTGCGGAATTTGTTCTTGTTGACAGCCAAGGCACAAAATATGCTGCCGATGCACAGTTCCAAGGAAATGATACCATTGTTGTAAGTGCGCAGGGGATAGAGGAAATTGCTCAAATTTTATATGCCTTTGATGATTTTCCTGAAAAAGGCGTTACCATTTGGAGCATTTGCGATGAATCCATAAGGCTTCCTGCAAGCCCGTTTAGGATTATCAGATAAGCGTTTGGGATATATGCCCTTGAGTGCGCGAAAGGAATGATTGTAAAAATGAAACGACTTATTACGCTATTACTTATGTTGTTGTTAATTTCTGTTTCGGCAGGCGCAATGCCCGACGACTTTATTGCGGCATGGGATTTTGAAAGCTTTACGGACGGGAAGGTTACGGATATAAGCGCAAATGGGTTTCATGGAGTAATAAACAAGCCGTCGGTCATGACAGTTAGGCCCGGGGCCAGCATAAACGGAAGTAGCGCGCTGGAGGCAGCGGCTACTTCCGAGATGGACAATAAAATGACAGCGCCGGGCTTGGGGGCGCTGATATCGACAAAAAAAGCACTGACTATTTCAGGATGGTTTAAATATGAAGGAACTTTCGATAAGGAGCGCTATTTCTTCAACGTGCCAAACACCGTGGGAAATGCCGGCTTTGCGGCAAGCGTTCTTACGGATAGAAAGGTTAAGCTGCAAATCCGAAATGCCGAGGATAAGCTGCAGGCTTTAACAACTGCCACTGCACCTGTGGTTGCCGGAGAGTGGTTTCACTATACCTTTGTGGTGCAGCTTCCCGAAACCGCCTCCGGCAGGGGTACGCTGATAATTTATATTAACGGCGAGGAAGTGGCAAAGGATACAAACATCAACACCGCAGGGCTGACCACATTATCTTCGCTGGGCCATTCAAACGTTAATGACGATTTTCGCCTTGGCGCCCAAGGAAGCTATACATTTATCGGCTCTTCGGACGATGTAAAGGTTTTTGGCAGGGCGGTAACCGCCCAGGAAGCCAAGAATCTGTCAAGGTTAAATGACCCCACCGTGCTTGAGGAGTTTAAAATTGGGGAAGTTGATATGCTTGGCCTTGAAAACATCGATGTATCGTCACCCAAGGAGCAAGGCGCTACCTATTTTTCAAACAAATTCCCTCTTAGGGGAGTACAAATAAGGTTCAGCGAAAATTCAAAGCAAAGGATAAGCACATTGACGGTAAACGGCGTGGAAGTTCCAAAAGAAAACTACGGCGACTTGCAAATCAATATGAATGACGTGGTAGTATTTGAGTATCAGGGCGACGAATGGGAAGGAAATGATATTTACTACTACAAAGTTACCGTAAAAGGCGAAGGTATAATATTTTCCGACATAGGCTTTTATGACGGACAGGAAAGGCTGACTTCCATAAAGCCGGGCAGCATTACCGCCAAGGCAACGGTTTCGTCCTCGTATGAGGAAGAAAGCGAAGTAATATTGATTGCCATAAAAAGAGATGCTAAAAGCAAGCTGATAAAAGGCATTTACATGGACGCTGCGCAAGTAAAAGCGGCACAAAACGCCCAGCCATCCGTGCAGATAAATGTTTCCGGCGAAGAGAGCTGTGTTTTGGAGCTTTACTTTGTAGATTCTGCCTTCAAAGCATTTAGCCAAGTTTTAACCTTGGCAGGAGAGTGAACTGATGAGATTTTGCTGTATGGTTTTAATTGCTGTTTGGACAATTTCAACGGTTGCTTTTTCCAATAGCGTTAGCGGACTTGAGGTTTCCTATGATTTTGACAGCGCCGAGGTAATCGACGGCTCCGGCAATGGTCGAAACGGTACCTTGCATAATGTGTCCTGGCATGATGGCGTGGTAGAATTCGAGCGTGGAAAAAGCAGTTATATTGATTTGGGCAGCCGATTTTTGCAAAGCCTAAGCTCGCCCCAGGCTGTTACGGTGTCGCTTTGGTTTTATCATGTGGGCACACCGGTTGATGCAGATTATATGTTTTTGGCGTCGGCAGACGGCAGGGCGCTTATGGAGGTTTACATAACCTCCAACGCCTTGAGGGTGTGCGGAAGAAGCTCGGCGGACGACAACAGGCTGGAGAAAAAATATCCTCCTGTCGAAAACAACCGCTGGTATCACCTTGTGGCAACTTGGGACTATAAAAACAAAAAGATTTTGACATATCTAAACGGTCAAAAGCTAACCCACGAGGGCGGAAGCGATAATGCAGGCTTTGGCAGTGGCAGCCTTACCATAAAAGCTCAAAATAGCAAAAGTACCATAAGCTCTCCTAATATCTACCGTGAATTTAATGGGTTTATGGACGAGTTTAGGCTATACAGCCGTACTTTGACGCAGGAGGAAATCAGCCGGCTTTGCAGTGCGAAAGAAATTTCAACAAAACCCACCGCTGCCCAAATTACAGCGCACCTTACAGACCGGCTTAAAGATGCGGTTGTTATGGCAGCGGGCTGCGACAGTGCATTTGCAGGCAACAGAAGGTATTTAATCGACCCGAAGGATACTCGGGTTGCACCTTTTGTTTCGGAAGGCAGGTTTTTTGTCCCTGTGGAGTTTATAGCGGATTATTATAACAAGGAAATTGATTTGGAAAGCGCCATAAGCCTGTACGGCAAAAAATTTATGGAGGCAGGCGAAGCCTCCGAGGCTTTGGGAATTCCATATATAAAAAATGGGGAACTGGTTATTTTTAGCGGACAAACAGAATATATAAACGAAGTTTGCGAGAGGCTTACAAGGCAAAGCTACATAAGACCTGTGGGAGACAGTGCGGCGGGGGCTAAGGTTGTGGCAAGAAGTGATGAAGTCGGGCTTTATCTTGGCTCCCCGTCTATTGCAAAGCTTGCCAGTGGAAGGCTTATCATCACCCATGACTATTTCGGGGGCAAAAACAAACTGACAACAATGGTGTATAAATCCGATGATAATGGCCTTACATGGCAGCAAATAAGTTCGGTTGCCGGCTGTACTTGGGCTACGGTTTTTGAACACAGGGGCTGTTTGTACTTAATGGGGACCGGTGCGGTTTATGGCAGCGCTGTTATATTTAAAAGCGATGATGAAGGGGAAACATGGAGCCAGGGAAGCAATATCCTTCCCCCAGAGGGGAAATACCACAGCGCCCCTGTGCCGATAGTTAAGCACAACGGGCGCATATACAGGGCGTATGAAAGCGGAGTGGATGGACAAACAGCCTCTGCCCTTAAGGCTTTGATGGTATCGGCGGATGAAAATTCAGACCTTTTAGACCCGTCAAGCTGGAGGGTAAGCAATGAAGTCGGCTTTGACAAAAGCCTTATTTCACATTGGCAGTATGCCAATGCCGGCTGGCTTGAAGGAAATGCGGTTGTGACGCCCCAGGGCGAGATTGTAAACATTCTTCGCACAACCATTGCGCCCCACAGCGACAAGGCGGCCGTTTTGCACCTTGATACGCAAAGCATGGCTTTGACTGCAAAAGAAATAATAAACCTTCCGGGAGGTTCGCACAAGTTTTCGATAAAATACGACGATGTTTCCGGAAAATACATCGCCCTTGTAAACAATAATACGGACAAGGAGTTCTTCAACCAAAGGAATGTTTTGTCGCTGGTTTATTCATATGATTTAAAGGACTGGTACATGGGCGGGACAATCCTTTCGGACGATTCCATTTTATCCCGTGAGGAATCTGCCCTTAAAATAGGATATCAATATGTGGACTACATAATTGACGGCAACGATTTGAAGATGGCTGTAAGGCAAGCGTCGGACGGTGCCATGAATTATCACGATTCCAACCAGATTGTGTACTGCCGCATACCGAATTTCCGAAACCTGCTAAACTCGCCTGTGCTTCTTGCAATGTATGATTTTGAGCAAATCGAAGGCTTAGATGTTTCGGACATAACAGGAAGCGGCTTTGACGCAGTTTTGTCCAATGACAAAATATCCATAACGAACGGATACATGGGACAGGGCATGGAGTTTTCCGCAGTATCGAGCAACACCCATCTTAGCGTCAGCAAAGTTGCCCAAAGCTTAAACGGCAAAACTGGTATAACGGTTGGAATGTGGGTTAACTTTTCGGGGGCGGATAATTTAAACAGACAACTATTTAAAATTTGTTTAAACGGCAGCACCGGCGCTGCCATGGCATATATAAACACATCGGGCAAGGTTGTTTTCGAGGCAAGAAGCCGTGATGGAGAGAGCATAAGGCGCATAACATCTGACAATGCGCTCTCGATTGGCGAGTGGCACCATATTGCTTTTGTGGTGGACTATGCAAAAAAGCGGATGCAATATTATTTGGACGGAAAGCTTAGTAAGTGGACCAATGTGGCACAGTTTGAAAACAACGTTTTGGTAGTCGGCTCGCCGCCGGCGGTTGATACAATGTTTGGCGGGGCGGGAAGCTCGGTATTTGCGGGGAAAATGGACGAGGTTTTCATAAGTCCCGCACCCCTTGGGGAAAGCCAAATAAAATCCATTATAAAAAAGCCGCCCAAGCTTTTAGATTCCCAAGGCAAAGAGCTTGGCAGGCTGCAGGCGGGCGAGCTTAGGCTTAGATACAGCGTTAATTTAAGCGAGGAGCAAAGCTCTGCTTTATATATTGCTGTTTATGATAAAAAGACCATGAGTCTTGCGGACGTAATACTTGAGCGTCAGAATCTATCGGCTGGAAGTGAGCATATTTTTGATGTAAGCTTTAAAATACCGCCAAAGTTTTATGACAGGGTACTAAAAGTGTTTTTGTTAAACGAAAAATTGCAACCACTTGGCAAGGGAGGAATAATCTATGAAACTGAGTAAAAGGGTCTGCACGCTGATTTTGGCACTTGCAATGAGCGTTTCCGTTTTCACCATGAATGTAGGCGCAAGCATTGATGATGGTCTTATTGCAGGATATAGTTTTGAAAGCGAAGGAAAGGCAGAGGATATATCGGGCAATGGAAACGACGGCATAGCCCATAATGTTGTTTGGGAGGACGGAAGCTACAGGTTTACAAGAGGGGAAGGTAGCTATATTGACATTGGAGGAAATATTGTTCCGCTTTTAGAGGGCGCACAGGCAGTTACCCTTTCAGCCTGGATTAAGGTTGATGGCTCTCCTAACAATGCTTTTTATATCTTCCATATACCGCTTGACGGCGGAAAGGTTGGCTTGGAAATGTTCATTAACCCCACCTCGTTTCGTCTTGCGGGCAGAAGCAATCCCCAAGATGCATGGCTTAACAAAAAGTATCCATACCCTGAGATAGGAAGATGGAACCATGTGGTTGGAATTTTCGACTTTAAAAGCAAAGAAATTGTGTGCTATATAAATGGGGTTGAGCAAATCCACGACGGTGGAAGCGCATCTGCGGCGTTTGGCTCCGATAAATTTGTTGCGGGCTCAAATTATTCCAATGCCTCTATAAGCAACAAAACCAATCAAAGCGAGTTTAACGGTCATTTGGACGAACTTAGGATTTACAACAGACGCCTTAGCATGGACGAGATAGGCGCCCTTGGCTCTGCCAAGGCTCTTGACACATCTTTGACATCCAAAGAGATTACCGAAATCGCCCAGGGGAAGCTGAGCGGTGCGGCAGTTTTGGCGCTAAACTGCTCTGATGCTTTTGTCAATAAAAGAAGGGTTAAAATCGACAAGGAAAACTATAATCTAACTCCTGTTTTGGAAAATGGCAGGACTTTGGTTCCCGTCAGGTTTATAAGCGAAGCCTTTGGCTTTGATGTATCCTATGACGAGGCTTCGTCCAAAGCAACAATTTCAAACGGTAAGGATACTGTAACGATTGTTGTGGGGGAAAATGTTTTACATAAAAATGGAAATTTACAAGCTCTTGATTTGCCCGCACAGGTTATTGAAAGCCGTATATTTTTACCGCTTAGGGCGGTTTCGGAGGCTTTGGGAAAATCCGTGCTGTATTATGATGAGCTGATAGTAATCAGTGATGAAAATGTCTTTAATATAGACGGCGTGGACGATAAGGCGGTTTTGTCGGAAATGAAAAAAAGGCTTACACAGCTAAATTACATCCCGCCTGTAAGAGACCATATGAGCAGCGAGAGGATTGTTGCTTATTCGGATGTTTCAACCGGGCTTTACATTGCCTCACCCTGCGTAATCCGCCTGTCAAACGGTGACCTTTTGGCAGCGCATGATTATAACGGACCTAAAAACAACATGACACAGACCATATACCGCTCGTCGGACGATGGCGAAACATGGACAAAAATATCGCAAGTACATCCTGCCACATGGGCAACGTTGTTCGAGCATAACGGAAGCGTATATTTGTTTGGAACGAGCGCTGTTTTTGGAAGCGTGGTTATTTATAAAAGCGACGATTTCGGCGAAACCTGGACCGAGGCAAAAGACAGCAAGACGGGCTTGCTTCTTGAAGGCGGAGCGGACAGGACGCCGCCAAACTACCATACCGCCCCTGTTCCCGTGGTAAAGCACAACGGAAGGATATACCGCGCCTTTGAGGACGCTGCCACAGGCACTTCCGTTTCCCAATACGAGGCGTTTATAATGAGCGCGCCGGAGGATGCCAACTTGCTTGACGCATCAAGCTGGACGGTGACCAACAAGGTTAAGTTCGACCCCAACAAAATACCGGACGAGTGGGGAGTTATAAAAACTTCTTCAGGCTGGCTGGAGGGAAATGTGGTTGTTACACCCGAAGGGGAGATTTGGAACATACTTAGGACAACCACACCTGCCGTTTCAGACAAAGCCGCCATATTGAAGCTTTCGGCTGATAATAAAACGCTGATTCAAGACCCAAACGACGTATTCATACACATGCCCGGGGCAAGCCATAAATTCACCATACGCTATGACGAAGTTAGCAAAAAATATGTGTCAATAGTCAATGAGAATTCCGACGTTAACTCATACAACCAAAGGAACATCCTTTCGTTGGCGTATTCAGACGATTTGAAAAATTGGAACATAGCGGAAACCCTGATTGCGGACGATGATATATTGTCGTGGGAAGAGTCCATAGTAAACATTGGCTATCAATATGTGGACTTTTTCATCGAAGGCGATGATATACTGATGCTTGTACGTCAGGCAACCGACGGTGCGGCAAACTATCATGACGCCAACCATATCACCTTTTACAGAATTAAAGATTTCCGAATGAATATTAAATAAGCTTTTAAAGATAAGCCTTATTTGATAGCGAAAAATGCTATAGGGGGAAATTTGCGTGAAAAAAATAGCTGTAATAATCCTGTCGGCAGTGCTTTGCTGCTTTGCGACACAAGCCTTTGCGCTGGATGTTGAGCCGAGCATTAACAAAAACACCCTTCAGGTTGTAATAAGTGCACACGAGTCCGATTTTGGACCGGTTAATGTGTATATAATGAAGCCGGGAAAAGATTTGTTAAAGGAAAATATTTTGCTTGGGCTGCACGATATGAAGCAGGTTATAATTGACATGGAGCAAAGCGTGTTGGAATTTGGTTTTGGCGGCACGGAACCATCCGGCGAATATACTGTGTATGCCGTATCCGCCAATGATACCAAGGCTGCCAAATTTACATACCTTAATGATGAAGATACGATTTCTGCCTTGATAGGCCAGATTAAAAGCACACAAACGCCTTATGATTTAATCAGTGAAAACACTTCCGTCTTTCAGGTTGACCAGAAATATACTGATGTGTTTTTAGGGTTTTCTCAAACCCAAAAGAAGCATTTTGACACAATGTTTAAGGCTAAAAGAGCTTTTGCTACGAAGGCTGAATTTGAAGAGTTTTTAATAAGCTGCACGGTTTTGACGGATTTGGAAACCGCCACACATACCACAATTTTGGACAGGCTGAAATTTTACCCGGTGCTAAACATCAGCTTTGCAAAATACAATAATTTATCCGCCACGGCAAAAACAAAGGTGCTAAAAGATATGTCGGACATGACCTTTGGCGCCCTTGGAGACGTTAAAAGCTCTTTTGACGGCTTGGTGGATTATTATGGCAGATCTTCTCCCGAAAGCACGGGCGGCGGCGGTGGCTTAGGCGGCGGCGCCCCCATAGCCAAAGCTGTTTTCACTCCTTCGGAGGATGAAGAAAACACTAACAATGAAGAAGATGCTTTTGATATGCAAAGCTTTGCCGATTTGCAGGACGTACAGTGGGCAAAAGAGAGCATAGAATATCTTTTTGGCAAGGGAGTTATAAGCGGTAAAGGCGACAATTTGTTTATGCCCAGCGATATGGTAACTCGGGAAGAGTTTGTAAAGATGATTGTCGAAGCCTTTAATATAAGCGGCGGCATAAACTTAGGCACATATGCGGATGTGGATGAAAACCAGTGGTACGCTCCTTATGTTTATGCTGCCACCAGTGCAGGTATAATAAACGGAAGTGACGGAGTCTTTGGTGTGGGAACCCCCATCACAAGGCAGGATATGGCTGCAATATGCTACCGCAGCCTACAGCATTTTAAGGTGGTGCTTCCGGCTTATAGTGATGATGTTATGTTTAGTGATATAAATGATGTAGCGGAATATGCCAGGGAAAGCGTTTTGAGCATGGCAAAAAGCGGAATCTTAAACGGCAAGGGGAACAATATGTTTATGCCTTATGATAATGCCACAAGGGCTGAAGCTGCAAAAGTTATATACGAAATTTTGAAGTTTGCCAAATTGGGCTAAGGGAGTGATAAAATGTTTAAAAGAATAACTGCATTTACCTTGTTTCTTGTTATGACTTTTTCTTTAATCCAAGCAGTACCGGCAAGCGCAAATCAGCCAGATGAAGAACCTTTGCTGCAAAGCCTTGGTATTATTGATAAGGGTATGGACCCAAAGGGCACAGTTACCAGAGAATACTTTGCCGGCATATTGACAAGAATGTTGCAGCTTAATTATTCCGCAGGCGAAGAAAACCCCTTCAAGGCGGAAGAAACACAAAAAGGCGGTGCCGATGATATGCTGGCGGCGCATACCCATGGTTATATGAAGACAGCAGACGGCGCGAAATTCGGTGCAGGCCTTCCGCTGACCTATTTTGAGGCGGTTTATGCCTTGGTGAAGGCAACCGGATACGATGTTTTTTGCAGCAGCGAGCTTGATTACGTTACACAAGCAAGGCAAGCGGGGCTTTTGAGGGGCCTTTCCTATGAAAAAAACCTTCCCATGACCTACTCTGAGGTTGTAGGGATTGTGGTAAATGCTTTAAAGGCAGATATGGTAAAGCAGACCGGATTTGGCGGACAGGTAAAATACGAAGTTTTAAAGGGCACCTGCCTGCTGTCGGAAGTCTTTGACACATATTCTGTTCAAGGTGTGGTAAACTCCATAAGCACAGCCTCTTTGCTGCAAGATGCGGCGCCTGTAAATAAAAATCAGCTGATGATTGGAGAAGCCGTCTTTGAATTTGACGGGGTGGCGGCCGAGTGGATTGGGCTTAATGTCCAAGGGTATTACCAACAAAAAGAGCATCAAGATGAAAAGAGGATTATTTTTATAAAACCGTGGAAAAACGATGTGGAAGAGCTTTTGTTTTCCAAAATCGAGCAGACAGCGGTCAAAGGCAATTTCCGTTATGAGAAGGACGGTAAAATGCAAACCGCAAGGATAAGCCAGTCAGCGGATTTGATATATAACTACAGAAATGTGGAATTTACCGAATATTTCGGACTATACGTGCCCGACAGCAGGGTTCGTTTGATAGACAACAACAATGACGGCGTTTTTGATGTTGTTATAATACTTTCCCATATAAACTATTACTTGGCAGTAGTGTCAGACGACGATTATATTCTAAGGGACAAATACGGGCAGACGACTCTTTTTCTTGAGGATGCGGACGAAATTTTTGTGTTTAAAGATGGAAAGCAAGCCTTATTTTCGGACATAAAGCCGGGAAGTGCAATTTCGGTTATAGCGGACAGGGAAGTGTTTTTCCCAAACGGCGCAAAAAAGGTTGACACAGCCAATGCAAAGGTTTTTTACATCTACATAAACAGCCAAAAAGTGTCCGGCACCGTAACCCAAATAACAGACGACACAATAATGATAGGCGACGGTGAATATAGGTATGCCCAAAGCCTTGAAAATGCAATTTCAGGCGCAAGTGTGGGGGCAATAAGCCTTTCTTCCGAAATAACTGCATTTTTGGACGTAAACGGCAATATCATGGCATATGAAACAAGAAATATCGACGGAATATCCATAGGCTATTTGATTGAAGCGAAGGAAGTTAAAGTTCCGTTTGGAAAACAGGTTATGGTAAAGGTTTTAAATGAAAACGGGCTTGTTGAGCAGCTTAAAATTCATAAAAAGGTAGAGCTTGACGGGCAGGTTGTAAGTGATAACGCTGTTGTGCTTGGCAGGCTGACAAGCGGCGGGGCAGTGGAGCGCAACCTTATACGTTTCAGATTAAATAAAGACTTTGAGATAAATATGCTGGATACGGTTTATTTTGATGAGATTTATGAGGAAAAGGAAAACAGCATAATCAAAAACTATTCAAGCGGAAACTCGACGGTGTATTTCAACAAGGATGCAGGTCGCATTTTTGGCGGGAAGGTCATTTTGGGGGCTTCTCCCAAGGTATTTGTGGTGCCGGAGCCGTCGGACCAAAATGCCGATGATGACGACTACTATGTGACGGACGAAACTTATTTTGGCTCCAGCGGAGATTTTTACATAGACGGCTATAACGCCAAAGTAAGGGTTTCAAACCTGATTGTTGTTTATGAGAGAGGCAATTTTTCAAATGATTTGATACCTGCGGTGGTAACGTCCCTTGGCAGGGGCATAAACGGGGACAGACAGGTTTATGTTATAAATGCCTTGGAGAATGGGAAAAAGGTTAGTCTATATTTTAAAAACGACAATGTAAAAGTATATATGGGCAACACCAAAACCCCCGTGGAGAATCCGGACTTTAGCGACATACAGCCGGGAGATGTTTTCAGATACTTAAAAGACAAAAACGGCTCTGTTATCGCAATACAATTTTTATTCCGCCCCTCCCAAGACAACCTCTTTGCCGCGTCGGGAAGCAACTATGACGCAAGCTATAGAACAGTATATGGCAGGGCTGTGGACATGACGGAAAACATTTTAGAGGTTTCTGTTTCGCAGGATTTGGGCGACGAGAGTGCCACTGAAGGCTTTGTACTGTCGGGAGCTGCGGTTTATGAGTTTAAAGACAACAAGGTAAATACAATAAACATGGAAAATATCATGACTTACAAGCCGGATAATATAACTTCCTATGCAGACAGTGTGTTTATATTCTCCAGCAGAAGCAAGACAAGAATTGTTTTAGTCGTGAGATAAAACACCCAAAAAAGCCCGCATACCAAGAAGATTCCCTTTTTGATATGCGGGCTTTTTTTTATATTGCGGCTTATGTTTTTATTAGCTCCTTTGCCTTTGCAATAAGATTGGAGTGTCTGTTTTCTATTTCTTCATCTATAACCATCTCAAGCAGCTTATTTAATATCTTGCCAATCAAGGGACCTTTTACACCTAAATCCACCAAATCCCTTCCGTCTATATCCAACCCTTCCAGCGAAAAACACTGACCTTGCTGCAAAATTTCCATCATGCACTGCTCTACCTTGTCAATCAAAATCAGCCTTTCGTCCTTAAGGTGCGGGGCTTGCCCGCAGATATCGGCACGCTTTATCCAAAGCAAAAGCCTAAAATTATCCGGGCCGATTTTATTGAGCAAGCGCCTGATTTGCTTTGGCTGCGGCTGAAGGCTTGTATCGTGATACAGCACCAATTTTCCGACTTTGGCTATGGTTTTGTTGTCAAATCTCAGCCTTTGCATAATTTTATGTGCCAAATCGGCGCTTTTTTTTTGGTGTCCGTAAAAATGCCCTATGCCATTTGCATCTTGGCTGTAGCACAAGGGCTTTCCAATATCGTGAAAGAGCAGGGAAAGCCTTACAAAAATATCTTCCTTGGCACTTATAATTGTTTGAATGGTGTGGCGCCACACGTCAAGGTGGTGGTATGGGTTGTTTTGACCAAAGCCAACCATGCTTTTTATTTCCGGTATGAAAACGCTTAAAACGTCATGGAAAGACTCTAAGATATATTTGGCATTTGTGCCCATCAAGAGCTTGCAAAGCTCTACTCTTATCCTTTCTGCGGAAATGCTTAATAAAAGGTTTTTGTTTTTATGAATGCTAAGGGCTGTGTCTTTTTCTATTTCAAAGCCTAAAACCGAGGAAAACCTAAGCGCCCTTAAAATTCTAAGCGCATCTTCGCCAAATCTTTTGTTTGGGTTTCCAACACACCTGACCTTTTTGTTTTCAATGTCCTTGCAGCCGCCAAAGGGGTCTATTATCCTTTTTGCGGGGTTGTAGGCAATTGCGTTTATTGTAAAATCCCTTCTGCTTAAATCTTCCTTTATAGAGCGGGTGAAGGTTACATTATCGGGACGCCTGTTATCCAAATAGTCGCCGTCTATTCTAAAGGTGGTTATCTCGTAGTGGGTGCCGTCAATCAAAACGGTCACCGTACCGTGCTTTAAGCCGGTTTCTATCACCTTATATTCTTTAAAACATTCAATAACCTCATTAGGCAGGGCATTGGTGGCAATGTCCCAATCATGGGGAGTTTTACCCATGATGCAATCACGCACGCACCCGCCTACAACATATGCTTCATATCCAAAAGTCTTTAGCTTTTCTAATATTTCATCTACCGCGCTTGGCAATTTAAAATCCAAATCCCATCACACTTTCTTTGCAAGTTGTTGGTGTTTTCCTATGAACATTTTAACATTAAATACCCGTTTTCGTCAATGTGCGGCAAAGGTAAATGCACCCTTTATTTGTATTGTATAATATGTAGCTTTTTAATTGACATTATAGGAGGTTTGTGGTAGAATAAAGAAAATTGTAAAAAGAAATGTCCAGACCTACAGTAAGCTAATCAGTGTGTATTTATTGCTGAGTTATATATATTAATAT
>JAQVDK010000112.1 GCA_028697835.1 Eubacteriales bacterium | reverse complement strand
ATCCTTTGCATAAGTACGGGTATCTTTTCCCTGCGATATCCTTCAAAACTTTCGTTTTCCAATGCGCTGCGTATCTCTTCCATCATATTGTTGTAGAAATAAAGGTTGTGCAAAACCGCAAGGCGCATTGCAAGCATTTCTTTTGCCTTAAAAAGATGCCTAAGATATGCCCTTGAATAATTTTGGCAGGTAGGGCATATGCACCCTTCCTCAATGGGGCGGCTGTCAAGCTCGTATTTTGCGTTCATAAGGTTCATTGTTCCAAAGTTTGTATATACATGGGCATGCCTTGCATTTCTGCTCGGCATAACGCAATCAAAAAAGTCAATTCCCCTTGCCACCGCTTCTATAATATTTACAGGGGTGCCTACTCCCATTAAATACCGTGGCTTATCCTTTGGCATATGTGGCTCGACCTTTTCTATTATATCATACATTTGCTCAGCGGTTTCTCCAACCGCAAGACCTCCTATGGCATACCCGTCAAGGTCAAGCTCGGCAATTTCCTTCATGTTTTCAACCCTTATATCGCCATATATGCCCCCTTGGTTTATGCCAAATAGCATTTGCTTTTTATTTATGGTTCCATCAAGACCGTTTAGCCTTTCAAGTTCTTTTTTGCAGCGTTTAAGCCAGCGTATTGTAAGCTTAGACGAGCTTTCCACATACTCACGGGGCGAGGGGTTTTCCACACACTCATCAAACGCCATGGCAATCGTGGAGGCAAGGTTGCTTTGAATTTGCATGCTTTCCTCGGGTCCCATAAATATTTTCCTTCCGTCTATGTGTGAAGAAAAATACACCCCTTCTTCTTTAATTTTCCTAAGCGCCGCAAGGGAAAAAACCTGAAACCCGCCGCTATCGGTCAAAATAGGTCCGTCCCAATTCATAAATTTATGAATTCCGCCCATTTTATAAACAACCTCATCCCCCGGGCGAAGGTGAAGGTGATAAGTGTTTGAAAGGGCAACCTGGCATTTTATTTCTTTCAAGTCCTGCGAAGACACCGCACCTTTTATCGCCGCTGCTGTTGCCACATTCATAAAAACCGGTGTTTGTATCACTCCGTGAGGCGTGTGAAACTCTCCCCGCCTTGCACTATTTTCTTCTTTTATTAATTTAAACATAAGCCAACTCCCTAATATAAATACATTGCATCTCCAAAGCTAAAGAACCTATATTTTTCCTCAATGGCAGACCTATACGCATTTAGCACCTTCTCCCTTCCTGCAAAGGCACTTACCAGCATTAAAAGAGTAGATTCGGGAAGGTGGAAATTTGTAATCAATGCATCCACAATTTTAAACTCATAGGGTGGATAGATAAAAATATCCGTCCATCCCGAGCCCGGCTTTACCAAGCCGCCTTCCCCACAGCTTTCAAGAGTCCGAACCGATGTTGTGCCCACCGCAACAACCCTTTTGCCGCTTTTTTTGGTTTCATTTATGACATCGGCAGCCTCTTGGCTTAGGCTATAAAATTCGCAGTGCATTTTATGCTCTTCGAGCTTTTCCGCCTTAACCGGGCGAAAAGTGCCAAGACCTACATGCAGTGTTACAAAAACAGTTTTTATTCCCTTTTCCTGTATTTTGTTTAGCAGCTCGTTGGAAAAATGAAGCCCTGCCGTAGGCGCCGCCGCACTGCCCTGGTGCTTGGAGTAAACCGTCTGATACCTTTCGCTGTCACTTAGCTTTTCGGTTATATAAGGGGGAAGCGGTATTTCCCCAAGCCTGTCCAAAACATTTTCAAAAAGCCCCTCATATTCAAACCGCACAAGGCGGTTGCCGTCATTTATAACATCTAAAACTTCTGCCTTAAGCTCGCCGCCAAAAACAAACCTGCTTCCTATCTTTGCTCTTTTCCCCGGCCTTAAAATAACCTCCCAAACGTCATTTTCACGTCGGTTTAAAAGCAAAAACTCAACCTTGCCGCCGCTTTTTTCTTTTTCTCCGTAAAGCCTTGCAGGGAGCACTCTCGTATCATTTAAAACAAGGCAGTCGCCCCCATGGAGAAAATTTATAATATCCTCAAATTTTTTATGGGATATCTCCCCGCTTTTCCTGCTCATGCACATAAGCCTTGACTTTTCCCTGTTTTCAAGCGGGTGCTGTGCAATAAGCTCCTGTGGAAGTTCATAATAAAAATCCTTTGTATTCAAATTTAGCTCTCCTTATAAATTTCGGTTCCTGTATAATAATGCTTTAAAATTTCATCATATGTAAATCCGGCCTTCGCCATTGCGTTGGCTCCGTTTTGGCTCATGCCCACAAGGTGTCCGTATCCTCTTCCGCTGAATATGTAATTTCCGCTTTCTTTGGGCAGGGCTAAAGCCCTGTCGTCTGTGCCCTTTAAATATAGACTCTCGCCTTTGTAATGGCTTGTGCCATCTGCGGATAAAATGCTTAAATTAGAGGATAAAGCCTTGCCGCTTGTGGTTTCGATGTAAAGGTCGTCGCCTTTTGTAACGGTGTACGCCTGACTTAAAAGTATATCATAACCTAAAAAGGTTCTGCAAGATTCATTTTTATAAATTTTCTCGCCCTTGTCGCCTGTAATCTTTATTTCATACACCGAGCCGGCAGGCGATACGGACAAAACCTCTACATTTATGATATTGCCCAAATCAAGCCCTCTTTTATTCAAGGCCTCTGCAATCTGAGCGGCAGACATCTCCCTTTTCCACTTCGCCCCGTAAACTTCGGCGCTTTCATACTTGTCCGAAACGCCTTTAAGATAGGGAATATCCGAGCCCCAAACATATTTTGCGTCCTCCGTATGCCCTCCGCTGGTGGCAAAATAAACCGTTTGGGCGAGCTTTCCGTCATAGGTTAAAACCTTTCCCGCTGTTTCGTATGCCGCTTTTATGGTGCGCTCATGCTCGCCGGACATTCCGCCGTACACCTGGCAGTCAACGCCGGTACATACGCTAAAGCCATGCTTTTCATGCTTTTTTAAATTTTTTATGGCATATGTGCGTGCAGCCACTGCCTGCGCCTTTAGCGCCTCCATCTCAAAAGACGGTGACATTTCCCGTGAAATAACAGCCGCCACATAATCCTCAAGGCTAACCTCGTTTATTACTGACATATTGCCGGTTTCAGCTTTTTTTAGTATGATTTTCCCACGATACGCCACATCGTTTACTTTTATTATGTTTTCGGAAGATGTCAAAACAATTTCATCTTCTATATCATCTTTTGCATATTCTTCTTGTCTGTCGTCATATGTAATAGTAACCGCCTCTTTTGCGGCTTCGCCGTAGATAATCCCTACCCGTATGCTCTTTGGCACTTCAATTTGGGCATATGCAGCCTGCCGACATAAAAAAACACAGGCAATCAAAGCAAAGACAACCTTTTTCATAACCTTATCTCCTGTATGATAATTTTTACTAATATTTTAACATAAAATTAATATAAATTCTACTTACATTTTTATGTCAAAAGGTTTGACACTGTGGCGGCAAAATGATAAAATATAGAATATAACGTTTTTATGCGGAGGTTTTGACTATGAAAAAATATAATGTAGCAGTTGTGGGTGCAACCGGAATGGTG
>JAQVDK010000041.1 GCA_028697835.1 Eubacteriales bacterium | reverse complement strand
TGTTGATATTACAATTGACGCCATAAAGAAGGTGCACCCGTATGAAGAGCCTGTTATAAACGTAATTCCGTTATATAGGACAAGCTTTTAGCGATTTTTTAATAACTTTTCACTGTTTTAGTTGGTTAACCTTGATTTTAATGCGGAAAAAATATATAATATATTGAAGTATAATAATTTTAAATACATAGTAAAAGGAATGATATTTCATGAAAAGATATTTTACTTCCGAATCCGTTACCGAAGGACATCCGGATAAAATTTGCGACCAGGTTTCCGATGCGATTTTGGACGCCATACTGGAAAATGATAAAAGCGCAAGGGTTGCCTGTGAGGTTGCCTGCACAACGGGTTTGGTACTTGTTATGGGCGAAATTTCTACGGATTGCTATATCGATATTCAAAAAGTTGTTAGAAGCACCATAAGGGAAATTGGATACGACAGGGCAAAATACGGTTTCGACTGCGACACCTGTGCTGTTATAACCGCTATTGACGAGCAGTCAAAAGACATTGCCTTGGGGGTTGACCGCTCCTTGGAAAGCAAAACGGAAAATACATTCGATATTGGAGCAGGGGACCAGGGAATGATGTTCGGCTATGCCTGTGACGAAACTCCTGAGCTTATGCCGCTTCCCATATCGCTGGCGCACAGGCTTGCGAAAAGGCTTGCAGATGTTCGAAAGGCGGGACTTTTGGATTATTTGCGCCCCGACGGGAAAACCCAGGTTACAGTTGAATATGACGGGGACAAGCCTGTAAGGGTGGACACTGTTGTTGTTTCCACCCAGCACAGTGAAGATGTGCCCTATGAGACTATCCGAGATGACATGATAAATCTTGTAATAAAAGAAGTTGTTCCCGAAAACCTTTTGGACGAGGGCACAAAATATTTTGTAAACCCCACAGGAAAGTTTGTAGTTGGCGGACCAAATGGAGATTCGGGGCTTACAGGCAGAAAAATTATTGTGGATACCTATGGCGGATATGCCCGTCATGGCGGCGGCGCTTTTTCCGGAAAGGACCCCACAAAGGTTGACAGAAGCGCCAGCTATTTTGCAAGATATGTTGCAAAAAATGTTGTTGCGGCAGGGTTTGCAAGGCGCTGCGAAATTCAGGTTTCTTATGCAATCGGCGTAGCAAAGCCTTTAAGTGTTTTTGTAGAAACCTTTGGAACGGAAACAATTCCTGTGGAAGAAATCCAAAGAAAAATTATGAAGGTTTTTGACTTTAGACCGTCTGCGATTATCGAAAGCCTTGATTTGCGCCGTCCTATTTATCGCAACACCGCTGCATACGGGCATATGGGGCGGACGGATATTGACCTTCCTTGGGAGAAGTGCGATAAAGTGGAGGAGCTAAAAAATATTTGACGAAAGCGGAGGTTTGAATGAACTATATTGAACAGCCCATTACCCATACTTTAGAGCAAAACTACATGCCCTATGCCATGAGCGTTATAATATCCCGTGCCATTCCCGAAATAGACGGCTTAAAGCCGGCGCACAGGAAACTGCTTTATACAATGTATAAAATGGGGCTTTTAACCGGCGGTCGTACCAAGTCGGCAAATGTTGTAGGGCAAACAATGAAGCTTAATCCTCATGGAGATATGGCAATATATGAAACGCTGGTTCGTCTTACAAAGGGAAACGAGGCACTGCTCCACCCCCTTATAGATAGCAAGGGTAACTTTGGCAAGCAGTATTCAAGGGATATGGCTTTTGCCGCCGCTCGATATACCGAGGTTAAGCTTGACTCTATATGCCAAGAAATTTTTGGCGACATAGACAAGGATACAGTGGATTTTGTCGATAACTATGACGGAACAATGAAAGAGCCGCTGCTTCTTCCGGCCAGGTTTCCCAATATTTTGGTAAACCCAAACCAGGGAATAGCCGTTGGCATGGCATCGAATTTATGCAGCTTTAACCTTAAAGAGGTTTGCGACACTGCCATTGCATACCTTAAAAATAAAAACCACGATATTTTAAAAACCCTTCTTGCCCCCGATTTTTCAACAGGGGGAGAGCTTTTGTACGATGAGAAGGAAATGCGTGAAATTTATAAAACCGGGCGCGGCTCCTTTAAAGTAAGGGCAAAATATACTTATGACAAGAAAAATAATTGCATTGATATTACCCAGATTCCATACACAACAACCGTAGAGGCAGTTATTGACAAGATTGTTGACCTTATAAAGCAAGGTAAGTTAAAAGAAGTTGGCGACATCCGTGACGAAACGGACCTTAAAGGCCTTAAAATCACCATTGACTTAAAGCGTGGCGTTGATGCGGATAAATTAATGGCGAAGCTGTACAAAATTACACCTCTTATGGATTCGTTCGGTTGCAACTTTAATATCCTTATAAACAATGTTCCTAAAGTATTGGGGATTGCAGGCATTTTGGATGCATGGATAGACTTTCGCATAGGCTGCATAAAGCGAAGCATTGAATATGACATAAAAAAGAAAAGCGATAGGCTGCATTTGCTTTTGGGGCTTGAAAAAATTCTTTTGGATATTGACAAAGCCATAAGAATTATTCGAGAAACAGAGCTTGAGGAGCAGGTTGTGCCAAATCTTATGGCCGGCTTTGACATTGACGAAATCCAAGCCGAATATATTGCCGATATAAAGCTTAGAAACATAAACAAGGAATATATTTTAAAAAGAACTCAGGATATAGAAGACCTTATGGACGAAATTGCAACTCTTAAAGCAACTTTGGCCGACGAGGAGAAGATAAAAGAGCTGATTATAAAACAGCTTAGGGAAATATCCAAAAAATATTCGCAGCCAAGGCGAACCGATATTATCCATGCGGATACGGTGGAGGAGTATGTGGAAGAAGACAATATTGAAGACTATAATATAAAAATATTCCTTACCAAAGAAGGCTATTTAAAGAAAATTTCCCATGTTTCCCTAAGGGCCGCCTCTGAGCAAAAGCTTAAAGAGGGCGACGAGATAACGACGGTTTTTGATACGGTAAACAAATCCGAAATCCTTGTGTTTACCGACAAGGCAAATGTATATAAGGCTCGTTCGTACGAAATTGCCGACTGCAAGGCAAGCCAGCTTGGGGAATATTTGCCAAGCCTTCTTGACATGGAAGAAAACGAAGACGTTGTAGGTATAGCCGTTACAACAGACTATGAAGGGTATATCTTGTTTTGCTATGAAAATGGAAAAATGACAAAAGTTAATCTTAATAGTTATGCCACCAAAACAAATCGCAAAAAGCTTACAAAAGCATACAGCAGCGTTTCAAGGCTTGTCAAGCTTATTCAGCTTGATGAGGATATGGAGCTTGTGGCAATATCCAGCATTGATAAGGTTTTGGTGTTTGACACCTCTAAAATTTCAGTTAAAGCTACAAGGGACTCTCAAGGTGTCAGTGTAATGACACTTAGAAAATCCGCTGTTTTGACAGATGTTAAAAGGCTTGAAGAGGTAAGCGTCAAAGACTTTAAATATTACAAAACAAAAAATATTCCCGCCGCAGGCTGTTTCTTAAGGGATGAGGACAGCAAAGTGGTGCAAACGTCAATGTTTGGATAAAATTGTATGATTAATCACCATTTAAAAACCACCTGCATAGTATATAGCATAAAAGAGTAGTTGAAGAAGGCTTTTGTTCTTTTCTTCAATGATTCTCATAAATAAAGGAGGTTTTTAAATGGGACATAACAGGGGTATTTTCGGAGGCAACAACGACTGGATTTGGATTATTATTGCAATTATTATCATCTTGGGATTATTCAACGACAATGACCAGGATAATTGCTGTGACAATTGCTTCTAAGTAATCAAAATTTAAGCCTGTAATTGTACTTATTCATTTTTTACAACATAAAAATGGGTGCCAAGTGCTGCCTCAATAAAAAAACATTCTCACAATCCAGACGCTCGCTATCATGCCGAACAAGTCCGCCGCCAGTGCGGCCTTGACGGTATAGCGGGTGTCTTTTACGTTAACAGAGCCAAAATACACCGTAAGGGTATAAAAAGTTGTTTCCGTTGACCCCATCATCACGGAAGCCACCCTCCCGGCAAGGGAATCCGGTCCGTAGTCTTTGAAAATAGTTTCTACAATCGCCAAGGAGCCGCTTCCGGATATGGGGCGCATAAATGCAAGAGGAGCGACTTCCTTGGGAAGCTTTATAAGCTGAAGGACAGGCAAAGACAGCCTTGTCAAAATATCCAGCGCTCCCGAGGCTTTAAACATTGATATTGCAGTAAGCAGCGCAACAAGGGAGGGAAGTATTCTTACGCTGGTTTCAAGTCCGTCCTTTGCACCTGCCAAAAACGAGTCGAACATCTTTACCCTTTGCATAAAGCCATAGGTTATTATGCCGAAAAACATCAGCGGTATAACTGCTATTGAAAAATAATTGATCACAAGCGTTCACTCCCTTAAAGACAATATCTTAGCAGCAATTATCCCAACCGTAAGCGTTAAAAAGCTTGCAATCCAAACAGGAATTATTATTTCAAAGGCGTTTTGCGAGCCGCCTCTCATGGCAATTAGTGTAGAAGGGATAAGTTGCAAGGATGCGGTGTTTATAACAACAAAAAGGCACATCTCATCGCTTGCACGGCTGCTTTTTTTTAGTCTGTCCAGCTCCTTCATTGCTTTAAGGCCCAAAGGCGTTGCGGCGTTTGCCATGCCAAGGATATTTGCCATCATGTTCATAACAATGGCATCTGCCGCGCTGCTGTTTGGAGGCAGCCCGGGAAACAAAAATTTGATTACAGGCTTTAAGAGTTTTGCGAATAAATTAATCAGCCCGCCTTCCTCGGCAATTTTCATCATGCCCGTCCAAAGACATATAACGCCCAAAAGCGAAAGGGACATGGAAACCGCCTCGCCGGCACCTTCCATTGCGGCTTTGGTCACCGCCTCCAGCCTTCCTGTAAAAAAAGCGGTAACAAGTGAGATTAGCATAAGCGCACCCCATATGTAATTTATCATTTTATCAGCGCCTTTCTTTAACGAATTGCTACAAAAATATCCCTATAAATGTATATATGTGGAATGTTAAAATTTGATTACAATTTTCAAAAAACGCCGATTATATGTTGACTTTTTTTGGTAATTGTAGTAGAATATTGTCGAAGGCATTTAAAAGGGGGGAAAATCATGAAATCTACAGGAATAGTAAGAAAGGTTGACGAGCTTGGTAGGATTGTGCTACCAATCGAGCTTAGAAGAACTTTAGGGATAGAGATAAAAGATGCCTTGGAAATCGCTGTAAACGGACAGCAAATTATTCTTTCCAAGTATGAGCCGGCTTGTATCTTCTGTGGAAGCGCAAGCGATGTAAAAACTTTTAAAGAAAAGAAAGTATGTGCCAAGTGCGCAGCGGAACTGGGGCAATAATTTTATACGAACTTCACTAACTTCTTGACAAGTTGAAGTTGTGATGGTATTATTAGTTAGTCTGCTAATTATTAGCTGACTAACTTTTTTTTGAGGTGCTTCATATGAAATTTACAAATAGGGAAATAACAAAGAAAATACTATACATAGGCAAGCTGCACAAACAGCGCATGACAGAGCTTGTGGCTGAATTTGGAATGTTTGCTTGCGACCCTCCGCTTTTTCTGTATCTTTCCAAATATAAAAATCCAACACAAAAAGAACTTGCGGACAATCTTAATGTATCTGCTCCGACGATGAGCGTTACCCTGCAAAGAATGGAAAAGGCAGGCTTTATCTCTCGCCGCCCCGACGACTTGGACGCACGGGTTACGCGCGTTGGGCTTACGGAAAAGGGCGAGAATCTGGCAATTTCCGCAAAAAATGCGCTAAAAATACTTGAAGATGAGCTTATGCAAGGATTTTCAGAGGAAGAAAGAACTCTTTTCTTCGATTTTCTGCAAAGAAGCGCGAAAAACTTGGGAGGGGAGAAAAAATGAGAAATCTTTTAAAATATCTAAAGCCATATAAGCTTTATGTAATACTTGCCCCCCTTTCCATGCTTGTGGAGGTTTTGTTCGAAATTCAAATACCAAGGCTTATGGGAAGGATTGTGGATATAGGTATTCAAACGGGTGATATAAGCTATGTCTTTGTTACGGGCGCAAAAATGCTTGGCTTTGCGGCGGTTATGTCCTTTGGCGGAATGGGCTGCATTTATTTTGCGTCAAAGGCGTCGCAAAATTTCGGAGCGGATTTGAGATATGATTTATTCAAAAAAATTCAAAGCTTTAGCTTTTCCGATATAGACCATTTTAGACCGGCGTCATTGATAACCCGCCTTACAAACGATGTTATACAGGTTCAAAACCTGGTTCTGACAGGCCTTAGAATGATGACCCGCTCGCCGCTTATCAGCATAGGCGGATTTATCATGGCTGCAAGCATTAATTTAAAGCTGTCTTTGATTTTGGCGGTTACGCTGCCTATTTTGGTTGGCCTCATTTTGTTTATCATCAAAAAAAGCTTTCCGCTTTTTTCCCTACTGCAAAGAAAGCTTGACAATGTAAACTCCATCATGCGTGAGAATTTAAGCGGGATAAGGGTAATTAAAGCGTTTGTAAGAAGCGATTACGAAAAAAAGCGCTTTGAAAAAGCAAATGCCGAGCTTACCCAGGTCGGTATATCCTCGGGAAAAATTTTAGCCTCGTCCATGCCTGTAATTATGATAGTTATGAATCTGGCTGTTGTTGGAATCCTTTGGTATGGGGGCTTTCTTACTTCAACAAAAGAGCTTGAGGTAGGGCAGATTATTGCATTTATAAATTATACCACCCAAATTCTGCACTCGTTTATGATGATTGGCTTTATGTTTATTGCTGTTTCAAGGGCAAAGGTGTCGTCCGAGAGAATCAACGAAGTGTTGGTGGCAAAGGTTGATATGTCTATGCCTGAAAATCCTTATAAAAATCCAATAAAAGAAGGTAAAATAGAATTTAAAAATGTTTCATTCAGATACAAAACGGGAAACAAGGAGTATAATCTGTCCAATATAAATTTAACCATATCTCCGGGGGAAAGAATTGCAATTTTAGGCGAGACAGGCTCGGGAAAATCAACTTTAGTAAGCCTTATACCCCGACTTTATGATGCTGTGCAAGGTCAGGTTTTAATTGACGGGGTTGATGTGCGAGATTACGATTTGGATGTTTTGCGCTCCGGAATTGGAATTGTATTGCAGGATACGATTTTGTTCAGCGGAACTGTTGAGGAAAATATTAAATGGGGAGATGATAACGCCGACGAGAAAAAAGTTCGTGAAGCGGCAGAGATTTCCCAGGCAAGCGAATTTTTAGATGCAATTCCCGAAGGGTTAAAAAAGACGGTGGGGCAAAGAGGCGTAGGGCTGTCCGGAGGACAAAGGCAAAGAGTTGCCATTGCCCGTGCTGTAATAAAACAGCCTAAAATTTTAATTTTGGACGACAGCACAAGCGCGGTTGACGTTATGACGGAAGCGAAAATTCAAAAGGGGCTTAAAAAAAAGCTTGGCAGCGCCACCACCATAACCATCGCACAGCGTATAAGCACTGCCCTTGACGCTGACAGGATTATAGTTATGAAAGACGGTAAAATAGCCGAGGAAGGTACCCACAAAGAGCTTATCGAGCTTGGGGGAATTTATCTGGAGATTTACAAGTCCCAGCTTGGAACGGAGGGATTATCATGAGACATTCGCCAATGGGAGGGGCAGGCAGACGTGGCTTTCGTGCCGCAGGAATGCCTGTAACAAAGGCAAAGGACGTTAAAGGCACCTTAAAGCGCCTTTGGGGATATATCAAACAGCAGAAAATAAAGCTGTTTGCTGTTGTTTTGGCGATAATTGCAAGCTCTGGGGCCAATGTTGCCAGCACCATGCTTATAGGAAGGGCCATTGACAAATATATAGTACGCCTTGATTTTCCGGGGCTTGCGAGGTTTTCTATAGTAATTGTTGCTGTTTATGCCTTGGGAGCATGTGCTTCATGGTTTCAATCGTATATTATGGTGGGAATTGCCCAAAGGACAACTCAGTCAATAAGAAGGGATTTGTTTAACTGTCTGCATAGGCTGCCGCTTAACTTTTTTGATTCCCATGCCCACGGGGACTTGATGAGCAGGCTTACAAACGATGTTGACAATATCGGACAAACCTTAAACCAATCCCTGGTACAGCTTTTTTCGGTTGTTTTGACCATTTCCATAACCATTTTTGCAATGCTGTCCATAAGCCCTCTTTTATCTATTATACCGTTTGTAATAATGCCAATCGGAATAGCTTTAAGCAGATTTTTTGTAAAGCGGGCGAAAAAATACTTTTCCATGCAGCAGAAAGATTTGGGAGAGCTTAACGGCGTTATAGAGGAAACCATAAGCGGTCAAAAAGTGGTAAAGGTCTTTGGGCGAGAGAGAATTATTATGCAAAAATTCCAAAAGAAAAACGACGACCTTCGCATTTCCGGAAACAAAGCCCAAATTTATTCAAGCTTTATAATGCCTATCATGAATTCGCTTAACAACCTGTCTTATGCATCGGTTGCCCTTTTTGGAGGATTTATGCTTATAAAAGGCTTTGGCTCGCTTACCATAGGCAAAATTTCCAACATGCTTACTTATGCAAAGCAGTTTGCAAGACCTATTAACGAGCTGGCAGGTCTGCTTAACATTTTGCAGTCGGCAATTGCGGCCGCGGAGAGGGTTTTCGAGGTAATGGAAACAGAGCCCGAGGTTATGGCAGGAAAACATATAAAGAAGCAGACACTAAGAGGCGAAGTTGTATTTAAGGACGTTACCTTTGGCTATAGTAAGGAAAACCCTGTGCTAAAAGATGTAAATATCCATGCAAAGCCAGGGGAAACAATAGCTCTTGTGGGACCTACGGGTGCGGGGAAAACCACGGTTGTCAACCTTCTTACCCGCTTTTACGATGTGGATAAGGGCACAATTACCCTTGACGGTGAAGATATACAAAGCTTGGCGAGAAATGCCCTTAGGCAATGTTTGGGCATGGTAATACAGGAGACTTACCTGTTTTCAGCCACAATACGGGAAAACATACGCTATGGGAGATTGGACGCAACGGACGAAGAAGTGGAGCAGGCGGCACGAATCGCAAATGTCCATCGGTTTATAACCAACCTTCCAAAAGGATATGACACCGTTCTTTCAGACGCAGGGGAGGGAATAAGTCAAGGGCAAAGGCAGCTTATAGCCATTGCAAGGGTTATGCTTGCAAATCCGTCTATTTTGATTTTGGACGAGGCAACAAGCAACATAGACACAAGAACGGAAAAACATATTCAAGACGCCCTTTTAACCCTTATGCACGGCAGAACAAGCTTCGTTATTGCCCATAGGCTAAGCACTATTCGAGATGCAGATAAAATTTTGGTGATAAACGACGGGCAAATAATCGAAGAAGGAAGCCACGAAAGCCTGTACGCCCAAAAAGGTTTTTATTACAACCTTTATACCAGTCAATTCAAGAGGGTATTGCAAGAATGAACAAAAAACCCGCCGCACATTTTGTGCGGCGGGTTTTGTATTAATGAAAATCGGTTATTTCATGTGTAACGGCAGCTTCTATTATGTCGTAATACGCCCAATGGCTTGGGTCAATATCTACAAATGGAACCTGGTATTTTGAAATGTTTGAGTTTATTAAAAATCTGTTTGCTATCTTTCCTGTAGCACCGTTGATTACCTTTACAACCTCTGCCCTTGTGATGGGCGCGTCTGGTCTGAAGGTGTTATCAACATATCCGTTTATAATTCCAATGTTATAAAGTGCTTCAATGTATCCGCTTGCCCAATGGCCGCCGGTGTCGCTAAAGGATGTGCCATAGGAGGGGGCAAGGTTTAAGAAGTTGGCAATTATAGTGGAAAATTCTGCCCTTGTCATGTTGGAATGGGGTCTGAAGGAGCCGTCCTCATAGCCGGAAGTAATCCCCTTTTGGCTTGCAAATCCCAAATAATTCAGGTACCAGCCGCCAACATCCAAATCGTTAAAATCAGAGAGGTAAAACAGTGTATTGCTGTAATCCGGCGATATCCTTGCAATTATGGTGACTATTTCAGCCCTTGTGGCATTGTTTTCCGGTCTGAAGGTTTTGTCATTATAGCCGCTTATATAAGCCTCATGCTGATTATAGTATATCCTTATTGCTCCCCTGCCCCTTCTGCTTGAAGAGGAGGAGTCCGAGTCTGTATTTGACGATGTGCTGCTGGCCTTGTATATCAAAGCAAAGGTGCCAAAGGTATCTGCCGAGAAGGTAATATTATTGCCTGATTTGGTAGAGCTGACCTCTTCGACCTTGTCGGTGTCAGTGTTATAGCGAAGTATCCTGTAATCACTTTCGCCACGGTATTTGGACGGGATTTGAATTTGTATCTGCAAGGGCTCTTTTGAATATGAAAGCTTTTGTGTTTTGTCGTCGGTTTTTAGTACAAGCTCTATTTCCATAGGCATGGCAACAGTGAAATTGCTTTTGTAGGACGCAAATTTTTTCTTTATGGCGGAGGATAGGTAGTTGTTTGTGTCAATGGAAAATATCAATCTTGGGTTTAGGTTGTTTTCCACAGCTTCGTAAATATCCACCGCCCCGTGGTAGTTTGTAACTTTGATTGAGGATATGCCATAGCTATCGTCAGTCAAGGTCAGGTTATAATTTAGCACTTTTAAGGTGTAAACCCGGGAGTCTTCTCCTTTTGTAACGGTGATGTCAATATTGAAGGAGCCCACATCCGGCGAAGTTGTAGATATTTTGTTCGAACTTATCGAAACATTTTCATTGTCGGTGGAAAGTGTATATTTTGCGTATTTGTCTGCCAACACAGGAGAGATGGAGAAGGAAAGCTTTCCGCTGCTCGTGGGCGCTACAACAGTTCTAAAGGTATTGTCAACGTCCCTAAAAGCCATGTATTTATTATTAGAGTTTGTAATTTGAATTGCCGACAGCCCCAGAGCATCGCTGCTTTTTGGTGTAATAAACCTCCAAAGTTTTTTCGAGTCTATCCCGCCAAAAGGATTGCCGGACAGGTCTTTTACAATCCCGTTATCCATTAAAACATAGTAGGATGTGTTTTTATCCAAAGACTTTGACAGTTGGATTTTTAAAACCCTGCCGTCAATTACCGCTTGGCTGCTGCTTATACTTATCCTTTCAATTAACTTGTCAGATGAAGTGCGGTATATGCCAATGTATTTTTCTTCTGTTGACTTTAATATATTTTCACTAAACTCCGCTATCAGCAAAGAGCCGCTAATCTCACCGCCGTTTGCAGGTGTTGTTGAGATAATCTCCGGCTTTATGGTATCTTGGGCAGTAATTTCAATTTCCACAGGCTCGGACATGTTTCCTGCATTGTCCAAAACCTCTATGGTATATACCCCGCTGCCTTGGGGAATAAAAGAAAAGTCGTTTTCCGACAAGCTTGTAACGATTGGAACACCGTCTTTTTTTACGGATACAGATGCCTTGTTTATTCCGCTAAGCTCGTCGCTTGCTGTAAAGGTTATAAGCTTGGCAGAGTCTAAATCATCCGTTACAACTTCCACAGCGGGAGGGGTTTTGTCGATTGAAACGGTAATGTTTCCACCCGGGGTGCTTTGGGAATCCTCTGTGTTAAACCTGAATATAAGCTCGTTTGAGCCTTCGTCCGAGATAACCAGCGGGTTTTCCATGTCATTCCAGGTGCTACCGTTATCTGTGGAATATTCGTACGAAACAGCTTCTGCCCCTTCCGGTATGTTTATAAGTAATAAAACGTCGTGCGGTGTCCAGCCGCCCTTGTACTCCTCACCGTTTGCAGTGGCAAAAACAGATGTTACCTCCAGCTTTGGAATAATGTTTCCGAATGCAATAATGGGAGTTTGAATCATATAGTTTTTACTTTGCTCACCTGTAAGCTCAAGGTTTTCGATTATAACCTTTTTGTTTGTTCCAATGTTTGTGTCTTCAAAATAAGCAACCATTTTAGAATCATCCAAAGCTACATCATCTTGTTTTAAAATTCCTATCACATTAATGCTTTCGACAATGGCTACATCGAAATTTTCTTTTATTGCAGACAAATCACCGAAATATTTATCTTGAATTTTTGTAGCTATTACCGAAACCAGCCTTATGTTTATCAAAAGGTGCGCTTCGTTTATTGTTAAGTTATAGTTAGGGTTTCCAAGCGTTCCAAGGGTGATTTTATAAGAGCCCACATCTTCGCCCGGCTCCCTTGACAGTTTGCCGCTTAAAGTATCGCCTTGCAAAAGGCCTTCAACTTTATAAGTAAATTCAGGGTCGCCCTCGCCATAGGTTTTTGACACAGTGTCGGCTTTAACAACGGCATTTGCCTTTTCAATGGAAGCAAATACGGGCGCAATGGTTTTAATCTCGTATTTGTCGGCATTTTTTCCGGTTAAAGAAAAATTGGTTATTACAACTTCTTTATCCTTGCCGGCATTTTTGTCTTTAAAGTTTCCTATTGCTTTGGATGTGTCAAGCTTTACATCATCGCCCGGGACAACACCATCCAAAACTGCTTTGGAAAAATCAACTTGAGCGGTTTCTTTTCCGTCATATGTTTTGTTGGCAGCGGTAATACCTTTTACAGTAAGCGGTATTAAATCTGCTTTAGGCATAGCAAAAGCAGGCAATATCATTACCGAAACAAAACAAACTAAGGTGACAGCAGCTAAAACAGAAGCTTTTAGCCCTTTCATAGTATAAAACCTCCTTTATAGAATTGTGCATGTTTTTTTGTAACTTGTGGCTTTAATCTTGGGGTGATATTTTTCGAACTGTTAATTAGACATTAATCTTGAGTAAAAAGTTTCATAAGATGTGAAAAATTATCTTTACATATATATTACAGCTAAACTTATGGATTTACAAGTGAATTAATATAAATTTAATCTAATTGTTATAAAAAGGGCTGGTTAATCAGCCCTTTTAACATATTCTTGTTCCCGTTTGTGACAGGTAAACAGGAAAATTTGACGGTTTTTCAAGGATTTTAAGTACTCCAAGGATGAGGCAAGACGTCTGTCATCGTAGTGTGCAAAAGCTTCATCTAAAATTATGGGCGAACTTGGCAGCAAAAGATTTATAATCGACATGCGAAGGGCAAAATAAATCTGGTCAAAAGCACCGCAGCTTAAATACTCTCCATCTTGAAACTCGCCTTTTTCATCTTTTATTTTCATGCTGTAGTCATGGCTTATTAAAACTTCGGTATATTTTCCGTTTGAAATTTGGCTTAAAACATTTGAGGCAGCGCTGCTTAGGCGTGGACCAAAATCGCTTTGCAGCTGTGAAAAAGCTTTTTCAATGCAAGATTTAGCAAGCCTTATGTCACTAAGCTTTTGCCTGTAGTGTTGAAGCTTGCCTTCCAAATGGGAAAGCTTGGCTTCTATCTCATCTATAGAGTTTTCCTTTTGGTTTTCCAATTCAAATTGCACCTTGGCGATTTCTTTTATAACTTCAGTTAATTTTTCTTTGTTTTCCATGGCTTCTTTGACCTTGCCTTTTTTTAATTCCTCAAACCCTTTTACCATGGCTTTTTTGGCTTTGTTGCTCTTTATTGACAAGTAAATAAAAAAACCGACACATACGGTAAAAAGCATAATCGAAAAGGCAGGATGGCTTTTTAATAAAAAAACCGACAGAAAAGCTAATGCTGTGCAAATTCCTTTACATATGGAATTTCCACTGCTGCTCTTGTTTGACAAAAGAGTGTCTTCAAGCAAGCTGTCAAAGCTGTTTGGATGAAAACTTTCCAACTGTAATTTTTCCTGCTGCAGCAGGCGCAGCTTTTCTTTTAGCTGTGTCTTATGCAATTGTTTGTTTTTTTCTATGACCAAGGATGTATGTAGGCTGTTTATCTCATCTTGAATTAGCTGGATTTTCCCCTTGGGCCTTTTGCCTTCGATTTCCTTGGCGGCTTTGTCCAATATTTCCAAAGCCCTTCGATAGGAGATGCTGTCGTCCCCGCTTTGGGCAAGGTTTATAAGGCGGTTTATTATTTCGTCATCTGTGCCATAGCTTATTTTTGTGGAAAGCTGCTTTATATATGCCGTGTTTTCAAAGGTGGCTCTGTTTATTCCTAAAAGAAGCTCCCCGGGAGTGGTTTGTGTAAAGTTTGTTTCCTTTACACCGGTTGTTGTGTTGACCATGCTTATGGTATCCTCGCTTTTGCGCTTTCCAAAGGTTCTTGCAAGGATGTATTTGGTATTGTCTTTTATAATGGTCATTTGTCCGCCAATTCTGCTCTTGCCCCATGTCATAAATTTTACCCGTTCATTTTCCCTGATGTTTTGGGGCGACCTTCCAAAGCCATAAAGCATTATTTTGATAAATTCGGCAATGGTGGACTTTCCATATTCGTTTTCGCCGTAGATTATATTAAACCCTTCGTTAAAATCGAAGGATTTGTTTAACAATCCTCCAAAGCTTTCTATATAAATGTTTTTAATTATCAATCAATGGACACCTTCTCTCCCGAAAGGGCTGCCAGGCCGCATTTAACAGCAAAGCTGCTTCCCCCTTCTTCAAGAATGTTTTTTGCAAACAAGCCTTTTAGCGTGTGCTCGTTTGACAACTTTTGCAAATCCACGTCAAGGTGCGTGTTGTCAATTATTTTTATGTAATAAAAGCTGTTTTTTATATGTTCTTCTATGAAAGAAGCATCAACCATAAGCCGCTCACAGGCAGCGCCGATTAAGTTAATTTTATAAAAGTCATTTGGATTGGTGTATGCAGATAAAATTTCCTGGCAAATATCCAAATTGTTTACACAGCCGGATACGTCTATGTCAATTTCGTGGAATTGGCGCTTGGCAGTAGGTACAAAACTCAAATCAACGTAATTTTTATAAACATCTCCAATAATAACCCCTTTTTGCCCCGACTCGTCAAACCCCCTGCCTTCAGGCGTGCCGGGATATGCAAAGTAGGTTTTTCCAATACTTTGAATTTCGCTAAAGCTATGCACATGCCCCAGCGCAACATAGTCCGCGCCGCTTTGTTCAAGCGCCTTGGCGGTAATGGGATTATACGCACTTTTTCCGCCAATGCTCACCAAATCTCCATGAATTGCAAGAAGGTTTATTTTTTGAGGATTATCTACAACAAAACCTTCTATAATGCTGCTGTGGCAATATTCGCCCTCAAAGCTTACCCCGTATATGTCAAAGGCTTCAAATTCAAATTTTTCCAAGTAATTTGGGAAAACATATACATTGTCGGGAAAGTGCATATCAAGGCAGGCATCGTGGTTTCCCAAGGAAATAAACACTTTAATATGAGGGATTTCGGCAAATTTTTTATATACGTATTCTGCGCAGCTTATGCCTGGGGTGGGATTGTCGAAAAGGTCGCCGGATATAATAATTATTTCAACATTCTGCTCTGTGGCAAGAGTTAAAATTCTTGAAAAGGTATCCAAAATTTCCCCTTGCCTTATTATTGCAATTTCGCCCAGCGAGGACAAGGGGCTTGAAAGATGCAAATCGCATGTGTGCAGTATTCTAACTTTATCCATAGCAATCACTCCGAATATATTTTAG
>JAQVDK010000111.1 GCA_028697835.1 Eubacteriales bacterium | reverse complement strand
TTATTGTATTCATAGCGAATAGATAGCCTCCTGTGCAGGTTTTTGTTGGTAACTTAACTTTAACACGTTGGCTTCCCTATTCGCTACTCTTTTTTATAAAATGTAACACATCTATTGTAATCCTACATTTTTTATAAACTCAAAAAAGCCGAATATAGGCTTGTAAAACCTACAAATTTTTTTGCAAAAAAAGCAGCACGACATATTGACATGCGAAAAATAATATGGTAATATATATTGGTCCATCAAAGTGCTCGAGTGGCGGAACTGGCAGACGCCCGGGACTTAAAATCCCGTGAGGCTTAACCCTCGTACCGGTTCGATTCCGGTCTCGAGCACCACCTAAAAAACCATCGATTTTAAAGCTTTTTTGCTTGTAAGGTCGATGTTTTTTTGTTTTATTAAATTCCTACAATCAGCAATAAAAGCATAATATAAGAACGTCTAAAAAAGCTTGTTTATATCATTGCATAATTTAATAACCTATTTCCTAACTATTCTTTTAATTGATTTTGAATAATCATCATACCAAATAGGAAGAGCATTTTTATCAAACTGCCAGTGCTGAACGTTATACCGGAAAGCTCATATTCTTTGGGAATATCATCCTTATCAATGTAAACTGTTCGTTCGTAGATATCTACAATTTGGTATATAGTTCCGTCATCGGCTAAAACGTACATCTTTCCATCATATGAACACTCTGCAATGCTATCAAATGGCATTTTAGTAATATCTGTTGACTGCCTGCCTCCGATTTTTTCAATTCTCTTTATCACACCTTTGGATGCGGGAGCGTACCTTACATAATAATAAGCATATAATTCATTACCACTTATAAATATATTAGTTTTAATTTTAGGAAAATGTTCCTGTCCTAAACGTTGTTTATTTAAACTTCCTTTTTTTATGTTGAATATGATAATGCCGGGGTCAATCTCGCTAAGACGGTACATAAAGTTATAATCCCAGCAATACACATCATCTGCATTAATAAAATAAAGCCGAGGTTCATCCTTATAATTCTTCAACGGGTTTTGGTCATAAGAATTCAGCAGCTCAACGTCGCTATCTGCAATGTATATTGCAAATCTATCCGCTGACCTATCGTCAGCTTTTTGGAAAATACCAAATATCAATACTTTATCCGTAAATTTATTGTACGCCAAACAAATTGGTAAATAATCCAGGCTACGGCTCTTACAGGGGCTAATGCCCTTCCGTTAACAAGCGTAGGAGGAACATCCAGGAGAATGGTATGATAAGGTTCAAGTTCCGGATTAGATTTATCTTGAGTAGTTGATTTAAATATGCTCAATTTTTTATTATTAATTTGAAGCTCAATTATTTTTTCATCAGTTTCCGCCCGGATTGTTTGCGTATCGTCAAACCACTCAACTTCTGCCTTTAATGCTTCAAATATTGCACGCATAGGAACCATAGTTCGGTCATCTATTAATTGAGGGGGAACATCAAATGTTAGTTGTTCGCCATTTAACAAAACTTTAATGTTTTCCTCTGACATAACGTGAATTGTGAATGTACAGATTAAAATTGACAATGACAATGCTGCAAGTCAGAATTTTTTGTTTTCATAGATATCACCTTTCTTGTATTAAACTTTTTTATTAAAACCAAAATTAATAAAGAGTCTCTGCCCACCAAGGCATATTAAAGTAAAGACAATACCCCATAATTATTATTCAACATCGATATTACAATTTCCTTTATTTTGAAATGATTATTTTGTTTTTAACGACACCGTTACTAAATATTGAAGGTTTTTTTAAGATTTTGTGGAATATTAATAAAGTAGGCAAATAAAGAGTTGGCCTGTTTTTTATATACATTAATGCCAAGTACGGATAAATATAAAGAAAAAGAGTGGTTTGTATGTTTTTTATAGCATTTTTTGGTGTGCAAGATAAAGAAAAATATATAGGGACTTACAACAATATTGTATGTCCCTCATGTGAAAAGCTGGCCAGATATGAAATTCATAAGGTGTATAGATATTTCCATATATTTTTTATACCGATTTTTAGGTGGAATGTAAGGTATGTTGTAAAAACCTCATGCTGCAGCTGCCTATACGAGCTGGACCCTTTCGTCGGTAAGGAATTCGAGAAAAACCCTGCCACTCAAATCAAAAAGGAAAACCTGCGGCGCATCAACAATTATTCGCCTTTCAAACATTGCTTAAATTGCAGCGCCGATGTGCCTGCAGAGTTTAGTTATTGTCCCTATTGCGGAGGAAAATTGCAGCCTTGATTTAAATCCGCGCGCTCCTGCAAGCTTTGCACAGCCCTTACGATTGTGCAAAGCTTACAGAAAGCTGCCCGCAGGCAGTTTAAAAGTCGCAATAATATTTTTTCAATGCGTTAATAACTTCCCCGGCTCTATGGTCCGAAATGGAATAAATAATGTTTTGTCCGTTTTTTGTTGCGTCCACTATCCCATGGGCTTTTAGAAGGGCTAAATGCTGCGACAGTGCCGGCTGGCTGATATTAGACACTTTTTCGGCGATTTTGCCCACCGCCATAGGTCCTTTCATCAATGCACAAAGTATCATCAGGCGGTTCTCATTTGCAAGTACTTTCAAAAGCTGCGCTATCTGTTTTGCCTTCAGCTCCATATTTGTTATCTCCTTTGTTTTTTAATATGCAAATTCCTTGTGTCATGGTCCCCATGGGACAATACACGCACCATGAGCGGGGCTTGAATAGAATCATGGTAACAAAACCCAAAGTTGTAGATGTAAGCATAACCCCGTAAAACCCAAATGCAAACTGTGCTATCCATGGCGCAACATCTATTGTATTTGCCCAATGCCACGGAAGCCGAAACACCCAAAGCAGCGTTACCGCCTGCTTTAGTGTGGCTCCTGCAAAGACAAGGTATGTTGAATAAATCATAAGCATAAACATCGTCATAAAAAAGGCAAGAAAGCCATAACGAAACCATTTTGTCCGCAAAAACTTGGGAGGGTCCTTCCTGCGCGACAAACCAAGCCTTCCGCCCAAAAGCTCAAACAACTGCCCTCGCCCGCAGTATTTGTTGCAATAAGCTTTGTTTCCCCCTATAATAGCTATTCCCAAAGGAACAAAAAAGCAAACAAGCCCCAGCCATGCAAACAAAATATTGAAAAAGCCAAGCGTCAAATAAACCGCAGACAAAATCCAAAGATAATCATACCATCGCCTTTTTTTCATTTTAAGCACCCCTCCCGTAAAACAATAGAAATTACTGAAGCCGGGCAAGCAGCGGCGCATTTGCCGCAGCCAAGGCACCTGTCTTCATCTACCACGGCGTACATTCCTTTATATATGGCAATTGCATTTATCGGGCATGCCTTAAGACAGCTGCCGCATGCCACACATTCTTTTGAAACAGTAGCCTTTTTCTTTGAAATTGACATCTGACAACCTCCATAATTATTTAAGTATTTTCTTATATACTTATATATTAATTATATTCAAGGGACTTGTCAAGTGTTTCCTGTAAATAATTTTTATTTTTGTATTTTACTGTTGAGATATGAAAAACTTGCAAACAGCCAAATCCTGCACAAAATAGCTCAGTTTAAATACGTCTATATTGACGTTGTAAAAAAATAGT
>JAQVDK010000040.1 GCA_028697835.1 Eubacteriales bacterium | reverse complement strand
CCTTAAGCGATGTCCACTCAAGTTCATTGCCATTTATATCAACAAGCCGGGATGACCATTCGTTGTTATTCGGGTTAAATACGATGTTATACATTTGACCTGTGCCTGTTACGCGACCCAATGTAGTGTTTACTTCCTCAACAATCATAATTCTGTAGTCGTTGATGAAAATTGTATCATAATCAGCAATCGACCATGAATCTATTTTGGCAAAAGATATGGTTCCGTAGTAATATCCGTTTATTAAATCATACGGGTAAATCTCATAACCGAACTGACCTTCATAATTATTGTTTACATAAACATTTGCGCCCTCTGCAACGGTAATTTTTGTTGTTTTCACAGAATCGGGATTTTCATAAAATTCAACTTCATAATAATCAAATCTGTCCACAATTCCTTCAATCCGGTCAATGGGAAAATCCGCAATTTCATTAAGTGAAGGCACCTTTTCGGCATAAAGAACCGTATGCTGAGAGTCGCCGGTTTCATCCACCTTAACATAAACTAAAGCCTCTCTTCCCACCATTGACAAAATATCGGAATTGCCCGCTGCAACGTTTGTAGTCATCCCTACGCAAAGCATTTCGTAATAACTATCTGTTGCATACTTTGTTTTGTAATCTCTTATAATTGAAACTCTTGCCAGGCCGACTTTATTTATGCCATCTATTCCAAGATTTGACATAACATACACGTTAAGTCTTGCAACACCAAAGCTTTCGCTAAGTATGGATTTTTTATATGGACTACTCGACGATATTCCATCCTGAACAACATACTCAAGATAATCGCCGAATCCTACTTGCTCCATAATGGGAATATCCAATGAATTGAATATCAGCCTTGCAAGAGCGCCTCTGCTGACTAAATCAAATGAGCCGAGCATGGTACCTTCCATAATGCCCAGCTCCTGCGCTGTGTCAAAATACCCCAAAGCACCAACAGCAGGCCCGTAGCCAAGAAGGTTTACCAAAGATGAAGCGACTTGGTAAGCGTCAACCTTTTTCTCCGGCATAAATGTGCCGTCCTCGTACCCGTCCATAACATTCATCTTTGCAACTATATTTATGCAGCCAAACGCCCAGTGGGATATATCCACATCGCTAAACAAAGGCTCGGTTTCATAGCGGGCAATAGATTCCTTGCCCATAAGCCTTGTAAGAACAACTGCAAGCTCCGCTCTGGTGAATGCACTGGAGGCGTAAAAATTGCCGTTTTCATATCCGGACATAATTCCCAGCGCTTTAACAATGTTTATAGCCTGGGCATACCGCTCGCCGTCCTGCTGGGCACCCGGAATTTCCAATCCCAGACGGTCTATTTCTGTTGGAGAGGTTGTCTCCCCTTCAGGTTTTGAGATATACACCTTGAACATAATATCGTCGATATCCTTCGGAACCTCAATATCGTCCGTTACAAACCGCATTTTGATTATGTTTTTGCCTATTGATATTGTAATTCTTTCTGTATGCTCCAAATTGCCGTTTACATAACACTCTACAACCAGTTCACCTAAATTGTCGCTTGATACGCCTGTGATATTTATAATATCAACATAGCCTTTGACATATTCCTCGCCGTCTATGAAGGATAATGTTTTGCCTTCCCGGTCAACCAAGCCATAAGATGAAATTTCAACCGCAGAAAAAGCCAATGCGCCGGGTAAAATATTTGCCACTAAAATAAAACAAACAATGGTTATGACTGCTTTTTTAAACAAATGCCCCACCTCATCTTTTGTTTTTCATTGTTTTTCCATTACATCGGACCTTGTTGATTACGCCTTTGCTGCAAAGCCTGATATGATGAAATTCGCTTACGCTCATTAAATCATATCCTTATGTCTATTTCGCCTTCGGCGCAATGTTGGATATGATGAAATTCGCTTACGCTCATTAAATCACAACCCAGACTACATTTCAACCATATTTTTCCTTAAATTTTACTAAAATTTGCATATTTCAACATATGTTACATTAATCTATAAATTTATGGATTTTCCTCTCCGAAACCTTTGCTTGGTTATACGGCTTATTTGGCCGCTTTCAAGGTTTCTTTTTTCTTGAATGTTTTTGATAGTTGTAAAATCTAATGTTTAAGCAAACAAGTTTTGTGGAATTGTATTGACATTTGTGTGTCTTTGTGTAATAATATGTTTACATGAGGAGTTGGTTGGGAATGCTGGCAAATGAAAGATACTTAATTATAAAAGAAGCTATAAAAAACAAGGGTGCTGTTACAATTTCAGAGCTTACGGATATGCTTGGCGTCTCCGGGGAGACAATAAGGCGGGATTTGCTTCGTTTGGAAAAAGAGAACGCGCTGCAGCGTGTGCATGGCGGTGCGGTAGCTGCAAGCGCAACCAAAAAGTTTTCATCTCTTTCGCAAAGGTTAAGCGAAAATATAGAGCAAAAGCGGCAACTGTCCAAGGTTGCCGTAAACTTCATAAAAGAAGGCGATGTAATTGTCATAGATTCGGGTAGCACTTCAAAAGAGTTTGTCCAAATCGTCAAAACCCGTTTTAAAAGCCTTACTGTTATAACACATTGTGCCCAGGTGTTTGACCAGCTTAAAGACAAAGACGGTTTTAAGCTAATACTTGTGGGCGGAGAGTTTTTGCCAAGCGAGAATATATTTTATGGCTCGTTGGCACTTGACACCATTAAAAACCTTCATGCATCAACATGCTTTATATTTACATCGGCAATCAGCCTAAAGCATGGCGTGGCAGACTATATTTCAGAGGCGATTCCCATTCAAAAGCAATATATTGAAATATCCAACAAGGTTGTTATTATGGCAGACAGCTCCAAATTTGAAAAAACCGCACTGTTTAAGCTGTGCGATGTAAACAAAAACTATCATTTTGTAACAAGCACCGACTTAAACGAGAACATATATAAGCTATACAAAAGTAACGGAATTAAAATATATAAAAGCGAGGATGATTTTAATGAATAACAAGGTTGTACTGGTTTTAGTTGATGGAATGGTGCCGGAAAGCCTAAAGGCATGCGGGCATGGCTTTGTGGACAAATTTCTTGAAAACAGCATTTCAAACCTAAACGCCACAACGGTAATGCCGTCTATGACGCTGCCGTGCCATATGTCGCTGTTTCACAGCGTCACACCCCAGCGCCACGGCGTTTTAACAAACACTTATACTCCTCAAGTAAGACCGATTAACGGTTTGTTTGATGTGCTAAAAAGCAGGGGAAAAAACACCGCTTCCATTTATAATTGGGAACAGCTTAGGGATTTATCCTGCCCCGGCTCGCTGTCATATTCCCATTATATATCCTGCTATGATTACGAAAACACAGATAACGAAGTTACCGACAGCGCTATTTCCTACATAAACGAAAAAGACCCTGACTTTGTTTTTATATATCTTGGAAATACGGATTCGACAGGTCATGAGCATGGCTGGCTTTCGCAAGAATATTTTGCCACCGTAAACAATGCGTGGGGCTGTATTGAAAAAATATGCAGCGCCATACCGAAGGAATATACAATTATTGTAACAGCGGACCATGGAGGGCATGACTTTATGCATGGCACCGAACTTGCCTCCGACATGACCATACCGATTATTATAAAAAGCCCTGTACCCTTGCAAAAATCAAAGAAAATGGAGGATGCAAATATTATTGATATTGCCCCTACCATTGCAAAATTAATGGGTGTTGAACCGGATGGCGACTGGAGGGGACAAAGCTTAATATGCTGACAGAAGCAAAACACATTCGTTTTTTATCCATACTTTGTTTTATGGTTTATTTTACAAGCTATGTAACCCGTATTAATTTTGGCGCCATAGTGGCAGAGGTTGTTTTGGCGGAAGGCTTTTTAAAATCATCTGTATCCTTTGTTATTACGGCGGGGTTTATTTCCTATGGAATAGGTCAGCTTATAAGCGGGGTTGTCGGAGATAAAGTAAACCCCAAAAAAATTATTTTTTGGGGGCTTATTAGCACTTCTGTGCTAAATTTCATAATGCCCTTTTGCAAATCCATTGCCCTTATGACAATTATTTGGACGCTAAACGGCTTTGCACAATCCACCATGTGGCCGCCCCTTGTAAAGGTGATGACACACTATTTTTCAAATGACGATTTTAAGAAAAACTGTGTTACGGTTTCAATTGCGGCCTCTTTGGGAACAGTTTTTGTTTACCTGTTTGCACCGGTGGTAATATATTTTTCAAGCTGGGAGATGGTGCTTGTCATCTCAAGCGGCATTGCTTTTATAGTGGCGTTTGTTTGGATAAGCAACATGAAAAAAATCGAAAATTATTCGCAAATAAATGAAAATCAAAGCGAAGAAGCCGTACCCGAAAACAGTTCCAAAGCATACATTTCCCCAAAACAGCTTTTTGTATCTTCGGGCCTTGTTTTTATTATAATCGGAGTTATCTCCCAAGGAATAGTCAAAGATAGCGTAACCACATGGATGCCTTCGTACATAGCGGAAACGTTTTTTATCGGCAGCTCTCTTTCTATTTTATCTGCGGTTGCGCTGCCGATTTTTAGCATTTTTTCAGTTAAAATTGCAGCATACCTGCAAAAAAACATATTTAAAAATGAGCTTACCTGCTCTACAGTTATTTTTTTTGCGGCATTAATATCCACACTGGCAATGGCAGCCTTCAGCTCCCAAAGCGTATGGCTGTCTGTCGCCCTTGCAAGCATTATTACAGGCAGCATGCATGGGGTTAACCTTTGTTTAATATCTTTAATACCTGCGCAATTTAGCAGGTTTGGAAATGTATCCAGCGTTTCGGGAATGCTGAACTTTTGCGCCTATATAGGAAGTGCCCTGTCTATGTATGGGATTGCAAAGCTGTCGGAGGCGTTTGGGTGGCATGCTACGCTTTTGGCATGGGCGTTTATCACCTTCATTGGCACATCCGCTTGCTTTGTGTGTATTAAAAGATGGCACCGTTTTACAAAAGAATTAGATTAAACATAAAAAAATGCGCCGACAAATTTTTGCAGGCGCATTTTTTATGCTTATTTTTTGTTTAGTGTTTCAGGCTCCTCATAGGTTACGCCAAAGGTTTCAACAGTAACCTTTTTCATTTTTTGGTCTTTTAGGGGCTTGTCGTTTGCGTTTGTTTCCACGTTAACAATTTCATCCACAACCGCCATGCCTTCTATCACCTTGCCAAAGGCCGCATATTGCCCGTCAAGGTGTGGCGAATCGGCAACCATAATGAAAAACTGGCTTCCTGCGCTGTCGGGCATGGCAGAGCGTGCCATTGAAAGAACGCCGCGGCTGTGCTTTAAATCGTTTTTAAATCCGTTTGAGCTAAATTCGCCCTTGATTGAATATCCGGGACCGCCTGTTCCCGTGCCGTTTGGGTCGCCGCCTTGAATTACAAACCCCGGAATTACACGGTGGAAAATCAGCCCGTCATAAAATCCTTTGTTTATAAGTGAAATGAAGTTTCTTACCGTATTTGGAGCAACCTTGGGATAAAGCTCTGCCTTGATAATCCCTCCGTTTTCCATTTCAATTGTTACTATTGGGTTTTGGTCCACTTTGTCGTCCTCCTTTAGTTTGTTTTCCTCTGCAGCCTGTGTTGGCACGGGTGTGTTGCTTATTTTTGTATCATCTGCGGTGTTTGACACCCCACAACCTGTCATTATTAAAAAAGATGAAACAAGCAAAGACATTAAAGTCATTCTCATTCGTACCTCCTCCTTTTATCTTTCCCTTTCTTTAATTGCTTTTAGAACTTGATTTGTAGCAGTTCCGCCTGTAACATTGCGCAAGTTTACACAGGCTTCAAGAGAAATAGCGCTATATATATCATCGCCAAAAAGGGGCGAAAAGCTTTTAAACTCTTCCATGCTAAGGTCCTGGATGGACTTTTCATGTTTTACGCAGTAAGCAACAATTTTTCCGATAACCTCGTGAGCATCTCTAAAAGGAAGCCCTTTTTTAACTAAATAGTCCGCAGCATCGGTGGCGTTTGTAAAGCCGCCGGAGGCGCCTTTTCTCATGTTTTCCCCTTTTACGGTCATTGTGGCAAGCATTTTAGTAAATACGGGAAGAGTCATTAAAACCGTATCCACAGCGTCAAAAACCTGCTCCTTATCCTCTTGCATATCCTTGTTGTACGCAAGGGGCAATCCCTTCATAACGGTTAAAAGACCGATAAGGTCACCATAAACCCGTCCGGTTTTTCCCCTTGCAAGCTCTGCCACATCCGGGTTTTTCTTTTGCGGCATAATGCTGCTGCCCGTTGAGTAGGAATCGTCTAATTCTATATAGCCAAATTCATGGCTGGACCAAAGGATAATCTCCTCGGAAAGCCTTGAAATGTGCATCATAATCATGCTCATGACAAAGCAAACCTCAATTGCAAAGTCCCGGTCGGCAACAGCATCGAGGCTGTTTTTGGTAACGCTCCTCATACCCAGCTTTTCCGCCACAAACTCCCTGTCCAAAGGATAGGTTGTACCTGCCAGGGCACCGCTTCCCAAAGGTGATATATTCATTCTTTCCATGCATTGCGCAAGCCTTTGCCTGTCACGGCTTAGCATTTCGTAATACGCCATCATGTGATGGGAAAACAAAATGGGCTGCGCCTTTTGCAGATGGGTATATCCGGGCATTATAACGTCTATATTTTTTTCTGCAAGATTTGCAAGGGTTTCCCTTAAATCATCCAACAGCCCGAGGATTTTTTTGCACTCATCCCTAAGATAAAGGCGCAAATCCAAAGCCACTTGGTCGTTTCTGCTGCGGCCTGTGTGAAGGCGCTTTCCTGTGTCACCTATACGCTCGATGAGCAGTTTTTCGATGTTCATATGAATATCCTCGGCTTCAACGGAAAACTCTACCTTGCCCGCCTCTATATCTTCTAAAATTTCGCCCAATGTTTTTATAATCAAGTCAGCGTCCTCTTTTGGGATAATGCCTTGTTTTCCAAGCATTTCGCAATGGGCAACGCTTCCTTTTATATCCTGGGCATACATCCTTGAGTCAAAGCGTATGGATGAGTTAAAATCGTCCACCGCACTGTCGGTGGATTTTGAAAATCTGCCGCCCCACAGCTTCATGGCTTACTCATTACCTTTCTTATTATCGTTTTCCTGCATCATAAGCGCCCTAACCTTGATTGGCAGACCAAACAGGTTTATAAATCCTTCGGCGTCCTTTTGATTATAAACTTCGTCCCGTCCAAAGGTTGCCATCTCTTCGCTATACAAAGAATATGGCGATTTTGCCCCTGCAGGAGTGCAGTTTCCTTTGTATAGCTTCATTCTTACTGTGCCTGTAACGGCTTTTTGGGTTTCGTCCACAAATGCGGACAAGGCCTCTCGAAGGGGAGTAAACCAGTTTCCGTCATATACCAGTTCGGCAAATTTAATTGCAACCTGCTGCTTAAAGTGCAGCGTCTGCCTGTCAAGGCACAAATACTCAAGCTCACGGTGAGCGGCATACAAAACCGTTCCCGCAGGTGTTTCATAAACACCCCTGCTTTTCATGCCCACAAGGCGGTTTTCCACTATATCGGAAATGCCAACACCGTTGGCGCCTGCAATTTCGTTTAGTTCTTTAATCAAATCTACCGGATTCATTTCCTTTCCGTTTAAACGAACGGGAATGCCCTGCTCAAAGTCCAGCTCAACATATGTTGGTGTGTCGGGTGCTTTTTCCGGAGAAACCATAAGCTTTAAAATTTTGTCAAGCTTAGGCTCGTTCCATGGGTCCTCAAGGTCTGCCCCTTCATGGGACAGATGCCAAATGTTCCTGTCCATGCTGTAGTTGTCCTCTTTTGTAACGGGAATCGGAATATTCCTTGCGGTCGCATAGTCTATTGCGTCTTCCCTTGATTTAATATCCCAAATTCTCCAGGGAGCAATAATTTTAAGATGAGGCGCCAAAGCCTTTATGGTAAGCTCGAATCGGACTTGGTCGTTGCCCTTGCCCGTTGCCCCGTGGCAAATTGCCACAGCCCCTTCTTTAAGTGCAATTTCAACCAGCCTTTTTGCTATAACGGGTCTTGCATGGGATGTTCCCAAAAGATATTTGCCCTCATAGACAGCCTGTGCTTTTAGGGTTGGGAAAATAAAGTCCCTTACATATTCCTCCTGCAAGTTTTCGATATAAAGCTTTGAAGCACCTGATTTTAACGCTTTTTCTTCTAAGCCTTCTGTTTCCTTGCCTTGGCCCACATCTCCGCAAACGGCTATAACTTCATAGTCATAGTTTTCTTTAAGCCATGGAATTATAATTGAAGTATCCAAACCGCCTGAATATGCCAAAACAACCTTTTCTTTAGACATATGAAACCCTCCTGTTTTAATCATTTATCGATTTGAAAATTATATCAAATGTTGCTGGAAAAATCAATCATTTATTCATATCATATATTATTTTAAGCCCTTTTAGGGTAAGCTTCCTGTCGATAACCTCAATGGTTTTGGCTTCCTCGGCTATAAGCCTTGCAAGCCCGCCCGTTGCCACAACCTTTGCGCCTTGGCCCACTTCCTCTTTCATTTTATTTACTATATAGTCCACCTGCCCCGCATATCCGTAAACTGCCCCGGACTGCATGCTCTCGACGGTGGTTTTGCCTATAACCGAAGGGGGCTTTACAATGTCCACCCTTGGCAGCTTTGCAGCCCTTGCAAAAAGCGCTTCCATGGAAATTTTTATTCCCGCGCAGATAACTCCGCCCAAATACTCGCCCTGTTCGCTTACGGCGCAAAAGGTTGTGGCTGTGCCAAAATCCACTATTATAACGGGACCTCCGTAAACTTTAAGCGCCGCCACCGCATTTACAATCCTGTCCTGCCCCACCTCGTAAGGGTTGTTATATTTGTTTATAATACCGGTTTTTATACTTTCCGAAATTAAAATAGGCTCTTTTTTTAAATACTTTCTTATGGCAAGCTCCAAAGAATACATAACAGGCGGCACAACAGAGGATATGATAACGTCTTCGATGTCATCTGTGCAAACCTTTGCATATTCAAAAAAGCGCAAAATTAAAAGACCAGTCTCGTCAGACGAGCGGCCGCTTATTGTAACCATTCTCCAGTCAAAAACCAACTCATCCCCGTCAAATATGCCCATTGTTATATCAGTGTTGCCAACATCAACCGCTAAAATCAATATTTTCGCACCTCCGCAAAATTATCGCTTATTATAATATAACCATGGGCGGACGGATTCATAATCCTGACACCGTCTATGACTTGGTCAAAGCTTTGGTGGGTGTGCCCAAAAAGGATAAAGTCCGCGCCAAGCTTTATGCCATGGGCAAAAAGCCTTCCTATGCCTGATTTTACGCCGTAAATGTGCCCATGGGTAAGAAAATAGTTAACACCGCCCATTGTCAAAAATAAATCCGTGGGGGCGCCGGAAAAAATGTCATTATTCCCCCTTACGGAATATACTGTAATATCCGGAAAAAGATATGACAAATCTTCGGCATCCGACGCCAAATCGCCCAAATGGAACAAAACATCAGCCCTTTGGGAGCGGATTGCCGCCGCTGCTTTGTTTATATTTCGGTGTGTGTCGGAAATTACTATAATTTTCATGTATTTATTATACCACCATATCTGAAAAATGCAAACACAAATTTTAAGCTTTATGCATAATATACAACATAAGGAGGTGTTTATATATGTATAGGGACAATGACAGATGCAGAGGCGGCAACAGTAACATATTGTTTTTCATCATCATATTTCTGATACTGTTTTTTGAATAACTGACAGCAAAACGCCATACATTTATAGTATGGCGTTAGTATTAAAAGGTTGCGTAAAAATTGGAAAAGGAGGAAACGCTGTGGATATAGAAAAGCTTTTAGGAAAGCTTAGCAATGACGATATAAGCAAAATCAGGCAGATGATAAATACCCCTGCGGGACAGGAGCTAATTAGCCAACTGAAAAGCACAGATACAACTGCCCTAAAGAACAAAATAAAAACAATGGACATAAACCAGTTAAAACAGGACAAGGCAATCCAGCAGTTGGCAAACAATCCAAAAGTTCTAAAAAAGATAAACGAATTTTTAGATAGGATGTGATAAAGTGGCGGAATTTGACCAAGCTATTTCCAAACTTCAGGATATGCTGTCATCACCGGGCGGTCAGCAGCAATTGGAAAACATTATAGAATCGCTTACAGGCGGCAGTTCAAACCAACCGCAAGACACAACACCTCCGCTGCCAACACCGCCTGCAACCAACGAGGCAGGCAACATACTTAGCGGGCTACTCAGCGGCTCGCCATCAAACCCTATAAATTCTGATTCCCTTATAAAAATCAAGAACATAATAGACGGACTTCAAATGGACAACGACCCAAGGGTAAACCTTTTAAGCGCCCTTCGCCCCTACATCAGCAGCACAAGAGGGCGGCACATAGACAACGCAATAAGGCTTATGTCCATAAGCAAGCTGCCGCTTCTGCTTAAGAACCTGAAAAGGTAAATTTTTTATGAAGCCTTAAGGGAGGTATGTTTATGTATAAAAAATATTACAGCCCCTTTGAGGAAGAGCCCATTGTAAAAGAGGCAGGCACCGGGCAAACGGTAAGATACACCCCAAAAGCCGAGCCCGAGGTAATCCTGCCTCAAAAGGCGCTACCGCCTCAAAAGGAAGGCTACTCCAAGCCGCCGGAAAAAGACAATTACGAGTCTGACAAAGGTGAAATTAGCGAAAAAAAGGGGGTTTTTGGCTCCGTTACCGCAGAGGACCTTATTTTGCTTGGAATTTTGGTTTTGCTGCTGCTCGAGGATAAGGAACACAGGGATATGCCACTGGTTTTGGCAATTGCGTTTTTGCTGTTGGTTGAGTACATATAAAAACTATTGACTTTTTGCCGTTAATATTGTATAATATTTAACAAATTGAATACCATATGAGGGAGTAGTTTGCATAGCACCGGTTGCTATGGGGCAAGTTCAACATCATGGTTTTTTAAACCTGGCTTGTCTTAAATAACAAGACTCATATATAGCTTTTAAATGGCTGTATATGAGTCTTTTTATTTACATAATATATTAACATCAATTTAGGAAGGGAGAAAAGCATGAACTATTATTTGCAAGATGTAAAAGCAGCTTTTGAAAAAATAAAAAGCGGCCAAGAGGGTCTGTCCTCCAACGAAGCTATGGAGCGTCTTGAGAAAAACGGAAAAAACAGGCTTGAAGAAGGCAAAAAAACTTCTTTGGCAATGCGTTTTTTGAAGCAGCTTATAGACCCCATGACGCTGATTTTGATTGTTGCGGCGGCTATATCGGGAGCAACATCCTTTTTTGCAAACGAGCCTTTTACCGATGTATTCATCATCATGGCGGTTGTTGTGATAAATTCCGTTTTGGGTGTATATCAGGAAAGCAAGGCGGAAAAGGCAATCGAAGCCCTGCAGGAGATGACCAGTGCAACATCCAAAGTCATAAGGGACGGCAAAGTTGTTTCTGTTAAAAGCGAGGACCTTGTTGTTGGCGATGTTGTTGTTTTGGAGGCAGGGGACTTGGTGCCCGCTGACGGGCGGATTATAGAATGTGCAAGCATGAAGGTTGAAGAAGCTGCCCTTACGGGAGAGTCCGTCCCCGTTGATAAAACAAGTGAGGTCCTGGAGCTTGGCAACGAAAAGGATGTCCCCCTTGGCGACCGCAAGAACATGGTATATATGGGAAGCGTTGTGGTCTATGGCAGGGGCAGGGCGGTTATAACCGCAACCGGAATGGACAGCGAGATGGGGAAAATCGCAGGCGTTTTAAGCCAGGCAGTGGAAGGGCAAACTCCCCTGCAAATCAAGCTTTCCCAGCTTAGCAAAATTTTAAGCTATATGGTAATTGGCATTTGCGCGTTTATTTTTGCATTCAGCCTTGTAAGGTCGGGCGACTTTTCAGGCGAAGTTATGCTGGACACGTTTATGGTGGCGGTAAGCCTTGCGGTTGCGGCTATCCCCGAGGGGTTGGCAACGGTTGTAACCATTGTTTTGTCAATTGGGGTTACGAATATGTCCAAAAACAACGCTGTTATAAGAAAGCTTACAGCGGTTGAAACTTTAGGCTGTGCCCAGATTATATGCTCCGACAAAACCGGAACTCTTACACAAAACAAAATGACCGTTACAAAAACCTATGGCGATGAAAAAACCCTTGCAACTGCCATGGCTCTTTGCAACGACGCAGAGCTCGGCGACAAAGATGGCGCCGTTGGCGAGCCTACCGAAGCCGCTTTGGTCAATTTTGCGAATAAAATAGGCTTGTCAAAAAACGAACTGAAAAAACAATTGCCAAGGGTTTTTGAGGTGCCTTTTGAATCGATGCGCAAAATGATGTCAACCATTCATCAAAAGGCGGACGGCACCTTTGTCCAGTTTACAAAGGGTGCGCCGGACGAAGTTTTAAAAAAATGCACAAAATTCCTTCAAAACGGTGAAGTAAAAGAGCTTACCGAAGATGTTAAAAACACCATTATGGCAGAAAACAAAAACATGGCAGACAGCGCCCTTCGTGTTTTGTGCGCCGCATACAAAGAATACGAAGCTATGCCCGGGGAACTGTCGGCACAGGTTATAGAAGACGATTTGATTTTCATAGGTCTTACAGGTATGATTGACCCTGTTCGCCCCGAGGTCTTAGATGCTATCGAAAAGTGTAAAATGGCAGGAGTCCGCCCAATAATGATTACCGGCGACCACATTGATACGGCAATCGCAATTGCTACCGAGCTTGGCATTATAAAAGACAAATCCGAGGCCATTACCGGCTCCATGCTAAACGAAATGAGCGACGAGGATTTGGCAAAAAACATCGAAGCCTATGGCGTTTATGCCCGTGTCCAGCCGGAGCACAAGGTAAGGATTGTAAATGCGTGGAAATCTAAAAACATGGTTGTTGCCATGACAGGCGACGGCGTTAACGATGCTCCTTCCATAAAAAGCGCAGATATTGGCGTTGGTATGGGAATTACCGGAACGGACGTTACCAAAAACGTTGCAGACATGGTTTTGGCGGATGATAATTTTGCCACAATTGTATATGCCGTTGAGGAAGGCAGGAAGATTTACGATAATATCCGCAAGGCGATTCAGTTTCTTTTAGGCTCTAACCTAAGCGAAGTTTTGTCCATATTCTTTGCAACCCTTATGGGCTTTGTAATACTAAAGCCTGTCCATTTGCTTTGGATAAACCTTGTAACCGACAGCATTCCGGCGCTGGCACTTGGCATGGAAGAAGCCGAAAAGGACATTATGGAAAGAAAGCCCCGAGACAAAAAAGAAGGTATTTTTGCAGGCGGGCTTGGCTTTGATATTATATACCAAGGCATTATGGTTACCATAATAACCTTAGCGGCGTATTTCATAGGGGGTTATATACAAACGGGGGCTTGGGAGATTTCTCAAAGCACACACGGCATTACCATGGCATTTTTGACAATGTCCATGGCGGAGATATTCCACTCGTTTAATATGAGGTCACAAAGAAATTCCATATTTAAAATTACAAGGCAAAATGTTTATCTGATTTTGGGAATGGTTTTGGCGTTTTCACTTACAACCTTGGTGCTTTATGTGCCGTCCCTTGCAGACGCCTTTGGATTCGAGCCTGTTTCCCTTGTGGAATACGCTATTGCAATCGCCCTTGCACTTTCTGTAATACCAACTGTTGAGATTGTAAAATTTATACAAAGAAGGCTAAAGAAATAGCCATGCAAAAAACAGCGCAGCCAAATTATTAAGCCGCGCTGTTTTTATAAATTTTTTACCTTATGCTAATCCTATATTTTTCAAGCCAATAATTCACCTGCACAAGGTATGCAAGCATTTGGGGCATACCCATAAGGTGTCCGAAAAACTCGGCGTTGCCCCTGCCTTGGTTTGAGATTAGCTTTTTAACATACTCCGCATTTATAAGCTGTAAAAGGGGCGAGGATGGCTCGCTGAGGATTTCGCCAAGTATTTGTTTTATCTTATCCTCGTATGCGGGGCTTGTAATTTTATAGTTTGTTTTGCCCCTTCCTTCTATAACGTCATCAGGAAGTATGCCCTTTAAAGCCAGCCGCAAAATACCTTTATCCTTGCCACCCAAATTCTTCATCTTCCATGGCACGTTCCAAACATACTCAATCAAGCGGTGGTCGCAAAAGGGCATACGGATTTCCATACCGCAAGCTGCGCTCATTCTGTCCCTGCTTTCCAAAAGCTGAGGCAAAAACCAATTTATGCTTAAATAAAAAATTTCCCGCCTTCTTGCCTCGAGCGAACTTTCGCCCTGCAGTCTTGGCGTTTTTTCCACGGTTTCTGCATACCTTCGCAAGCAGTACTCGTCAATATCCGCATAAAAGGCAACATCGGGATTTAATAGCTCAACCCTTGCAAATGCCGAGTGCTGCCAAGGAAAGTACGGGGAGTCGAGCACCTTTTGAGAGCCAAACCAAGAATATCCTCCAAAAACTTCATCGGCACATTCCCCGGACAGGGCAACCTTGTGACGCTTTTGCACCTGGGAATAAAAATAAAGCATGGATGCATCCCCGTCCGCCATACCGGGAAGGTCCCTTGCACAAACCGCAGCTTCCAACAGTTTTCTTACATCCTCGGTATAGGCTGTTACAAACCGATGCTTTGACGATATGTTATAAGAAAGCTGGTCTATCCATCTTTTGCCGTCGTCCAAATAAAAGGGGTTTCTTAAAAAACCCTCACCGTCTTTTATTTCAAACGAATATGTATCAAGCCGCTGCGCATTTTCAAAAGCATATTGGTTGGCGGCAATTGTTGATACTGCGCAAAAATCCAAACTTTCCGACAAAAAAGTGCAAGCAGGCGTGTCTTGCGCCAGTTGCTTGGACACAGCATCCCTTACAAAATACCTGATTTTTTCGGCTGTGTGTGCCAGATTGTCCGTATGCTCACGGCTTTCAAGCTCCCAATACCGCCTTATGGTTATGCCATTTATACTATACTTTAAAAAATGTGCCGGTTTTAGCTCGTGTATGTCCTTAAACACTCCACAGCCCGAAGTTCTGGCAGGTCCCAAGCCAAAAACCTCTGCTATACCGGTCTTGTCCACAACAGCCTCCACATTTGGGTGGGCCAAAATCCCTTTTATTTCAGAAGCAAAAATAAATTTGCTTCCCCATTGGGAGTAAAAAAGCGGCTTTATGCCCATTGTGTCCCTTGCCAAAAACAGAGTTTTTTCGCTTTCGTTCCAAATGGCAAATGCAAACATTCCGTTAAGGCGGGACGGGCATTCCTCTCTCCATTGTATGTAAGATGTTAAAACAATTTCCGCACCGGATTCTGTGTCAAAGATATGTCCTAAGTTTTCAAGCTCATACCTTAGCTCCTTGCTGTTGTAAATCTGACCGTCGTAGGCAATTACATATCTGTGACCGCCCAATGTTTTAACAAGAGGCAGTTGGACATTTTCTGCATTAGAAACAGCAAACAAACGGCTTCCCATTGCAGCCTCCGGGCAAAGCCACGCAGAGGACCCGTCCGCTCCTCTGTGTGCCAGGGCAGCGCTCATCATGTCGATAATTTCCTGTTCGTTCGAAAGATTATTTTCAAAATCCGAGTACCCAACAATTCCAGACATATTTAAAACCTCCATTCATTCCTACAATATATATATTGAAAATATAGACGAAATATTATATAATATTAAAAAAAGTGTTGAAACGCATAGCACATACCCAAGCGCTGCTTCATATTAAACAAAAAAGCATATTGTGTTTAAATAAAGCAAATACTTTTTTAAAAACAAAGACTTTTTATACTCTTAT
>JAQVDK010000039.1 GCA_028697835.1 Eubacteriales bacterium | reverse complement strand
AACATACTCTTAAAATATAGTTATTAAGCTTTGTCCACTTTTAGAACTAAAAAATTAATTAATGTTTTGAAATATTCAAACCGCTGCCGATGCTTTCTATTGTGCCCACACCTTTTTTTCTGCTAAGGGTTATAACACAGCCAATCTCATGGGCGATAGGGTCAAGGTTTATGCGTTTTAGCACTTGGGAAACATTATCCCCGTGCGCTGTTGCGATTATTTTCACGCCGCAAGAAAATGCCTGTCCTATGGCTTCTATATCACCCGCTGCTATCTCGTCCGTGATTATCACATCCGGCGACATACTCCTAAGCATAAGGGAAATTCCAATGTTTTTTGGGCATAAATCAAGCACATCCGTCATCTCGCCCACATCATACTGTGGAATGCCCCTGTGCATTGCGGCAATTTCCCCCCGCTCGTCAATTATGGAAACCTTGTATCTTTTTCCGATTTGGCGAGCGATATCCCGCAGCATGGTAGTTTTGCCGCATTGGGGCGGAGAAATTATAAGGGTGTTTTTAATCCCGTCTTGAACAATATACGGCAAAATTGCGTTTGCAGAGCCCTTCACCTGGCGCGCTATGCGAAAGTTTATACCGCTTAGCTGGACAATGTTGCAAACCTCGCCATCTTTCACAACCGCCCTGCCGCAAAGCCCCACCCTGTGCCCGCCTTGTAAGGTTATAAAACAGCTTTTTATCTCCTCAATGTAGGCATAAACAGAGGATTGACTTATAATGTGCAGTGTTTGCTCGATTTCATGCTGGGCTGTCATATAATCAAGCTGGCGGTGTATTCCGTTTGTGGTTACAACAATATGCCTGTCGGAGCGCAGCCTGATTTCCTCCAGCTTTGAAAAATCCTCTTTTTCCAAGATAAGCCTTATTTTTTCGGGAAACTTTGAAAGTATTTCTTCTTTTGATTTCAATTTTCAATCACCTCAATATAATTTATACAAGCTGTCTTAAAAATAGTACTGCCATTTTGGGCAAAAAAAAAGCAGGACCAAAAATGGCCCTGTTTAAAAATCCTTTATTATTCTTTTTCAACAATTGTGCACTTGTTTAATGTTAAATCGCCGCTGGCGTCATCCTGGGTTACGGTTGCGCCAAACGAAACAAGATAGTTCATAACATAATTAAAATCGTCATGGTCCAAATCAAGTATCAGCTGCCCATATTGCACGCGTTTGTTATATTTGGCAGACAGATTCTCCGCTACGGTATCAAAGTCTTCAACCTCGACCCTGACACTTACATATTCGGGCTGCTCATGGTCGTGGGTAGCCGCAAACGAATAGCCGGTGTCTGCACTTGGCATAATTTCCGATGCACTTATTTTCACATCTGCATTATTATCGGTTTCATAGTTTTTGGGGCTTGCGCCGCCTCTGACCGGAGGTTCGGCCATGGCACCCATGACAGAATCATCCTCTTGTGTCAAAGCGTTAATTGTAGTATCTGCTGTATCTTCCACCGAAAACGCCCTTGCCATATTCGGCGCGCTGTCTTCTGTGGGTTCTATAGGAGCATCCTCTTGACTTTCATAATGCTCTTTGGTTTTTTCTGTAGGCGAATCAGCGGGAAAGTCCGGCGAGGCAGATGGAATCTGATTCGTTTCTTCTTGCCGGCTTTGAATGTTGCTTGCCGCCGTATTGTTGGTATTTGCTGCCCGGCTGCTTGCCTTGTTAGGTTTTTGACTTTGAGTGGGCGTGGGGGTATGCAAATCCGGCTCTTTCCTCTTGTCTGCAAGGCTTTTTGCAGCCTCTTCTTCCTTTTTCGCCTTTACACCTTCATCAGGGCTGTCCTCGGTAATCACAAGGGATGTATCGTTAACATACGCTGTGTCGGAGTTAAGAAAAACATTGTAATACCCCGTGCGAAGAAGAATCACCAATATAGCTGCTGCTGCAATCGAGGAATAAGCCTTCCAGTTACCCATAAGAAATCTATATCTTTTAGGCTTGCCTTCCGCCAAAAGCCGCCTTTTTAGCTGTTTTTCAAAGCCTTCAGGAAGTTTTTGGAAAGGTAACTGTTTAATTTCTTTTATAAGGCATTTTAAAGCGTCAAGCTCCGCCCTACAGGCCTGGCAGCTTTTTAAATGTTTTTCAAAATCTTTTTTTTCTTCGGGAGAAAGCACATCATCAACATACTCTGAAAGTCTTTCCCTTATGTCATCACAACTATACATAACAAGTTACCTCCCTTCTTAATTATTATGACGTTTGGCATGGGCTTTTTGTTCCAAATAATCGGAAAGCATTTCACGAAGCTTTATCCTTGCCCTGTTTATCCTTGATTTTACGGTGCCCAAAGAGCAATTTAAAACATCAGCAATTTCATCATACGAAAGCCCGTGTATGTCACGCATTACAATTACGGTTTTTTGGTCATGGGGAAGGGAATAAATAGCCTTTTGAATGATTTGCGCCCGCTCCTTGTCCATAAGGGCAGACTGCGGGGTCGATGCCGTATCTACAGCCGTATCGTCCAACAGCTCATATTCCTGATTCTTGCTTTTTCGCATTTTATCCAGGCATGTGTTGTATGTAATCCTGTAAATCCACGTGGAGAATTTGCTTTTTCCGTTGAATGACCCAATGTTTCGATAAACCTTAATAAGCGCGTCTTGGGCGGCGTCTGCCGCGTCCTCCGTATTGCAAAGAAGTTTTAGGGCTATATTGTAAACCATGGATTGATAATCTGCCACAAGCTGCTCGAAAGCAGAAATATCACCCTTTGCAGCCTTGGCTATCAATTCATTCTCACTCAAAACAAGCACCTCCCCATTTCTCTATATAAGTTCATGATAACATTTTATTGTATAAAATTCAACGATTTTTTCCATATGTGAATAAATTGTAATACTGCTTTTGTGCTGTAACGCCCCGTTTTTATCCGGCATATAATATTAGTGGAAATATTTAGCAAATTTATTTTGAAAGGTGCGGTTAAGTTGATTATTCATGTTGTTAGGCAAGGTGACAGTATTTATAGAATTGCGCAAGCATATGGCACATCACAAGATAAAATTATATCGGATAACAGGCTTGTAAACCCCGAGGTTTTGGTGCCGGGGCAAACAATTGTAATTATGGTGGACTCAATCCCCCATACGGTTACAAGAGGGCAGACAATGTTTGGCCTTGCGCGCGGGTATAGAGTTTCGCTAAATGACCTTATAGCTGCAAATCCTCAAATTTCAGACCCTTCCAGATTAAGCGTGGGGCAGGTGATAAACATACCGACACAAACTCGCAAGCTTGGGACAATAGATGTAAACGGATACGCTTTTCCCAATATAAACAGGACTGTTTTGCAAGATACCCTGCCGTATCTTACATACCTTAGCATTTTCAGCTATCAGGTAAGACCAGACGGCAGCTTAATTGCGATTAACGACACGCCTTTGATAGAGGCGGCAAGGCAGGCAGGGGTGGCGCCTATAATGGTTATTACGAACATTGAAGAAGGGGCAAGCTTTAGCAGCGACCTGGCGCACACAATACTAACGGACTTGCAGGTTAGAGAAAATGTTATAAACAACGTTGTAAACACGCTGGAGAGCAAAAACTATTTTGGTTTGGACATAGACTTTGAATATATCTATCCGGAGGACAGGGAAGCATATAATAATTTCCTGCGTGCGGTGGTCCAAAGGCTAAGACCATTGGGCTATACCATAACCACAGCTCTTGCCCCCAAAACAAGCGGCGACCAACCGGGTCTTTTGTACGAGGCACATGATTATCCCGTGCATGGCGCCCTGGTTGACCATGTAATAATTATGACGTACGAATGGGGTTATACCTACGGACCTGCAATGGCTGTGGCGCCTGCCAATCAGGTAAGGCGGGTTATTAGCTATGCTGTAACTGTTATACCAAGCAAGAAAATCTTGATGGGAATGCCAAACTACGGATATGATTGGACGCTTCCGTTTGTTCGTGGCTCTGCCGCGCGCTCAATATCTAATATGGAGGCAGTGGAGCTTGCGGCAAGGGTGGGCGCCAACATACAATTTGACCAAACCAGTCAGGCGCCGTTTTTCAACTATTATGCAAACGGAAGGCGCCACGAAGTATGGTTTGACGATGCAAGAAGCACTCAGGCGCGCCTTAGGATAGTAAGCGAGTATAACCTTGGTGGCGTAAGCTACTGGACAATCAACAGGTTTTTCCCTCAAAACTGGCTGGTTTTGCAATCAATGTACGATATTAACAAAGTATTATAAAAACTTAAGTTTTGCATGTAATATCAAAAAGCCAAGCATTCCCTTGGCTTTTATATTTTTTAAATTACTAATGAAGTTCTTGCCATTTTTTAAAAACCCTTGTATAATAGTATATAGGTTTATAAAAAAGCAGACCAAAGTGCATCGAGGTATGAAGATGAAAAATTTAAGTTTTCAATTTTTGCGCTTTATAGCAGCAGGAGCCATTAACACCTTTAGCACAGCCTTAATTTCCACCCTTTTAAACAAAGCATTGGCATACAATGTTTCGTTTGTAATAGGATATGCCGCGGGAATTGTAATCTCTTTTTTCCTCAACTGCCTTTTTACATTTGGCAAAAGACCAACACTAAAAAAGTTTATGCTATTTCCCTTATCCTATGTGCCAAACTTTGCTGTCCAGTATTTAAGCGTTGTCTTGTTGGTGGAAAAGCTTTGCTTATCTTCAACGCTTGCCTATTTTTTGGCTGCTATAATCGGAGTGCCTGTAACCTTTATCGTGATGAGATTTGTTATTGTTAAAACCATCTGATTGCCCAACCAAAAAAAGCAATCAGGCTTCATAATCAAATAAAAATAGATTTTGGAGGTCGAAAACAAATGAAAAAAACATTAATTTTGGTGTCTGTTTTAGCTCTTACGCTGTCCGGCTGTGGCAAAAAGGCAAAAGAGCCTTCTCCATCGCCTTCCCCTGCCACGCCTGCATCCTCGGCAACCCAAAGCGCTTCACCTTCCCCTTCTCCTTCTCCGTCTGAAAGCCCAACTTTAAAAGAAAGCAGTGAAAATCAACCTACTGCAAAGGATTTGGAAAAGCTTATCAACGAGGCTAACAGCACACAGGACGAGGAAAAGCGAAAAGAGCTTTTGGGGGAAATTCAAACTATTTTAGAAGAAGCCGAGAAAAAAGCCGAAAAGTAATCAAAACGCCGCCTGTGCAGGTTGTCTGCATGGGCGGCGTTTCTTTTTCCTTGACAGCAGGGCTTTTAGGTAGTATAATTTTTATGTAAATGCGAATCAGATGCGATTACTATAAATTAAAACGGGGTGTCTTTTAAAATGCACGAAAAGCTTTGGCCCAGAGGAGTTAAAAAAACAAACCAGCGAAAAAGCGTATTTGAAATTTTAATGCAAGCTAAAGCTCCTCTTTCCGCCATGGATATTTTTACAAAGGCGGAGCAAGAGGGAGTCGAAATTTGGCTTTCTACGGTGTATAGAATATTAGACCTTTTTGTGGAAAAGGGCTTGATTGAAAAACATATTATATCAGGAAGCGACATGGCGCTATATGAGCTGAAAGAAAAAAAGCACAAGCACTACGCCATATGTATCGGCTGCCAAAAAATGATAGTGCTTGATAAGTGTCCAATCAGCCGGGATATATCCATCGAGGATTTTCAAATTACCGACCACAAGGTTGAAATACACGGATATTGCGGAAGCTGCAGCCAATAAAGCCTGCAAACAAAAAAGGCGCAGAGGTGCTGCTGCCTTTTTTTGTTTTGTTTAAGCCTTCTTTTTGCCGGACTTGGCTTTGCCCTGTATTTCCGGCACAGGTGGTGTTTCGTTTTTAGAGTCCTTCCTGTTTCTTGACACGTCTTTTTCCAGCTCTTTGTGCCCCGGTCTTTTCATTCCTGCCTTTGCCACAAAATCAACTCCTTTTATTTTTTGTCGTCGCCCGGTCTGTGGCGGCTTGCCGACTGTTTCTTGCTGTTTCTGCCCTCGCCGTCCAAAGCGCTTTCCGCCATTGTAGGTCCGCCGCGGGATTTTTTCTTTCTAACGGACTTTGGGTCCAACTGACTGTCTTTTGGCAAATTCATCACTCCTTTATGTTATTATTTACCGATATCTTTAAAATTATCATATAAAAAAGGCATTCATCTTTTATGTGATGAACGCCTAAAATTATTTTTTGTAATTTATGGGGCTTTTACCGGTTATCTTTTTAAAAACATTAGAAAAATAAAATATATTGTCAAACCCACACATGTGTGAAGTATCTGCAACGCTGTTTCCGTCTGCAAGCAGGTCTTTGGCTTTGTTTACTCTTATGCTGTTTATATATTGTTTCACGCTTTGCCCCGTATGTTTTTTAAACAAAGCTCCAAAATAAACTTCATTGAGCCCTACCATTTCGGCAAGAGCTTTCATGTTTATATTTTTATAATAATTGGTCAGGATATATTCCTTACAGCGCTCAACACGCATATCGGAGGGGTTGTTTTGACTTTTAAGCTCATTTATCCGGCACAGTATCAAATTCAAATATGAATTTGCTTTAATTTCAAAATATTCATCCCTGGCAAGCCATACCTTGTCAAATTCCTGGTATAAAGAAACAAGCTGCTCGTCCAAACCTACATGCTGAATAGGTTTAAACTCAAGCATGGAAGTATCCTGCGTGCAAATATTAAGTGCAAAGGAATGCATGGTATTTTCGGGAAAAGTGTATGCACTGCGAATCTTACCCGGGGGTATGTAAACGACAGTTCCTGCAGAAACCTTGTGCGGCCTTCCGTTTATGCTGTAAACCGCTTCCCCTTTGAATATAAACGTAAGGTCGTGAAAATCTATGCATGATTCCGCGATACGCCACTCAGGCGTGGCAATGCGTTGGACATAGTTTACAATTTCAAACATACAAACCATCCAATCTTTATTTTTTATAAATAATCTTTACATGGTGTATTTGATTTTTTAAGAGTAAATGTTAAGATTGTTTATAAGTAGAATTTAAAAAATTCTCTTTAAATGATATAATATCAGTAATATTGAAAATTTACAAGTCAAAAATTAAAATTTGAGGTGATAATAATGATTATGTCATTTAGGTGGTATGGTGACGATGACCCTGTTACCCTTGACAAAATACGCCAAATCCCCAACATGAAAGGTATTGTTACAGCCATTTATGATGTGCCTGTGGGACAGGTTTGGGACATGGACAGAATTTGGGCATTAAAAAAGAAGGTTGAAGACAAAGGACTTTTTATTTCCGCAATCGAAAGCGTTCCTGTGCATGAGGATATTAAAACAGGTGACGGAAACCGAGATGAATATATCGAAAACTATTGCCAAACCCTGCGAAACCTTGCAAAGGCAGGCATTAAGGTTGTGTGCTATAACTTTATGCCGGTGTTTGACTGGACTCGCTCCTCCCTTGAGCATGAGCTTCCCGACGGCTCCAACGCACTTATCTACGAAGAAGCAACCGTTGAAAAAATGAATCCTTTAACCGGTGACCTATCCCTTCCCGGGTGGGACTCGAGCTATACAAAGGACGAGATGAAATCTCTTTTGAAAAAATATCAGTCCATTACCGAGGAAGATTTATGGAATAATCTTAAATATTTCTTAGACAGGGTAATAAAGGTTGCCGAGGAAGTAAAAATTAAAATGGCAATACATCCCGATGACCCGCCATGGTCAATTTTTGGGCTTCCGAGAATTATTACAAACGAAGATAACCTTGAAAGATTTTTAAAGCTATACGACAGCGAGTACAACGGACTTACCCTTTGCAGCGGCTCTTTAGGAGTTGCAAAAAACAACGATATTCCGGCGCTGATTAGAAAATTTGGCAAGCGCATACATTTTGCCCATGTGAGGAACATTAAAATTACAAACGAAAAAAGCTTTGAGGAAAGTTCCCACTTTAGCCAAGACGGCTCTTTGGACATGTATGAAATCATGAAAGCATACCATGACGTGGGATTTGACGGCCCCCTTCGCCCCGACCACGGACGCATGATTTGGGGTGAAAAAGGCAGGTACGGCTATGGGCTTTATGACCGCGCTTTGGGCGCAGCATACATAAACGGTCTATGGGAGAGCATAACAAAGGAAGGTGCTAAAAAATAATGCTACCATTTGAAGTGGATTTAAAGGACAAAGTTGCAGTTGTAACCGGCGGCGGAGGTATTTTATGCTCCGATTTTACAAAGGCTTTGGCAAAATGCGGCGCAAAGGTTGCCATCTTGGACCTTAGGGAAGAAAACGCACTGGCTGTTGCAAACGAAATAAAAAGCGATGGCGGGGTGGCTGTTGGAATTGCCGCCAATGTTTTGGAAAAAGAATCCTTGGAACATGCCAAAAAAATTATAAACGAAAATCTTGGCACCTGTGACATTCTTATAAACGGCGCAGGCGGAAACAACCCAAAAGGTACAACCACCAAAGAATATCTATATCCGGAGGATTTGGACAAGGAAGATTTGGTCACCTTTTTCGACCTTGACCAAAAGGGCGTGGAATTTGTGTTTAACCTTAACTTTATAGGCACACTTCTTCCGTCACAGGTTTTTGCCAGGGACATGATAGGCAAAAAAGACGTATGCATAATAAACATATCTTCCATGAACGCATTTACACCGCTTACCAAAATACCGGCATACAGCGGTGCCAAGGCCGCAATTAGCAACTTTACCCAGTGGCTGGCTGTGCACTTTAGCAAGGTAGGCATACGGGTAAACGCCATTGCTCCCGGCTTTTTTGTAACAGACCAAAATAGGGCGCTTTTATTCGACGATGGCGGCAAGGCTACCCCAAGGACAGAGAAAATTCTTGCCGCAACCCCAATGGGCAGGTTTGGCGAAAAAGAAGAGCTTATCGGCACACTATTGTTTTTAGTATGCCAAAAGGCTTCAAGCTTTGTAAACGGTGTTGTTATTCCTGTTGACGGCGGCTTTTCGGCATATTCAGGGGTATAAAACTTTCATAAAGGAGTGTAAAACATGAGCAATTTTATACTTTCCGCATTTGCGGACGAGATTGACCAAGATTTAAAGATTCAAATGGATGTTTTGGACGACCACGGCATAAAACATATTGAAATGCGCGGTGTAAACGGCAACAACCTTACAGCATACAGCCTTGAAGAAGTAAAGGAAATTAAAAAGCAATTGGACGAGAGAGGCTTTAAATTATCGGCTGTAGGCTCTCCTATCGGTAAAATCAAAATAACAGACGATTTTGCGCCTCATTTGGATTTGTTCAAGCATACACTGGAAATTGCACATATTTTAGAAAGCAAGTACATAAGGCTGTTTAGCTTTTACATGGTTTCTCAGGATTACGCACCTTATAGGGATGAAGTTATGGAAAGAATGAATAAATTTGTAGAAACTGCAAAGGATAGCAGCATTATTCTTTTGCATGAAAACGAAAAGGAAATCTACGGAGATACTGCCGAAAATTGCTTGGATATACTTGAAACTATAAACAGTCCAACGCTGCGGGCTACCTTCGACCCTGCAAACTTCGTTCAATGCGATGTGGACACTGTGCAGGCACTAAAGCTTTTGTCTCCTTATGTAGAGTATCTGCATATTAAAGACGCTCTTTATAAAGACTATAGCGTTGTTCCAGCAGGTATGGGAGACGGAAAAATCAAGGAAATTTTAATGATTCTCAAAGAAAAAGGATACAGCGGCTTTTTGTCGTTAGAGCCCCATCTTGCCGCTTTTGAAGGAAGCAGCGACCTCGAATTGGAAGATAAGTTTAGAAACCTTCCCAAGGGCGGACCCAAAACTTTTGCAATAGCTGTAAATGCTTTAAAGAAAGTTATATCGGAGGTTTGAAAAAATGGATAAATTAAAGTTCGGAATTGTAGGTATGGGAAATATGGGTTCAGGCCATGCCAGAAGTATAATAGAAGGCAGAACACCTCGAATTCAGCTTACTGCTGTATGTGACATAAGGCAGGACAGGCTTGACAATGCAAGAAAGCTTTTGGGAGACAGCGTAAAATACTTTAAAGACGCCGAGGAAATGTATAAGTCCGGCGAGATAGACTCTGTAATAATTTGCACCCCCCACTATGACCATCCTTCCCTTGCAATAAAAGCGTTTGAGCATAACCTTCATGTTATTACGGAAAAACCCGCCGGCGTTTACACAAAGCAGGTTAGGGAAATGAACGAAGCTGCGGCAAAAAGCGGCAAGGTTTTTGGAATTATGTATAACCAGCGAACAAACCCCTTATACCAAAAGGTAAGGGAGCTTGTTCAAATAGGCGAATTGGGCGAGCTTAAACGCTTTATTTGGATAATAACAGACTGGTACCGTCCGCAGGCATACCATGACTCGGGAGAGTGGAGAAGCACTTGGAAAGGCGAAGGCGGCGGCGTTTTAATCAATCAATGCCCCCATAACCTTGACCTGTGGCAATGGATAACGGGAATGCCCACAAAGATTCGCTCCTTCTGCCATTTTGGAAAGCACTATAAAATAGACGTTGAAGATGATGTTACCGCATATTTTGAATATGAAAACGGGGCCACAGGCATATTTATTACCACCACAGCGGAAGTCCCCGGAACAAACCGTCTTGAAGTTACAGGCGACAGGGGCAAAATAGTCGTAGAGAATAATAAGCTTACTTTCTACAGAACCGTTGAGCCTATAAGCGAGTTTAACGCGAAGAATAAAACTCAATTTGGACAGCCGGAGGTTTGGAAATGCGATGTTTTAGAATCAGATAAATCAGAGCAGCATATAGGCATTTTAAATAACTTTGCTTCTGCTGTGCTTGACGGTACTCCTCTTCTTGCTCCCGGTGAGGAAGGAATACACGGGCTTGAAATTTCAAACGCAATTCATCTTTCCACCTGGCTTGACGAGTGGATTGAGTTTCCTATCAACGAGGATTTGTATTACGAAAAGCTTAAAGAAAAAATTGAAACATCCACCTTTGTCAAAAACCCTGTTTTAGATATTATGACGGAGGACATTTCCAGCACACACTAAACCGTATTAAATAATATGTTATTACAGACAAAGTCCGCCAAAAAGGCGGACTTTGATGTAGTTTAAAATGGCCACCCTGTTTGGGTGGTCATTTTTTTATTATCTATTTTTTATTTACAACGCCTAAGTAATATTCGATAGAGTCGATAAGGGCTTTCCAAGAAGCACTGATAATGTCGGTGGAAACGCCCACAGTACGCCAAGCACGCTTGCCGTTTGAGGAAGTGATTAAAACCCTAACCTTTGCAGCCGTTCCTCCTTTAGAGTCTAACACACGAACCTTATAGTCTATAAGGCTCATTTTCTTGATTTCAGGATAAAAAACTCCAAGGGCACGCCTTACAGCAAGGTCAAGAGCATTTACAGGGCCGTCCCCCTCTGCGGCTGTGGTTTCATATTCACCGTCAACACAAATTTTTATCATTGCCATGGAGCTTAGCTCATCCGCCGGCTCATTTACCACAACGCTAAATTTGCCTAAATCAAAGTGCGGCGTAAATTTGCCCAACTCTTTTGCTATAAGCATTTCCAAAGAGCCTTCCGCTCCTTCAAATTCATAACCGTTATGCTCCAATTCCTTCATTTTTTCCAAAATTTGCTTTGTAATCGGACTGTTTTTGTCGATTGTAGGGTCAACCTGTTTAAGTGCCAGCATAATTGCAGAGCGCCCTGCAACCTCGCTCATCAGTACCCGCCTGCTGTTGCCAACGGCTTCGGGCGAAATATGCTCATAAGATATAGATTTTTTAATAACAGCATCGCTGTGCATGCCTGCCTTGTGTGCAAATGCCGAGCTTCCAACATAAGGGGTGCGAGGGTCAAGACCGATGTTTGCCGCCTCCGCTATAGACTTTGCGGTACTTGTCAAAAGCTCCATATTTTCCGCAGGTATGCACTTATACCCAAGCTTTAACTGAAGATTCGGTATAAGAACGCAAAGGTCCATATTTCCGCAGCGCTCTCCAAAACCGCCAAAGGTTCCTTGGACCTGTGTAACACCGCATCTTACCGCAGAAATGGCGTTTGCCACCGCCATACCGATATCGTTGTGGGTATGTATCCCTATTTCTACATTTGGAAAACGCTTTACAACTTCGGTTGTTATCTGCTCTATTTCAAAGGGGAAACACGCCCCGTTTGTGTCGCACAAAACCAAAACCTTTGCCCCGCCTTTAAGGGCTGCTTCCAAGGTCTGCATGGCATATTCGGGATTTGCCTTGTATCCGTCATAAAAATGCTCAGCGTCGTAGAAAACCGTCTTCCCGTTTTTGGTAAGATAATCAACGGTGCTGCATATAATTTCAAGATTTTGCTCCAAGGTTGCGTTTAATATGTCGGTAACGTGCATGTCCCATGACTTTCCAAAAACGCTTACATGCTCGGTTTTGGATTCTAAAACAGCAGTCAAGGAAGGGTCCTTTGCAGGGTCTGCCCCTACCTTGTGGGTGCTTGTAAAAGACACAACTTTTGCATTTTTAAGCTCAAGGTCCGCAACCCTTTCAAAAAATTCGCAGTCTTTAGGGTTGGAAGTTGGATTTCCGCCTTCTATATAATCAACACCTAACTGGTCAAGATATTCAACTACAGCAAGCTTATCCTCAACGGAAAAAGACACTCCTTCGCCTTGAGCACCGTCGCGCAAAGTGCTGTCAAAGATACTGATTTTTTTCATCAAAATCCCCCTTTTCTATGTTTTTACTCTATATATTTTCTAATCCTTAGCCTGCCGCCGTGGCTTTGTGCCAGCTTTCTGCAAACTTCTATATCCTCAGGAGGTAGAATATCCACCACCGTAAAAATAGTTTCTATTCCTTTTTCAGAGCACTTCTTGCCAAATTCCAAAAGTGCCCCAAAAGCATCCTCGCCATAATCGCTATGGCATATTTCGTCATATTCCTTGGCGTTTTTCCCATTTAAGCTTATGGACACAACATCAAAAAAGCCTGCCATTTCGTTTGTTACGTCACGATTGTGGATTAAATTTGCCTGCCCGTTGGTGTTTACACGAACCCTAATATTTTTCCCCTTCAGCCATTTTGCAACCTCAAGGCATTCGTCAAACCTTGTGAAAGGCTCTCCAAAGCCGCAAAACACCACTTCCTCGTATTTGCCAAGGTCACGCTTTTTAAGGTCTGCAATAATTTCCTCAACAGAAGGCTCGTACTCAAGCCACAGCTCATCCGTTCCGCTTAAATCGTCGCTTGACTCCCAACGGGAGGAATCAATATTTTTACTGCCACCTCTAAGACAGAACTCACAAGCGTTTGAGCATCTGTTGGTAAGGTTAATATATAAGGAATTTCCAAGTTCATAGCTAATTATCAAATCTATACACCTTCCGTGCATTTTGGTATGTGATATTTGCCATATCTTCATAGCTTATGCCTTTTATTTGCGCCATTGTTTCGCAAACAATGCCCATTAGCGAGCTGTCGTTGCGTTTTCCTCTGTGCCCCTGCGGCGCAAGGTAGGGACAGTCCGTCTCCAACAAAAGCCTGTCTGTCGGGATAACCGCCACCGCTTCAACGGCTTTTCTTGCGTTTTTATAGGTTAAAGTGCCGCCAAAAGCAATATAAAAGCCCATTTTTACAAGCTGCTTTGCAACTTCCGCACTTTCCGAAAAGCAGTGGACAATTCCCCTTGCAGTGCTTTCTTTTAAAATATCCAGCGTATCACGCGTGGCGTCCCGGGTATGGATAACCACCGGCATATCAAGTCTTTGGGCTAAATCAAGCTGTTTTTTAAACCAAAATTTCTGAAGGTCGCGCGGACTGTTGTCGTAGTAATAATCAAGCCCTATTTCACCTATAGCGACAACCTTTTCATCTTTGCACCACTTATCTAAGGTATCCAAATCCTCCTCCCTCATGTTTTTAACCTCATGAGGGTGAACTCCCACGGTTGCATAAATAAAATCATATTCCCTTGCAAGCTCCACACTTTTTTTGGACGAGTGCATATCCGCACCTATGTTTACAACCTCTGCAACACCCTTTTCACGAATCTTCCTTAAAACTTCCTGCCGGTCGCCATCGAACCTGGGGTCGTCATAGTGTGCGTGAGTATCAAAGAGTAATGCTTTCAAGCTCGTCAAGCTCCTTTTTAAGGTCTATTCGTGGAAACAGCGCCTCGCCTTTTTTAACGGTGAACTTGCCGCCTTCTTTCCAAGTGCGGTCTGTGTTTTCCGTCCCTATTTGCTGGTGGATTTTTGATGCGGTTTCGGGCATAAACGGCTGAATATATGCCGCTATTAAGCGTATGGATTCGCAAAGGTTGTAAAGAACCTGAGCAAGCCTCTCTTTTTTGCCCTCGTCCTTTGCAAGCACCCAAGGAGCGGTTTCGTCTATATATTTATTGGTACGGGAAATAAACTTCCAAATATCAGCAAGGGCATTGGAAAGCATAAGCTTGTTAATTTCGTCGCTGCTTATTTCATTGGTTTCAACGGCAAGGGCTTTTAAGTCCTTGTCCACTTCTTCCTCCTGCTGTCCGCCGCTTACAGCTCCTGCAAAATACTTTTCAACCATTGCAACAGTTCTGCTTACAAGGTTGCCCAAATCGTTTGCAAGGTCAAAATTTATCCTGTTTATCATCAATTCGTTGGAAAAGTTTCCGTCTTGTCCGAAGGGAATTTCACGAAGCACAAAATAGCGCACGGCGTCAACCCCATACTTTTTCGCAAGTATTACAGGGTCCACCACGTTTCCTCGGCTTTTGCTCATTTTGCCGCCATCCAAAAGAAGCCAGCCATGGGCAAAAACCTGCTTTGGAAGGGGCAAATCAAGCGCCATTAATATGGTAGGCCATATAACCGTATGAAACCTTACTATATCTTTTCCTACCAAATGAACATTGGCAGGCCAGAATTTTTCATAAAGCCCGGTTTTTTCAGGATAGCCAAGAGCGGTAATATAGTTGGAAAGCGCATCCAACCACACATACACCACATGCTTTTCATCAAAGGGAACTTTAATTCCCCAGTCAAAGGTAGTCCTTGAAATGCACAAATCCTCAAGACCGGCTTTTATAAACGCAAGCATTTCGTTTCGCCTTGAGGTAGGCTGGATAAAGTCGGGATTGTTTTCGATATATTCCACAAGCCTGTCTTGATATTTGGACATCTTGAAGAAATAGCTTTCTTCCTTTGCCTTTTCCACCGGTCTGTTACAGTCCGGACACACGCTTTTTTCGCCAAGCTGAGTCTTTGTCCAAAAAGTTTCGCAAGGCGTGCAATACCAGCCCTCGTACTCGCTTTTATAAATATCCTCATTATCATAAAGCTGCTGGACAATGTTTTGGACCGCACTGACATGGTAGTTGTCCGTTGTGCGGATAAACTTATCGTAGGATATGTTTAAAACATCCCAAAGGTCAACAATGCCTTCGACAATTTCATCAACATATTCTTTAGGCCCCTTGCCAGCTTCCTGGGCTTTCCTTTGGATTTTCTGACCATGCTCGTCGGTTCCGGTAAGGAAAAACACCTCGTCGCCCATAATCCGCCTAAACCTTGCAACAGCGTCGGCGGCAACCGTTGTATATACGTGGCCTATATGCAGCTTTCCGCTTGGATAATAAATCGGAGTGGTTATATAATATTTATTGTTCAATTAAAACACCTCCAAAAGCTTGGTTGAACTTGTCTATTTAATAAATCTGATACTAAAATAATGTTAAAGTGTATTATATCACATTATGCAGGCACTATGCAATAGTTTTCCTGAGTAAATATTAAAATTTTCCTTGACAGTTTTGAAATAACTGCTAAAATATTGTTATAATCAATTTTTATATATGAGGACTGATAAGCTGATGGAACTTAAGAGAATTGTCGTAAAGGTTGG
>JAQVDK010000038.1 GCA_028697835.1 Eubacteriales bacterium | reverse complement strand
TTATTGTAAACAATAAACGTTTATTTGTTATGATACCATATTACTACTTAGCACTTGAAAAACTATAAATTAAATATTAACATTTTATTAAATTTTATGATGAACGAAATATTATGATAGGCACTGCAAAAGAATAAAATTATTGCAAAGATATAACTTGACTAAAAATGGTATATCAACTATAATTTACTTATATTTAATTTTCGGCATATAAAGATAATTTGATGTCCGGCTTTTGGTATGCATCTATAATCTCGCGCAGCAGTTATGCCATAAACTTGACAGCTTAAAGTACAAAGCGGTTGTAATCATTGTTTTATATAGATAACAGTAATAAATTTATTGAAATGCGAAAACAGGGCATCCTCCTGCAAAATATAGAAGTTAAATATAAAAAAGGAGCTTTTAAGAATGAGAAAAGGACTATTTTACATATTGCTTACAGCTATAATGTTTGCCACCCTCGAGCCTGTCAGCAAGCTTATCGCACATATTACAAACCCCTTTGCAATTACCTTTATAAGGTTTTTTATTGGAGGGGCGGTTCTTTTGCCTTTTTCTTATGCAAAAGTCAAAAAAAGCGCCATTGTACTTGACAAAAAAGACTATCTAACCATCACCCTTTTGGGCATTTTGTGTATATGCATTAGCATGACGCTTTTGCAATATGCTGTTTTAAAAGCAGACTCCCCTGCCCTAATTGCAATTATTTTTTCTTCAAACTCTGTTTTTACCATGCTTTTTTCCGCAATTATACTTAAAGACAGAATTAACCTTACAAAAACCATTGCAATATTTCTTTGCGTAGCAGGGGTTCTAATTTGTACCGATTTTTCTTCCAAAAACAATCTGCTGTCCGTAATTTTAGCTGCCTTGTCTGCATTGACCTTTAGCTTATACACGGTTTTAAGCAAAAAATTTATGAAAAAGCTAAGCGGCATTATTCAAACAGGCTATTCTTTTTTCATCGGCAGCATTGTGCTTTTGGTTTTTCTTTTGATAATGCGTATTGAAGTTATAAGTTCAATTGGCTCAAGCAATATTGGAAACCTTTTATACCTTGGAATAGGTGTAACAGGCATTGGCTATTGGGCCTATTTTAAAGCAATGGAAAAAACATCTGCCATGGCAGCTTCTTTAGTGTTTTTCATAAAACCTATCCTAACACCCTTTGTAGCATTTTTTGTAAACGGTATTGTGCCAAACGGAAAAGTTTTTGTAGCCCTTGCACTGGTTGTGTCTGGCTCATATTTGGCAACGAAAAACAAGGAAGAATCTAAGGGGTGTGTAAAAAAATGAAGGTATTGTCGATTGGAAACAGTTTTTCACAAGACGCCCAAAGGTATTTGCACAAAGTAGCAAAAGCTGATGATGTTGATTTGAAATGTATAAATTTATATATTGGCGGTTGTTCCCTTGCCACCCATTATAAAAATATGAACAACGATGCAAAGGCCTATTCGTTTGAATTTAACGGCGAGACAACCGGAATTTATGTTACAATAAAAGAAGCGTTGCAAAGCGACGAATGGGACTTTATAACCTTCCAACAGGCAAGCCACTTTAGCCCTTTTTATGATACATATTATCCTTACCTGCAGGAGCTTTCAAAATATGCAAGGTATCATGCGCCTAAATCAAAGCAGCTTTTGCACCAAACATGGTCATATGAACAGGGCAGCGAAAGACTGGCAAGCTTAGGTTTTAATGACCAACGTGATATGTTTGAAAGTTTGAAAAAGGCATATGAAAAAGCTGCAATCGACATAAATGCAGACGGAATAATTCCTTCCGGACAGTGTTTGCAACATCTTTTGGCAAACGGAATCGAAAAAGTCCATCGTGATGCTTTTCATTTGGACTTGGGGGTTGCAAGGTATGCGGTGTCCTTGACATGGTACGGCTACATTACAGGCAGGGAAATAAAGGGTAATAAATTTAACGAATTCGACAAGCCGATCTCTGAAAGGGAAATAGAAATTGCCCGAATTTCGGCTGTTCAAGCATTAAACAGATAAAACAAATAAGCCCAAGTTGGTATTTGCGCTTTTGGTGTGAATACCAACTTTTACTTTGAAACAAACGGCATTCAATGTCAAATTCAACCAAATAAAATATTTAACCCCTTTTAAACCTTACAGCTTATTTTAAAATATGCTTTTTAAAGCCGGATGGCGAAATGCCTGTTGCTAATCGAAAAATCTTGGAAAAATGCTTTTCGTCCGTGTATCCAACCAATTCGGCCACCTCGGCAACTGTTTTGTTGGTGTTTAGTAAAAGTGATTTTGCTTTGTCTATACGAACCGTTTTAATGAAATTCCATACAGATACTCCGGTATAATTTTTAAACGTTCTGCAAAAATGCTCCGGTGACACATATGCGCGGCTTGCAAGCTCTTTAAGTGTCAGCTTATTTTGATAATTTTGAGTTATATAGCGAATTATTGAATTTAAAGATTCGTTTTGTCGGCTGGGCAGCTTTAAGCCGTATGTATTGTTAGCTCTTAGAGTAAGAATCAGCAGTTTTAAAATGTTCAAGCGAAGAAGTTGAACATATCCGTTTGGCTTTTGGGTATATTCTTTATACATTTCCATAAACAAATCATGTATAGCATTGTCGGCACGGAATTTAACTTCTGTTATACCTGTTATATCGGATAATGCCAGATGCTTAAAAAGATAATGGTCCAAAATATCATAAAAATTATCTATCCCAAGCATGGAAGCATCAAGAAAGTCTGCCTTGAAAATGCAGTTGTATATGGTCATTTTTTCAATGTCCTTATATCCATGGGGCACGTGCGTGTTGATTATAAAATAATCTCCTTGCTCAATTTCTATCTGGCGGTTTCCAAGATAGTGGATGCCTCGTCCTTTTAACACGTATGAAATTTCAATAAAGTCATGCTTGTGTATGGAAATGTCGGAGTCCTTATGAAAATTAATAAATACATGCTCGTTGTTTTGAAAAAAAGACAAGCCGCTCATACGAGGACAATTCATCAATATCACCCACCTTTTATATCATTATAGTACATTAATATTAAAAAGTAAATATGCTATAATTTGACTATAAGCTACAAAGAAAGGTGTGTTTGGATAATGCTTGATAAGTCAAAGTGGATAAGTGCCCCGTCAGAATTTGGCACGGTTTGTCCGATGTTCAGGAAAACATTTGATGCAAAGCGAGAAATTTCATGTGCAAAGCTTAAAATCACAGCTATTGGCTGTTATGTTGCACATATTAACGGAAAGCGTGTGGGAAGCTTCGTTCTTGCCCCCGGATGGACAGCTTACCACAGTCGCCTGCAGGTTCAGGAATATGATGTAACGGGGCTGCTTGAAGAAGAAAATACTTTGGACATAGAAGCAGGTGATGGGTGGCATTTGGGTAGATTAGCCTGGATTGAAGCAAAGAAGTTTGGCAAAAACCCAAGCGTTATTTTTGAATTGGAGATAAAATACAAAGACGGAACTGCCAGCCTGATTGTAAGTGATGAAACAACAAAAATATCAAAATCACCCATACTGTTCAGCAGTATTTACGATGGCGAGATATTTGATTCAAGGGTGGAAGAATTTAAGTGGGAGCCGGCAAAGGTGATGGAATACACAAAGGATACGCTGATACCGCAGGAAGGGGAAGAAATAGTTGAGGTTGAAAGGCTAACCCCCATTGCGGTTACAAAGTCAAAAACAGGATATGTCTTGGATTTTGGACAAAATTTAACGGGATATGTTGAATTTACGGTAAATGCACCGTACGGACACGTTGTTGAGCTGTATCATGGGGAAATTTTAGACAAATCAGGGGATGTTTATATAGACAACCTGCGCTCGGCATTGCAAAGGATACAGTTTATCGCCAACGGCAAAAAAACTACATACAAGCCAAAATTCACGTTCCAAGGATTTAGATATGTTCGAGTGGTAAACTGGATAGGAGAGCCCGACCCCAAGGATTTTACCGCTATTGTGGTACATTCCAACATAAAAAGAACAGGATATTTTTCTTGCTCCAACGAAAAGGTGAACAAGCTTTTTGAAAATATCATTTGGGGGCAAAAGGGTAATTTTCTTGACGTTCCCACCGATTGTCCGCAAAGGGACGAGCGGCTTGGCTGGACCGGCGATGCGCAGATGTTTATAAAAACCGCAACATATAATTTTGATGTGGAACGCTTTTTTATCAAATGGCTTAGCGACTTGGCAGTCGAGCAATTTGAAGATGGCGGGGTTCCTGCTGTTATACCTAATGTTTTGGGAAAGGTTAGCAGCAGCTCTTCAGCCTGGGGAGATGCAGCGGTGATATGCCCGTGGCAGATTTATCTGTCATATGGCAATAAAGAAATATTAAAGCGCCAATATGATAGCATGTGCAAATGGATTGATTATATAAAAAACCAAGGGGACAACCCGTATATTTGGAACACAGGGCATCATTATGGCGATTGGCTCGGTTTGGACGCGCCATATGGCAGCTATGTTGGCGCAACTGACAAATCACTGATTGCAACGGCGTATTTTGCATATTCAACTGCAATTGTAATAAAAGCAGGTAAGGTATTAGGCTATGACACAACCGAATATGAAAAGCTTTATGATAATGTCAAAAAGGCTTTTCAAGATACCTTTATAAAAGACGGAAGGCTAACCTCGGATACACAAACTGCCCATGCACTTGTCATATTCTTTGATTTGGCTGATGATTTGGCGCCATTTGGCGAAAGGCTTAATACACTTATCAAGGAAAACGGCAACAAGCTTACAACCGGATTTGTGGGGACTCCGTATTTGCTTCATGCGCTCTCGAAAACCGGATACCATGAAACCGCATATTCGCTTCTTCTTCAAGAGGAGTTCCCGTCATGGCTTTACTCGGTTAACCAAGGCGCTACAACCATATGGGAGCATTGGGACGGAATAAATGATGAGGGCAAGCTTTGGAGTGCGGATATGAATTCCTTTAACCATTATGCTTATGGAGCGGTTGCTGATTGGATGTATGAAGTTATGGCGGGAATAAAGATAGATGAAAGCAGCCCTGCATTTAGTAATATTATCTTTGAGCCAATTACCGACAAACGCATAGATTTTGTTAGCGCATCCATCGAAACAAAAAATGGGGTTGTTTCATCTTCGTGGAAGCGTGACGGAAAAACCGTAACATATACCTTTAACGTTCCCCAAGGCACCACCGCCACAATTTATTTAAACGGCAGTAAATATACTGTTGAAAGCGGAGAGCATGTTTTCACCACAGAAGAATAAAAACTTTAAAAAAGGTTTGCAAATTTATATAAAATAAATAAAAATCATCCTTTCAGGTAAAAGTTGGATAAATAAGCCGGACTGAAAGGATGATTTTTTATGGAATTAACGCTGCTATGGGGTGATTTTTTAAACCTTAAAACCGTCGCTTGTTAATTCAAGCCAGTATCTCATTTCTTGTTTTAATTCTTCAAGCTTTTTCGTATCTTCGATTGTTTTGTTTTCAAGAGGATAATTTTTTATATCATATAAGAAGACCTGCTTTTCCTCTCCAAAGGAGTATCCTCTGTGAATAGCAAGCTTATAATCTTGTGTAACTACGCATCTCCAGCCATAATCAAGAAAGTTTTCTCCGTTTTCCTCAAAGCTTTTTATTCTCTCGGTAGAATTTGGAAAGCCTTCGGTAATGATGGATTTATAGCCTTCAAAGCGCTCGCCTCTTATAAGCGGGGAGAAGTCTTTGCCCTGCATATCCTCCGGAACGCTTATGCCCAGCATGCCAAGTAGGGTTGGAGCGTGGTCGGTGCTGCCGATAAGCTCGTTTGATTGGTTGGGCCCTATCCTGCCGCCGCTGAAAATAAGCGGAATTCCTATGGATTCTTCATGCCAAACATATTTGCCCATAAGCCCATGGGAGCCTAACATATCGCCATGGTCGCTGGATATAACAATCATCGTATCATCATAAAGGTTATTATCCTTAAGGTACCCTACAATCCTTCCAATATTATCGTCGACTCCGGAAACAGCCCCGTAGTATTCCCTTATGGTATCTTCCAAATTGTTGCTGATTAGATTTTTGTCCATCTCGCCGGTATGGTGCATAAACTTTGGAATAACGTTCTCTTTTAGAGTAATATCGTCGTATAATTTTTTGTATTTATAAGGGGCGCTGTCATAAGGGCTGTGAGGTGGATTGTATGAAATAAACAGTGCAAATTTGCCCTTTGTATTTTGAAGAAACCGAAGGGCAACGTCGGTTTCGTGTTCTACCGACCACTGGTTTATATCTATCCGCTTACCTTCCGTATTCCAATAATGGGGAGTGTTATGGTTGTCATCGGCGCCGTAGGAATACCAAAAATCAAACCCATGACGGCGCTTTCCGGGTGGAGTATATGCATCCCAGCTGTCGCCGCCGTCCGGTTTGTCCAAATGCCATTTTCCTATATATCCGGTTTCGTAATTATTTTCTTTTAGCACATCGGATACGCAAATATCGTCTTCGCTAAGCTGTGCGTCTATTCCCGGCTTGCAGTTTGTAAAGACTCCGTTTTGGATAGGGAATTTGCCTGTTAAAAGACAAGCCCTATGGGGCGAGCAAACGGGGCTTGTGCTGTAAGCACGGTTGAACACAAATCCGTCCTTGGCAAGAGTGTCGATATTAGGTGTTATAACCTCCTTATTATATATTCCAACAGCGTCCCTTCTCCATTGGTCGGCAAAAATATAGATTAAATTCACTTTTAATTTACACCCCTTCTTTTTCTTTCGTGCTTAATTATATATATCATAAAAAACAATCCTTTTCAATGCTTTTTTATATGAAATTAACAAAAAAGTTGCATTTTTTACATGGAAATTGTCGTTATTTTATAAAATGTAACCTTTTTTCAGGTTTTGTTACTTGAAGCGACAGAAAAAAATACTGTATAATTAATTTACAAGACATCTTTAAATTTTTGTGCAAAATTAATAAAGTCTGAAAGGGGTATGGCACATGAGGAAAACAGTTGCGCTTATACTGACGTTTTTAATATTTTGCAGCTTATTTAATACGGTGTATTCGGAAAGTGAAAACTATGCACGAAATATATCGGTCGATGTGCGTTTTTACAATGCCGAAGGAGAGCTGATGATAAGCTCTACTCAGGGAGTGCGCAATATAACAGATGCTAATGTGCAATCGGGATATAGCTCTCCTGTAGGAGCGCAAAGAGCGGATTATATATTGGATTTGTATGAGCATCGTTACATAAATCGTGTTTACCTGCAGGAGCTTTATTCTGCAATAAATTCTTATACAATCTCCGTGTCCGGAAATAAAAGCGGATGGAAAACAGTTTATACGGGAAAAGGCATTGGGGCATACGGCAGGCACATTCATTTTGAGCCGGTCAGGACCCGCTATGTTCGCCTTGAGGTTCATGAAACCAATAACACATACAAAGACGCCATTATAACACTAAATGAATGGCAGGTATATCATGACAACACGGTTATAAGGGACGACCTTTCCAACATGATATATATTGCTGAAAATAAGTCCAAATCCATTGTTTCCGAAGGTGTTAGGCATCATTTTACCGACGGGGACTTTGAAGCTTTAAACAGGCAAATTGAAAAGGCACGGGACGTTTTGTCAAATGTGCAGGCTTCTCAGCAGGAAATAGACAGCGCCCGTGATTCATTGGAAGAAATTATTTATCAAATTGATGCAAAAATGGTTCCCGGTGAAGCAGATTATGATTATCTAAGGAAAAAATACAACGACTCCATGACGGGCAATCATTTAGAAAAAACACCCAGCAGGCTAAAAACCATTGAAAATGTGCATAGTGAAGCAAAGCAGTGGAGAGAAACCATGCTTCGACACCCGAATGCAAAAGAGCTATGGCAGGATTTGATTCCACCAAGAGCCAACACCCAACAGGAATCAGGCAAAATAGGTGATGCTTTTACTCGCATCAGGCGAATGGCTTTAGCTTATGCTCAAGAAGGAAATGCGTACTACCGGTCTGAAGAATTGTTGGAAGATATCCACTTTGCACTGGATTTTATGATTAAAAATAAATACAACCCCGGTATAGAAGAGTACAGCAACTGGTATCCTTGGGAAGTGTCGGCACCTGCCGCAATTTCAGACATTCTTCTTTTGATAGGGTCCGATTTGGACCCCGAGCTTGTTCAAAGAATCAGGCAAAGCGTTGAATTTTATGTTGACCAGCAATTCCATTATACATGGGCGGGTGCAAACAGGCTGTATTTGTCTGCGTCTTCGCTGAAAATGGGTGTGGCCCTTAAAGACCCGTTCTATATACATAGAGCCCGCTACGCCCTTGCCCAGGAAGGAAAGTATAATATACAGCAAAAATTGCTGGGCGGCGGAGAAAACGACGGATATTATTGGGATGGAAGCTATATTTTCCACTCGGGTTATATGTATAATGCAACCTATGGCCGCGACCAGCTTTCAAATACAAGCAATATTATCGGTATGCTGGTAGGGACGGTTTGGCAGATTGAACAAAACATAATAGACGATTTGGCAAAGCGGATTGTAGATGGCTATGAATCAATTATATATAAAGGAAACACAGTAGATGTTGCCAGCGGGCGCGGACTTGGCTCCGGCGCATCTTACGGGCGCACCATTGCAAACAGCATTGCTTCAATTAGCGAATATCTGCCGGAGCCTTACAGGACGAATTTTCAATCCATGGCAAAGCAGATGAAGCTGGACCAAGAGGTAAAAGACAGCCTGACCACAGACGAGCAGGTAATACCAAGAGGGGATATTACGCTTTTAAAACGTTATCCTATTGGCGATAAGCTAATCTATCATTCACCCGAATTTGGCTTTGGGCTTTCAATGTTCAGCAAGCGAACCAGAACTTTTGAGGCGCCAAACGGCGATGCAATGAAGGCTTGGTATGCAAGCTCCGGCATGACTTATTATCTGACCGACGACAAAGACCAATACGACAGGAACTTCTGGGTGGCAGTGGACCATTATCGCCTGCCGGGAACTACCGTGGACAGAATTCCCCGCACCACCACAAGGTATGAAGGCGAAATGTACAGCACAAGGGACTGGGTATCCAGCATAGACCACGAAAATAAGTACGGTGCGGCGGGAATGGAGATTGCCAACTGGAACAGCAGCCTATATGGGAAAAAATCATGGTTCTTGTTTGGAGATGAAATTGTAAACATTGGCTCGGGAATTCAAGGCGGCAGCGAAACCATAGAAACAACTGTGGATAACCGCAAGAAAACCTCGGAAAATAATTCCTTGACCATAGGCGGCAAAGCTTTGGAAAAGGGTGCTCCCGTTGCTTTTCAAAATACAAAAACAGCCCACTACTCAGGCGACGGAAAAGGCGACATAGGATACTATTTTATTGATAATCCTACGATAAATGCGGTTTTGGAAAGCAGAACCGAAAAGGTAGCAGACATGTGGTTTTCAGACACTACGGAAACCGTAACGGAAGAGTTTTTCACCATGTGGTACGACCATGGCAAAAATCCAAAAGACGGCAAATACGCATATGTGACCTTGATGGGCTACTCCCAGGAAGAAACGGAAAATTACGCCGAAAATCCAAAGATTGAAATATTGGCACAAAATGATGAAGTTCATGCTGTAAGACATAAAGAGCTTAAAGTTACCGGATACAACATATGGTCAAAAAGCGGTGCAACTGCCGGGGGAGTTTCGGCTGACGGAAGGCTTAATATGATAGTGCGCGAGGACGAGGAACAAATAGAAATTACCATGACGGACCCAACATTTGTTGCAACAAAGCCGGTTACCGTGACATTTGACACAAACGTTACCACTATTGTAAAGCAAGATGACGCTGTTAAAGTAATCAGCACATCACCCCTTAAAATTGAGGTTGATTTGAAAAACATAAACGGTAGGGGAATATCTTTAAAGGCTTTAAAAACAGAAACAGACCTTACAGCGGCGATGATTTCCAACATGCAAAACGCAATTGTTCTAAGTACACACTCCGGCAGTTACATCTTTGGCAACATCAAGAAAACATCCGATGCAAAAGCATGGGCTGAGGGCGAAGTTTTATGGGTTCCCGCAAAAACAGTAGCACAACATATGGGAAGCCGATACAGTTTTTCCGAAGAGCTTGGTGCTTTTGAAATTATCGGGGATGAAGTTTTGCGTGTAACAGACAAGGGCGAGGTTTTTGTAAACGGTGAAAAGCAAGAGTTTGAAGGGGCAGCCTTTAAAATAAAAGACGGCATTTTATATGCCCCCTGCGACCTTCTGACATGGTTTTATAAAGCCAACTCAAGATTTGGCGATGGAATTTTAATTTTTAATACACAGTTTCCAATAAGGGATAACGAGGCAGATGCCTATACCAATGCAGTGCGCAAAAGGCTTGGCATTGGGATAAACCAGTAAATAAGGAGATGACGAAATGAAACGGATATTATCGGCGGTTTTGCTGATTGTAATGCTTTTTTCAACTGCAATCTCTGCCAAGCAGCAGACGGATACTTCGCTGCTTGGCATGGAATATGCTGCTTTCTTTAAAGCGTTTCCTTTGTTCCAAATACAAAAGCAGGACGGCGAAGTTTTAACCCGAGCAGAATTTGCACAGGTTGTTGTTGACGTTTTATCTTATCGCAGCTCGGATTTTCAGTTTGATACAGACAACATTGCGATTGTGGACCTGGAGGAAGCGGGAAATTATGCAAATGCGGCAGTAGCCCTTGTTCGCATGGGCTATATGCAAGGCTCCAAGGTGGGGGCAGGTGCTTTTCAATTCAGGCCGTCTGATGCGGTAACATCCACAGAGATGATAAAAGTATGGGTTGAAGTTTTGGGCTATGGCGAATACGCCAAGGCAAAAGGCGGCTATCCGATAGGGTATATGTCTGTTGCCCATACCCTTGGGATAAGGGATGAATCTATTGCAAATGCAGGCGGCGCTACGGTTGCAGACGGCAAAAGGCTAACCTTTAAAGCGCTGCATGCCGAGGTTGCAAAATCATCTGTTTCAAGCGGCGGTTTAAACCTTACCAATACCAAAGGCGAGACCTTCTTGTCCGAAAGGCTGGGCATTGTATATGACGAAGGTGTGTTAAAAGCAAATCCCCTCCTTCATATTACAGGTCAGTCACCCACATCTGCAGACAGCGTCCTTATCGATGATACTGTTTACAAATCCGCAAATTTATATGAAAATGCCACATACATCGGAAGGTATGTACGCTTTTACATAGACACAAAGGGCGAATTAAAGCAGGATGGGGAAATTGTGTGCATGTATCCCATAGAGCGAAGGGGCATGGCGTACGTGCTTTCGGCAGGCGAGCTTCAATCGGAAGGCGTTTTGGAAAGTCTAAAAAATCTTGAAGATGATTCGCTTTATTCAATAGACAAAAACGCAGGGGTTTATTATAACTTTGAATATTTAGGACCGGTGCGCGCGCTTATTCCATCAGACAGCGCTGTGCAAGAGGTTTTATCCTTGCTTGGAAGCAAAACCTCTGCCGATGTTTACCTTGCGGATAACAATGGCGACGACATGGCGGACTTTGTATGGATTCGCAGCTATGAAAACATTATACTAAAAAGCTTTATATATGACAGCTTTAAATTTGCAGGAACTTTTGGCGAATCGATTGAAATGCACACCGCCTTTGAAAAGGGCAAAGTGTTCTTTTACGATGAAAAGGGCGAAACCTTCCATCCAAAGGACTTTGATACAAACGACGTTATATCTTTAATATATTCTGTGGATGAGAGCGGTGAATGCCAATTGGCGCTTGGCTTTGTGTCCAAAAGCAGCATAAGAGGCATGATTACGGAAATTGCCGGCGATGAAATCCGAATCCAAGATGAGTATTACGTATTAACAAACGAATACAAGCAGAAGCTTGACGCTCATCATCAAAAGGCTGTTAAAATAGACATCGGCGTTGAATCTTTGTTCTATTTAAACGCTTTTGGCATGATTGCCGGGGCAAATGTTTCCGAAACGGTTTTGGGTGAAAAAACAATTGCCTTCCTATATAAAGTAGCTGGGGGAAAGGGCTTGTCGGACAATCTTTCTGCACTGCTTTACGGAATAGACGGAGAGCGAAAAATAATAAACCTTTCAAACAGTGTGCGTATAAACGGAAAAATGCACAAAGGCAAGGGTGTGTTGGCAGAGATAAATAAATTTGCACAAATACCGGGCGACAAAAATGCTGTTGTATATAGAATGGTACAGTATCAGCAAGACGATAAAGGAATTTTTGATTTGGAGATATACGCTTATCAGACCAAGGAAAATGAACATTCCGGAGGCAACTTCGAAAGGTACTATGAGCAGCATTTGTATCCACAAATATTTATAAACTCCAGCGAACCGTCTGCAGCAACCGTGTATAAGGCAAGCACCTTCGGAAAGCGTGTTGGAGTTAGCACAGATGCGATAATTATGGCGATTCCGTCTGTAAACAGCAATGTGGATTTGGCTGACTTGGAAGACGATGCCTTCTATCCTATAAAGATAAGCGACCTTGACACAGACAGCGTGCTTGGCAGCCCGCAATATCCGTCAACGGCTTACTCCGGCGGTATTGCCGCAAACCCAATGCAAATGGCCTTTTATGATGTTGATGCAACATTGTTTTCTAAAATGGCAGTACGCTACTATGAGTATGTGGGCCAAGGGGGAAGCGTTTCCAATCCCCAACTTTTAGACGATTGCATAATTGTAGAAAACATAGTGCGAGGAATAAATGAAAACAGCGAAAATGTTTTGGTTATATACGGCATGCAAAAAGGAGTTCCTGTACGGGCACAAACAATTTCAATAAGCGAAGCCGAAAATCCTTGGAATCTTTTCCCTGCACTTAAGTATCAGCTTCGTGACCAAAACGGTGTTACAACTTCTGCTGCAAGTGTTATGCCAGGCGACGCAATTCAAGTTCTTAAAAACTCAAAGGGAGAAATAATTAACATACTTGTTTTAATGCGTGCGGCAAACAAAGACGAGGCAGCATGGCTTATACCCACCGCACCGAGCAATTCGGGGCTTAGCAATTTGAATCAAGGGCAAGGAAACCAGTATCTTGGTGTAAACTATGGAAGCATTGTTGAATACGAGGACGGAAAATTAGTTCTTGATGAGCTTGACGGAGTGCGAAGGGTGTATCTTTTAGGCAATACTACCATTACTGCATATAACAGGGTAACGGGTAAGGTATCCAAAGCCGATATTGGTGATTTGGAAATCGGAAAAGACATATTTATCCGTCAGTATTATTCAGGCATAAAGGAAGTTGTTTATTACATTGATTAACCAAGGGAAGGTGATTAATTTGAAACGAATTTTGTCTGCAGTCCTTGCTTTGACAATGGCGCTGACGCTGTTTCAAACAACGTTGGTATTGTCCTACAAAGATGCAGCGCCGTGGTACACCCTTATGAACAGCACAAACACAACAAGTAAAGGCAAGCCTTCGGATTCCAACCATAGGGTGGAAGAAGGTATCCAAGACCCCAACAACTCCAGCAATAACGTTTCGGTTATGCAGTCATATGACAATTCGACAGCAGGTACAATGCAGATTTACAAAACATTGTCCGGCAACGAAAATACATTTTATTCCTCAAGCGGCGCTACGGCTTCGGCAGGCTCGGGTGTTTCGAAAATGGACCTGTATTTTGAGGATATGGCGGCAGAAAGAAAAACCGCACCAAGGTTTGCCCACATTGTCGCAAGCACCGGTACGTTTGCTGTTAACAACTTTAATACCTTTAACGTGATTTTTGACAAAAACGGAAACATTATGCAAAACCTGCAGGCAGGACCAACCTCCAGCGTTAATACCTCGGAGAGCAGCCGTGTTAAAATCGGCGAATACAGCACAAACCGCTGGTACAGGCTGGTGCAGGAGCACAACACCGCCAACCAAACCTTGACTGTTAAAGTTTATGACATTACCGACGACCAAGAAGCCTTTGTAGAAGACAGAGTTAAAAATGTCAAAGAAATCTTTGAAGCCGAGCCGATTGCTACGGCGCTATACTACATAGGATATGGCGGGCTGGCGGAACGTTCGGTATCTTCAACAGGCGACAACTATTCAAAAGGCGCAACTGTACTTGGAATCAGCGGTGTATATATCCAGTCCATATCTCTTCTTAACACGCCAAGCACGGTTTATGTTGACAATATGATGGCAGGACCAAGCACCGCAGCAGCTACATTGGCAATGGTCAACGAAAATAACGAAGCGGAAATTCTAAAACCCGATTTGGTTGAGCCAAGCAAATTTATAGGCAAAAACATTCAGCTGCGGCTTAGTCAGCCTTTGCAAAACGAAGCCTCGGTTACATCCGTGCAGCTAAGAAACACCGAAACAGGCGAAGTTTTTGACATTCCCCGTATGGATATATCAAGCACATACACCCTGACTTCTGCGTCATACCCTCAAATTTTAGAGTTTGAGATTCCGGGCGACCTTACAGAGGGGACTTATGAGTTCTTGCTAAACAGCCTAAAGGATATACATGGTCAAAGTTTTGCAAACTTATTGGTAACAACCATTGACCCGGCTGTTGTTGCCGAGCTTGAGCAGGCGGCAGACGACCTTTCTGACCTTGTATCACAGCTAAACGACGTTGCGCTAAATCAGATTGACTCAGACATAATCCTGCCAACCGAAAACAATGGCATAAGCATTGAATGGACACAAACAACAGATGCGGCTACACTTGCTTTGGACGGAACCGTTAACCAGCCGCCGTTTGTGGAGGGTATTGACAACTCTAAAGATGTTACATTAACGGCTGTACTGTCTAAAGGCGGCGCAAGTATTACTACACAACTTGTCTTTACGGTTTTAATGCGCGAGCCCGGGGAAGAGTACCATATCTTAAAAGCTGCGTATGACGAGTTTTTGGCAGAATTTGAAATCCCCTATTCAGTCATAACCGACCCAATCGAATTTCCCGATACTTGGGAAACTGCAATGTATCCCGGCAGGACAGTTGAAGTTTTATATGACGTAAAAGGACGTTTGCAAACAACAACCGACGAGGCAAAAGCCGCATTGCATATTGAAGGCGGCACAAGCATTGTAAAAAGACCCGCCGAAAAAGGCAAGAATGTGTATGCTACCATAGACATAACCTTCAGGTTCCAAGGGGCGGCAGACAGAAACTACAGCATAGACGTTGAAATTCCTTATCAAAATCTTCTCTCGTCGGTCCAAGGAAGCGAGCTTACGGACGCAAGGCCTACATATTGGGATGCGGCCGGCGGAGATGAGAAAATTTTAACCCTGGACAAAACCATTGTAATTGGTGAAATACTGTTAAAAGGCACTAACACCGACAAAGCTGCTGTGTATTTTTGGCACGACGGCGCATGGACAGAGGCAGACGATAACCTTCCCCTTGAAGCGTCCAAGATAAAGATTAAAATGCAGGCTGCAGGGCGGATAGAAGAAGTTGAAGCCTTTAGTACTCCAAAGGACATAGCCGACATAGACATTTCACTTGTTACACTGCCCAAAAAGACGGTCACCGACTCTGCAATCGAATTAATCTTTGTAGGAAAGTATAAAACCGCCTTTGCGTGGACCAGCAGCAACCCAAGTGTAATTGACCAATATGGAACCGTAACACAAAAAAGCACTTCCCAAACCGTTACCTTGACCGTAGGGGCGAAACAGGAAGGATTAACCGACAAAACCAAAAGCTTTACCCTTACGGTTGCCGCAAAAAGCAGCAGTGGCGGCGGTGGTGGCGGCGGAGGAGGAGGCCCCTCAATAAACGTTACTGTTCCGCTGCCCACTCCAAACACAACAGATGACGAAACGCAAGAAACCAACGACATGAAATTTTCGGACATGAAAAGTGGTGATTGGGCGGCAAAATACGTTTCGTATCTGGCGGAAAAAGGCATTTTCCATGGCAAAGATGAGCATACTTTTGCTCCTAACCTACCGGTTTTAAGAGAAGAATTTGTTAAAGTTGCATTGCTTGCCTTCCAAATCCCCATCGGAGAGCACAAGGCCGCATACACAGATGTTGACGACGATGCTTGGTATG
>JAQVDK010000037.1 GCA_028697835.1 Eubacteriales bacterium | reverse complement strand
CGGCAGATTTCAAACACCGCTTTTCTGTGAGAAACTATGATGCAGGTTTTTTCTTTCATATTTTTAATATTCTGAAGCAAAACCTTTTCCGTTTCCTCGTCCAATGCAGAGGTTGCCTCGTCCAGCAGTATGATTGGAGAATCGCTGTATATTGCTCTTGCAACGGCAATCCTTTGCACCTGTCCTTCTGAAAGACCCAATCCCTTTTCGCCTATAACAGTGTCAAGACCTTGAGGCAGGGAGCCAATAAAGTCCCAAACCGCCGATATTTTTGCACTTTCAATAATTTTTTCCTCGTCAACATCTTCTTGTGCAAACACAATATTTTCACGAATTGTCCCTGACAAAACCATGTTTCCCTGAGGCACATAAGCAAAAAGAGGTCTTATGTTTTTATCAACAGGAACGCTTGTTCCGTTTTCTAATTTTATGTATATCCTACCGTCCAAAGGACGGATAATACCCAAAAGCAGTTTTAAAAATGTGCTTTTTCCAATACCGGAGCCTGCCGATATTGCAATCAAATCGCCTTTTTCTATATTTAGGCTTGCATTTTTGAGAATTGGTTTTTCGTCATACGAAAAGGATACATTCTCCAAAGTTATACATGACATATCCCTATATAGGCTCTTATAATCAATTTCCTTGCTCTTGATTTCGCTGTCAAGCGCTGTTATTTCCGCAAGCCTTTCGCAGGAGGCAACAAGCGCAAAATATTTAGGAAGCAAGGAGGATAAACCTCTAAACGGACCTTGAATTTGACCGGTTAGCTGCAAAACAGCTGTTAGTGTTCCAAAGGTCATAAGTCCTTTTGAAATCTTGTAGGCTCCCCAGGCTAATGCAAAGTAATAAACCGCTGTAATGCTGATATAAAACAAAACATTTGCAATTATGCTTATGTTATTGCGCCTTATGATATGTGTAAGATAGTCTTGCTCCAGCATTATTGCACGGCTTGTAAACTGTTTTTCGCCCGAAAAGGATTTAACAACCATGATGTTTTGCAGGCACTCTTGCATAAACGAAAGGGACTTTCCCTTTGTTTCCTGGCATTTTTTATGTAAGGCTTTCATTTTGTCCCTATAAATTTTAGAAACAACAATAACAACCGGTCCTGCCAATAAGCAAATAAGCGCTACCGTTGAATCCAAACGAAAAAGAACAAAAAAACCAAGCAAAAGCCTGACAAGCTGTGAAACCGTTTCCGGAATTATATTTATGATTCCGCTTGCAACACTGCCAATATCTCCGGACATTCTGTTTAGCAAGTCCCCTGAATGGTATCGGGAAATTTGCAGGTAATCCTTATTTAAAATCTGAGAGAAAAACCGCTTTTTTATATTTTTGTTAAGCCTTCCCTCAGAGCTAACGCTAATTGATGAGAACAAAACCTGCATGGCAAGCTGTGCTGCAATCAATGCAACCAATATTAAAACAGGCTTTGCGATATTTCCTTGCACACCGCCTGTTGCACTGTCCAACACGGCTTTTGACACTACCGCAAAAAACACGCCGCATATTGATAAAGCAATTCCCAAAAGCGTCAGAAGCACTAAAGGCAGCAGAGAATGCTTTATTGCGTCTTTTATAATTCTTTTAGATACGTTATTATTGCTCACCACAGTTTTCTCCAACACTTTAGCACACTACGAAAGTTTATATACATTCTTATTATTTTTTGGCGATATGGCAAAAGTAACATCCACAAAAAGCTGTATATCAAATAAACAGGGTTTTTATGTGAAAACCTTTTCCCTCTGCTGACAAAATCAGTTGCAACGCCAATGATTTGATTGGCGTATATGGGATATTCCTTGCGAATTTCCGCATCTCCCGCAAGGTAAAAAGCATCATTTTCTTTTCCGACTATTCTATGCAGTATATAGCTTCCATCATCACGCTTGTAAAACACAACATCGCCCTTTTTGTACGACTTGGCTTGCTTTAAAATTACCTCATCAATTCCGGTTCGCAGCAATGGATACATGCTGTTGCCGGTGACAGTAATTTTAACTTTGGACTTTTCCAAAATCAAAGCCTGAAAAACCGGCCCCAACTTTTGAATGCTCAAAAATTTGTCGGTGGTGTTTTTCATTTTTCCAGCAGGTTATGTATGGTTAATTTGTCGATAAAGGCTTTGATATCCTCTTTGGCGGTTTGAGCGTCAATGTTGTATTCGCTAAGGATAGATTTTAGCAATTGCTCCTCGTTTGCGCCCTTTTCCAAAGCCCTCCATAAAAACGCACCGCTTTCGGAAAGTATTATTGTGGCGCTAAAATCGGCTATATTATCACCAACTGGAACAACAACAGATTCGCCTGCTATTTCTTTTAAAATAAATCCATCCTTGATTTTCACTATACCACACCTTATATTTTATATATCCACATACTATTTTATTACATTTTATCATATCAAATATTTAATTGCAATAGCTAATATAAAAGTAGTCTTTTTTTTATGTATTTTATATAATTTCCCATTTTATTTCCCATTTTTTTTTAGTCATTTTTAACCTTTTGGGTTATATTTGCATTTTTTATTTACAAACAAGAAAAATGATAGTATAATAACATCTAATAATAATTATCTTTTTTGAGGAGGTAAAAATGGCTTGGAAGGATTCTTATTTAATAGGTGTTTCCCTTATTGACGAACAACACAAAGAGTTGTTTGAGCGCGTTTTCGATTTTGTGGGAGTCGTTCGCTCTCCTGCTTTGTGGAATGACAAGCAAAAAAAGGTGGAGCAAACCTTGGCATTTATGAAGGATTATGTAGTAATCCACTTTAAAGCCGAGGAAAACTATCAAGAAAAAATCGGTTACCCTTTCCTCGAGGAGCATAAAAAGATACATAGCGACATGGTGGATTATGTTCTTCAAGTAGAAAAAGAATACCTCAAAAGCGGTGCTTCGGAATCCCTCATGCAAAGGTTTGCGGGCAGGCTGATGTCCTGGCTTATTAACCATGTGGCAAGCGAGGACAGAAAAATCGGCGATTTCTCCAAAGGAAAATTAGAAGCCAGCAAGAAAATGACAGGCTCGTTTTATGAAGCCACCAGGGAAGTATTCGATTTAATGCTTAATGTCGAGGCCTCTCCGATTAAAAACATTGATGTCAGCGCTAAAGAATGCATAACAGTACGCATCGACATTTACGGCGACAGGGAAGGCAGCGTCATATACCAGTTTCCAAAAGAGACCATTTTAAACATGGTTAAAATGATGAGCGGCATGGAAGTTAGCGAAATTGACGAGTTTGTCACCTCTGCTGCAGGGGAAATAGCCAATATAATAAGCGGTAAAGCTCTTATTTCCATGTCAGAGCAAGACATATCCTGCGACATATCTCCTCCGCAGTTTTCTTGCGACGCAAACGAAACTTTTGTTGATGAAAATACAAAAATTTATGTCAGCACGGAAGTTGGCAAGCTGACTATTGCTGTAAATCTGATTGAAATATAGCCTTCTTATGACAGAGGTTAATTAAATTCTTCCATATATTTTTTCTATTTCAAAGGTGTAGTTGTTGTTTTCATCCCTTACATACAAAGGCGGCTCTAAAAGCAGCTTTGCCCTGCCGCCTTTTGTACCTTCTATTAAAACAATGTTCGCAGCCTTCCCCGCCGACGGGTGCACAAACCTAAGACGCTTTGGCTCTATGCCGTTTTCCCGCATAAAACACATTATGTCAACCAGCCTTTCGGGGCGGTGAACCAAATAAAGCTTTCCCATTGGCTTTAAAAGCCTTTTAGCCGCATATGCAACATCCTGCAGCGTGCAGCATATTTCATGCCTTGCAATGGCACGATGCCGGTTTGCATTTTTAAGCCCCCCTCCCCCTTCTTTATAAGGCGGGTTGCATACAACAATGTCATAAGAGGCTGAGTTGCCGAAGGTTTTAAGGTCTGCCCACACTATACTTACTTTATCTTCCAATCCGTTAAGGGCAACACTTCTTTGCGCCATTTCAGCTACATCCCTTTGGATTTCCACGCCTGTAACATGACGAAGGTCGGTCTTTGCCGCAAGAATAAGGGGAATAACGCCACATCCGGTGCCCAAATCAACAATTGCTGCATTCTTTTTAACCCTTACAAAATTCGCAATCAGCACCGCATCAATACCAAAGGAAAAATAATCCGTATTTTGGATAATGCTAAGAGATTTGCCGTCGCCTATGGGAATTTGCAAATCATCAATGCGTTCTTTTTCGGAAATAATAAATTTTTTCAAAAATATCACCACAAATTTAAAAAATGACTTGATTTTTGTTTAAAAACAGTATATACTATATAAGGTTCGAAATCAACAGAAAATATTTTTTTGGAGAGATGGCTGAGTTGGCTTAAGGCGCACGCTTGGAAAGCGTGTGTAGGTTAACACCTACCCAGGGTTCGAATCCCTGTCTCTCCGCCAGTCGGCAAGGACCGACAAGCACACCGCCCTTGGTTTGTTCCAAGGGCGGTTTTTTCGTCCAAAAATGTTGCTTATTCTACTTATATCCCCCTATCTTTCGGGAAAATTAAAGTAAACTTCTTTGTTTTTCCGCCATTGGCTTTGCGCAGTATTCTGCAAATTAAAAAAGCGTATCGTTTAAGGCACATCCAAATGGTGCGACTTGTTTCGATACGCTTTTTTAAGTAAATTATATTAGTCTTGAACCGGAGCTCCGACCGGGCAGACATTTGCACATGCACCGCAGTCAATGCAAGCTTCAGGGTCGATAACATAAATATCATCGCCGCTTGAAATGCAGGAAACAGGACACTCCGGTTCACATGCACCACAGTTTATGCAGTCCTCCGTAATTCTGTAGCTCATCCTGTGACACCTCCCTTATATTATTATAAAGCTTTAAATATACTAACAAACTCCACAAAAAGTCTTGTTTGTTAAGTAGCGTTAATTATCTTCAAGCTCTTTAAGCTCGGCAATTTCCTCGCTGGTAAGCTTGATTTTTGCATCACGAATAACGGTTATATTTTTTCTATCATAGGTGTGAAAAGCGGCACCTTCTTCTTTTTCCAATTGAACTTTAAGCTTTCCCGTAAGAAGGTTGGTTTCCACAACAACGCCCTTACCGTCAGGAGTTTGGACCAGGGCATCAACTTTAGGCATTTGCCTTAAAAGATGTTCATAGGTTTCTTGCTCATATTTCAAACAGCACATCAGTCTTCCGCAGGTGCCGGAAATTTTACTTGGGTTAAGGGACAAGCCCTGCTCCTTCGCCATTTTAATGGACACAGGCTCAAAATCCCCCAAAAACGTCCGGCAGCAAAGAGGCCTGCCGCAAACACCCATTCCACCAACCATCTTGGCTTCATCCCTGACGCCAATCTGCCTAAGCTCAATCCTTGTTCTAAAAACTGTTGCAAGGGACTTTACAAGCTCCCGAAAATCTATTCTTCCATCAGCGGTAAAATAAAACAAAATTTTACCGCCGTCAAAGGTATATTCCACATCAATGAGCTTCATATCAAGATTGTGCTCTTTTATTTTTTTAAGGCAAACAGCAAAGGCTTCTTTTTCCTTTTTCTTGTTTTCCTCGTGTTTTATAAAATCATCCTGGCTTGCCCGTCTTATGACCGGCTTTAGCTGTGCAACAATATCTTCTTTAGCAATAGTGCGATTTGAAAGTATAACCTCACCAATTTCGACACCTCTTACCGTTTCGACGATAACATAATCGCCTCTTTCGTACTTTTCGCCTTGAGGGTCGAAATAATATATCTTGCCGACGCTTTTAAACCGCACCCCAATAATTTCAACCATGCATTAACCCCCATGTCTGTATCAATAATTCGGAAACAACCATATTATAGTTGCGATTTGACTGCAAAGCCCGCCTTGCCTCCTCCACCATCTCTAAAACCTGCAATGCCGCCGCAGGATTAAAGCCTGCAATCTTCAAAGGGCCCTCAGGCTGCGTAAGAGCGGCCGAATCATAGGCGATAGCACTTATCAAATCAAGAAGCACGCCAAAGCGCTCCTTCTCCCTTTCAAAAACAGCAATCGCCTGATAAACACACTCCATATCATGGGAGGCAAACTTCCTAAAAAGGGCGGTAAACTCGCCTATCAGCTCCGAAATTCCATCTTCCTGCACAAGTGAGTCTGCTTTGGCAATGCTTCCTGCGCAAAGGCGGACTATAACATCATCAGAAACAGCGTATTTTTGCACAAGGTATCGGCGAATATACTCGTCCTCAAGAGGCGCAAATTTTATGGTCACAGCCCTTGAGCGGATGGTAGGCAGCAGCATATTCTCGTTTTGGGTAATCAAAATAATAACACAGTATGAAGGCGGCTCTTCAAAAACCTTAAGCAGGGCATTTTGCGCCCCGACGGTCATGGTTTCCGCATTAGGGAATATAAACACCTTCCTGTCTGCCACATAGGGCTTGGTGAACATATCAACCCTTGCCGCACGGACAGTATCCACGGAAACAGCCGCTTTATCCTTGATTCCATAATGTTCGTTTGTAACATAAATAACATCTGCCTGCTCGCTTGGTTTTTTTTGTTCGGTAAGAATTGCCGCAAATTCAAGTGCGGTGGTGGTTTTTCCAATCCCCTTGCTGCCGCTAAAGATATAAGCATGGGAAACCCTACCAAGCTCTACTGCAGTCATCAGTCTTTGTTTAACCGAGTCATGTCCTAAAACTTTGTCAAAACTCATATTTTTTCGAACCTGTCCACATCCATAACAAACACCGTTGCCCCGCCCACCATAACTTCAATAGGCCATGCGGCGGCGCCCATATACATGCCGGCAGGTGCTGTAAGTTCTTTTCTGGACTTGCATATACTTCGAATAATTTCCAAAACTTCCTCGATATGCTCTTCATCCGTTCCGATTAGAAAGGTGACGTTGCCTGCGCGTAGAAAACCTCCTGTTGATGCAAGTTTTGTGACGTTTATTTTATTTTTGGTCAGCTCTTCTGTAAGCCGGGTACTGTCATCACGATGCACAATTGCAAGTATTAGTTTCATAACGCTTCGCCTCCTTACCTTCATTATACACCAAAGCGTAAGTATTTACAAGAAAAACTTTATCCAATATTTATATGCAAAAATTGTGTATTTTTAAGTTTTTCCTTGTTTTTGCGGTGTTTTTTTATAATAAAACTATTTTTTTTTCCACATTTGTGATATAATGAGCGTAGCGAATTTCATCATATCCTACATTGCGCCAAGGGCGTGATTTAATAAAGGATATGATTTAATTAGCGTAGCGAATTTCATCACAAATTACCTTACGCCAAAGACGGCAAATCGGAAATTTATATACTCTAATTCTAAGGAGCTGGTAAGCCAATGATAAACCACGGATTTGTAAAGGTTGCATCTGCAATCCCTGTTTGCAGTGTGGGGGATGTGGATTTTAACTGCAAGGAAATAGTGCGCCTTATAAAATCGGCTTATGCCCGAGGGGCGCAGGCAATTGTGTTCCCCGAGCTTTGCATAACGGGATACAGCTGCGCTGACCTTTTGCTATCGTCAACTTTAATAGAAGGCTCCCTAAAGGGCATAAGCCATATTTTAAACGAAACAAAAGACCTTGATATAATCTCCATTGTGGGGCTTCCGATTTTTGACGGTGCCCACCTTCTAAACTGCGCCGCAGTTTTGCACATGGGCAAAGTTTTAGGCATAGTTCCCAAAACATATATACCCAACTACAGCGAGTTTTACGAAGGTCGCTGGTTCGTGTCGGGAGAGCGTTCAAATGTGGAAGAGCTTAGCATATGCGGTCAAAAAGTACCCTTTGGGGCAAACATAATTTTTGATTGCGGCAATTTCAAGTTTGCGGTTGAAATTTGTGAGGATATGTGGGTTGCCACTCCTCCTTCCATCTTTCACTCGCTAAACGGCGCACAAATAATCTTTAACCTTTCCGCCACCAATGCGGTGACGGGTAAATCAGGCTACAGAAACACTATAATAAAACAAAGAAGCTACTCCTCTCATTGTGCGTATGTGTTTGTATCTGCCGGTATAAGCGAATCCACCACGGACACCTTATACTCCGCCAACACAATCGTGGGGGAAAACGGCTCCATTTTGCTAAGCGAAACCAATTTATCCTTTGAAAGTAAAATTTACTGCTGTGAAATCGATATCGACAGGATAAACTCAGACAGAAGAAAACGCAACACCTTTGACAGCTTTGTGAAACCGCAAAAACCATACAGGCATATAGTCATGGATACAAAGCCACAAAAGCTGGAAAAGCTTGAGCGGAAAATCCCCGCACATCCCTTTGTGCCAAAAAGGTCTGCAAATTATGATATGCGAATGCAGGAGGTATATAATATACTGTCCTTTTCATTGGCAAAAAGGCTAAAGCATACAAACACCAAAAATCCCGTCATTGGCATATCGGGCGGACTTGACTCCACCCTTGCCCTGCTTATTACAGTGCAGGCAATGGACATTTTAAGCCTGCCAAGGGATGGGGTTGTGGCGGTTACCATGCCCGGCTTTGGAACAACGCCGCGAACCTTGGAAAACGCCCGCAAGCTAATGGAGCATCTTGGAGTTTCCAGCAGAGAAATAAGCATAGTGGACGCTTGCCGTCAGCATTTTAAAGACATAGGTCATGACGAAAACAAAACGGATGTAACATATGAAAACGCCCAAGCTCGAGAAAGGACTCAAATTCTGATGGACATAGCAAACCAGGTAGGCGGCTTGGTAATTGGCACGGGAGACCTTTCGGAGATTGCCTTGGGCTGGTCAACCTACGGCGGTGACCATCTTTCCATGTACGGAGTAAACAGCGGAGTGCCGAAAACCTTGGTGCGCCACCTTACCGCATGGATAGGCGAAAGCAAGCTGCAAGGGGAAGTCCAAAAGGTTGTAGATGATATTTTGGCCACTCCCGTATCTCCCGAGCTTTTGCCTGCAACAGACGGCAAAACCACTCAAAAAACCGAGGATATAATAGGCGACTATGCCCTGCATGATTTTTTCCTGTACTATTTTGTCCGTTTTGGCTTTTCGCCAGAAAAAATATTGTTTTTAGCGGAAAATGCATTTGAAGGCACTTACAGCAAAGAGTCTATTAAAAAAGTGCTTGCGGTTTTCCTTAGGAGGTTTTTTGCAAACCAATTTAAAAGAAACTGTATGCCCGACGGACCAAAGGTAGGCTCGGTATCCCTCTCTCCCCGCGCCGACTGGCGTATGCCCTCCGACGCGGTCGCAGACCAGTGGCTTTGTGACTTGGAATAATAAACGGTGCCTTTAACATATATTTGTAGTAATACAAATAGTATGGGGAGGGCATGTTGTGAATAGATTTCAAGACCTTCGAAACAAGGAAGTAATCGACCTTAGCGACGGAAAAAGGTTGGGCTTTGTGTGCGACGTAGAAATAGATACCGCCAGCGGAAGGATAGCTGCAATAGTTGTTCCCGGACCTAAGGGCTTTGGCGGGATTTTCGGCAAAGGCGAGGATTGCGTTATCCCATGGGGCAATATAAAACGTATAGGCGACGATATAATCATAGTAGATAGCAAAAAGCTGCCTTAAAAACTTGTGTTTTCTGCAAATAAATGATAAAATGATGCATAAGAATATAAACGACTGGAGCATATGTCTATGAAATGTATTTTTTGCGGACATTTGGAAAGCAAGGTAATAGATTCCCGCTCTGCCGACGACGGCAGCAGCATAAGGCGGCGCAGGGAATGCCTTAAATGTGCTGAGCGGTTTACCAGCTATGAAAGGGTGGAAATCGCCCCTTTGATAGTTATAAAAAAAGATATGACACGCCAGCCATTTGACAGGGAAAAGCTACTAAACGGTCTTTTGCGTGCCTGCGAAAAGCGTCCTGTAACCCTTGCCCAGCTTGAAAAGGTTATAGACGAAATAGAAGCCGTTATCCGCAACAAAGCCTCAAGAGAGGTAACCTCACAGCAAATCGGAGAGCTTGTTATGGAACGGCTGAAGGATATAGACGAGGTGGCTTATGTCCGCTTTGCCTCGGTGTATCGGCGGTTTAAGGATGTTAACTCGTTTTTGGAAGAGCTAAACAAGCTCCTTGGCAAAAAATAGTTTCTTTAGAAAGAGTGATAGCTTGCAAAAACTGATTGACCTGCATACGCATACAACAGCTTCCGACGGCTCCCACACGCCGTCGGAGCTTGTTTTTCTTGCTAAAAAGGCAAATCTTGCGGCAGTGGCAATAACCGACCACGACACCATAAGCGGAATTGACGAGGCGCAAAAAGCAGGGGTTAAAGCTGGAGTCGAGGTGGTGCCCGGTGTGGAAATCAGCGTGGGCGAAAACGATAACATGCACATACTGGGCCTTCTTATAGACCATAAAAGCCCAAAACTAAATCAAACATTGGACGGACTTAAAAAAGCCCGGGATGAGCGCAACAGGCAAATGATAAAAAAGCTTCAAGATTTGGGTTTTTCCATAACTTACGAGGAAGTACGGGAAAAAACCGGTGCAAAAAACATGGGCAGGCTGCATATTGCCAAAACCATGGAGGAAAAAGGCATGGTCAGCGACTATACCCAAGCCTTCCGTAGCTACCTTTCTTTTGGGTGCAAGGCTTATGTCCCCAGAAAAAGGCTTGGCGAAAAGGAAGGAATCGAAGTTGTACTTCAATCAGGCGGAATTCCCGTTTTGGCCCATATAAACTACCTTAACAAGCCGGCACATGAGCTTGAGGAAACATTGGTCCGCCTTAAAAATTTAGGACTTATGGGTGTGGAGGTTTACTATTCGGACTACGATACCAAAACCTATCAGCTTGCAAACTATCTTGCGGAAAAATTAGGGCTTCTTAAAAGCGGAGGAACGGATTTCCACGGCACCAATCGCCAAAATGTTCACCTTGGCAAAGGCAAAGGGGACATGGTTATTGCGTATGAGCTGCTGGAAAGACTGAAAAACGCGCAGTTTAAAACAAACAAAAAAATGTGATAAACATACATTAACACCCCTGCCCCCAAATGTTGAGGGGCAGGGGTGTGCAGACTGTAGGTAAAGTCAGCCTTATGCGCTTGGAATCTCAGGTTTATGGGGTATGTTCCTTTCTCTAAATGAGTTGGCAACCAAATCGGTGATAACGTCTTCTAAAGTTATGGGAGTTACTGTGTAGTCGCTTACCAGCTTCGCAATTTTATAAATTTCCTCTTCACAGCTGCAAACCTCATTGATTGTTTTAACCTCGGTATATTTAATACCTTGACTTCTTTGAGTTTTGACAACTTCTATGCCGTATGTGCCTGTATTTGTTGCACCTTTTTTCTGCCCTTTATTTAGTTCCATAGAAATATTTTCTATGATATAATATTCTAAATCAAATGGTTCTTCCACTCCATCGGTAACAGATAACGACATAGTTGAAAACAAAAACTTATTCATTGCGTTCACCTCCGTTTCATTATAGAATCGTTTCTTACCCAAAACTATTTCTTGCTAATAATTATACAATATATATCCGGCTATTGCCATTGTTAATCATCGCAATTTATTCTGTTTTTCGACACAAATCGTCATAATTTAGGTGTTTTTGTCCAATGTTTGTCGAATTTTGTAGTGCATTTTTATGCATTTTCATATCCAAACAATCCGACAGCTTGTTTTTTTCTTGCAAAAGCCTTTTGTATTTCCGAAATTAAAAGCGGAACAAGGCTTAATGCCGCCACCACAAGCCACTGGCTCAAAGTAAGCGGTACAACCTTAAACAACTTTGCCAAAAACGGTATCCCAATAACCAAAACCTGCGCACCAGTGCATATTATAAACGAATACAAAAGATACATGTTTGCAAAAATTCCCGTTTCAAATATAGATTTTTCACTTCTTACATCAAAAGAGTGAACAAGCTGAGAAAGGCTCAAAACCGCAAAGGCCATAGTTCTGCCGGTTACCAAGTTGTACTTTAAAAACCCTATATTATAAGCAAGCAAAGAAATTATGCCTATAACAAAGCCCTCAAGCAAAATGGTAAGCCCCAAGCCGTCCGAAAAAAGCCCGCTCTTTGGATTTTTCGGCTTTCGCCGCATTATATCATCGTCAATATCGTCAACTCCCAAGCTAATTGCAGGAAGGGAGTCCGTAACTAAATTAACCCACAAAAGCTGTATTGCCAAAAGAGGCGACGGCCAGCCAAGAAAAATGGCCGTAAAAATGGTAATAATCTCACCCACATTAGACGATAGCAAAAAATGTACCGCTTTTCTTATGTTGTCGTAAATTCCTCTGCCTTGCTTGACCGCCTCCACAATTGTTGAAAAATTGTCGTCTGCCAAAATCATGTCTGCCGCGCTTTTGGCAACCTCCGTGCCGCAAACACCCATAGCACAGCCAATATCCGCCGTTTGAAGCGCCGGAGCGTCGTTTACCCCGTCACCGGTCATGGCAACAATAGCCCCTTTTGCCTGAAAGGCCTTTACAATCCTAAGCTTGTCTTCAGGAGAAACCCTTGCAAAAACGCTGTATTTATAGATATCACGCTCAAGTCGGCTTTGGGGCAATTTTGCAAGCTCCACCCCCGTAATGGCAAGGTCGCCCCCCCGCATTATGCCAAGCTCTGAGGCAATTGCGCAGGCTGTTGTAATATGGTCGCCTGTTATCATAACCGTTTTAATTCCTGCCCTTTTGCATATACGGACCGCTTCCTTTGCCTCGGGCCTAATCGGGTCGGCAGTACCGATTAATCCTGCAAATGTTAAATGGCTTTCCAAATCATCGGTAAGCTTGTCAACATCCTTATAGGCCACGCCTAAAACACGCAAAGCCTTTTGTGCCATCTGGTCGTTTTTATTCATAATATACTTTTTATCTTCAAAGGAAGCATCACACTTGTCAATCAGCACGTCGGGGGCACCCTTGGTAATAACCCTATAGCCTTTTGCGCGCTTTACAACAACCGTCATAAGCTTTCGAGCGGAGTCGAACGGAATTTCCTTTACCCTAACAGCCTTTTCCACCCTTCCCGCCTTGGCTAAAATAGCCCGCTCCGTAGGGTCTGTACCGTTGCAGCACAGCGCCGCAAGGCTAAGCGCCTTTGCGCTGGCATCGCATTCTATCTGCACAACCTTGATTTTATTTTGTGTCAGGGTACCCGTCTTGTCGGAGCAAATCACCGTCGCACTTCCAAGGGTTTCCACAGCAGGCAGTTTTCTGATAATTGCATTTTGCTTTGACATCCTTTGCACGCCAATGGCCAAAACTATTGTCACAATAGCCGGCAGCCCCTCGGGAATGGCCGCCACCGCAAGGCTTACGGAGGTCATGAACATGTCAAACACAGGCATTTTTTGAATAGAGCCCATGATAAAAATAAGCCCGCATATTACAAGGGCGGCAACGCCCAAGGTCTTGCCAATTCCCGCCAATCTTTCCTGCAGGGGAGTTTTGTATTCTTCATCCTCAATAATAAGCTTTGCAATTTTGCCCACTTGGGTGTCCATACCGGTTTCCACCACAACAGCCTCGGCTCGTCCGCTTACAACCAATGTTGAAGCAAAAAGCATGTTGTGCTGGTCGGCAATATGTACTTCCCCCATTATGGGCATGTTGTGCTTATCCTGTGGCAGCGACTCGCCCGTAAGGGATGATTCCTCCGTCTTTAAGTTGGTACATTCTATTATCCTCGCATCGGCAGGAATGTAATCCCCCGTTTCCAAAACCAATATATCCCCTCTTACTATATCCTCGCAATCAACCGTCATAACCTTGCCGTCCCTTCTAACCCTTGCATGGGGTGCAGAAAGCTTTTTCAAGGCTTCAATCGCCTTTTCCGCCCTACTTTCCTGGACAACGCCGATTGTGGCATTAATAACAACAATGGCTAAAATAATAATAGGGTCAAGATAGTCACGCTCTCCGTGCATGGAAGATATAAAAAAAGAAATTGCCGCCGCGGCCAAAAGGGTCAAAACCATAAAATCGCTTATCTGCTCAATAATTTTTTCAAAAAAAGACTTCCCCCTTTTTTCTTCCAGCTTGTTTTTCCCCTGCTGTCCAAGCCGCTCTTTAAATTCGTTTTCCGTAAGACCTTCTTTGCTTGTCCCAAGTGCCTCCATTACTGCGTTTGTTTGTTTGTTGTACCATATCATTTGAATTTCACGCTCCTTTATTCAATATGTATGTCCACATTTTTGAAAAAATGCAAGGATTGTAAAAATAAATTTTCGAGTTAAAAGAACAAGTTTTAACACAAAAAGAAACAGGAGAGAAACTTAATTTTATCATAGAGCAAACAAAGAATTTCTTAAAATCAGCGGATGCTTGAAGCTGATATATTCGCCAGACCAACAAAAGATTGCAAAATCTATAAGACTGATAAAATATCCAAACTAAAATATATTAAGATGTAAAAATTAATCAAAGATTTGTATGACAATAGCACATTGGAATGTTAATTTTGTTTTGAGCACAATCAAAGCAGCAAAAAAAATAAAAAGGTCACCGCAAAGCCGAAGTTTTGCAGTGACCAATATTTTCCATACACACTTCATACGGATATTTTAAGCTAACCAAGTTATATGGCATAACACCGCTTGCCATAGGAATATTTTTGCATTGTCTGCATAAATTGGAGCAGTACACTTGGCAAGGGGAGTTTATCTTTTCTAATACAAAGTAAGGTATCTGTCAATTTCCCATTGGGTAACTTTTGTTCTGTAATCATCCCATTCTTTTTTCTTTGCTTCGATATAGTTGGTGAAAATATGCTCTCCCAGGGCGTCTCTTACAAGCTCGCTTTTTTCCATCTCCAAGATGGCTTCCTCCAGCGTTCCGGGCAGGCTTTCTATGCCGTTTTTTACAAGCTGCTCGCCGTCCATGTCATAGATATTTTGGTTAACGGCTTCTGGCGGTTGAAGGTTTCTTTTAATCCCGTCAAGACCTGCTGCCAGGCACACAGCCATTACCAAATACGGATTTGCCGATGGGTCGGGGCAGCGCAGCTCTACCCTTGTTCCCTCGCCCCTGGAGGCGGGAATCCTTACAAGGGGACTTCTGTTGCAGCCGCTCCATGCTATGTAAACCGGAGCCTCATAGCCGGGGACAAGCCTTTTATATGAATTGACCAATGGATTTGTAACAGCGGTCATTGCTTTGACGTGCTTTAGAAGCCCTGCAATAAAATTATACGTTATGTCGCTTAAGCCGTCGGATGCGTTTTTATCGTAGAAGGCATTTTTGCCGCCTTTAACAAGGGACATATTCGTATGCATACCCGAGCCGTTTATACCAAAAATGGGCTTGGGCATGAATGTGGCGTGAAGCCCGTGCTTTTGGGCAATAGTTTTAACTACCAGCTTAAAGGTCATAAGATTATCGGCAGTTGTCAAAGCATCGCCGTATTTAAAGTCGATTTCATGCTGACCTCTTGCCACTTCGTGGTGGGACGCCTCTATTTCAAAACCCATTTCTTCAAGGGCAAGGCAAATATCCCGCCTTGCTTCTTCCCCTCTGTCAACAGGTCCCAAATCAAAATAGCTTGCTTCGTCATGGGTTATAGTGGTTGGTTTGCCGCCCTCATCGGTATGGAACAGGAAAAACTCCGCCTCCGGGCCTACATTAAAGCTGTATCCCATCTCGGCGGCCTTTGCAAGAACTCTTTTCAAGGCGTTTCTCGGGTCACCGGCAAAGGGCGTTCCGTCAGTGTTATAAACATCGCATATCAAACGCGCAACTCTTCCTTTTTGAGGTTTCCATGGAAAAATCACAAAGGAATCAAGGTCGGGATAAAGATACATGTCCGACTCTTCAATTCGCACAAAGCCTTCAATGGAAGAACCGTCAAACATACATTGGTTATTCAAAGCCTTTTCAAGCTGACTGTCGGTTATTGCAACGTTTTTAAGCATTCCGAAAATATCGGTAAATTGCAGTCTGATAAATTTAACGTCGTTTTCTTTAACCATCTTAATAATTTGTTCTTTCGTATATTTTGCCATTAACTAAAACCCCTCTCTTTGCATGCCAATTTGGCACACATAACTATGATACTATTTTTTATTTTTTTTGTCAACATAAAGCTTGCATAAAGCTTAGGTAAGCAAAAAAATATTTTTCGGGCTGCGTTTGCCTCGCCTTTACAAAACATATTTTTTGTGATATTCTAACACTTGGTGATAAATATGGCATTGTTAACGGCAAGCA
>JAQVDK010000110.1 GCA_028697835.1 Eubacteriales bacterium | reverse complement strand
AAATCTTAAGATAGGAGAAATGTTTATGAAACTTACTACCGTCAGGGAGCTGTTAAAAGCACAGGTTCTCACAGGTGAGTCGGAAAATGATTTGGAAAATATAGAAGTCCATGTCGCTTGCGGAAGCGACCTTATGAGCGACGTTTTGGCATTTCTCAAAGAGCAAGGTCTTCTTCTGACAGGACTTATAAACCCGCAAGTGGTGCGCACTGCCGAGATGATGGACATATGCGCTATTTGCTTTGTCCGAGGAAAAACACCTACGCAGGATATTATAGACCTTGCCAAAAGCCTTAACATGACTGTTTTGACCACTGAATACCCGCTTTTCCAAGCCTGCGGAAGACTGTATAAGGGCGGTCTTATGTGCGGGGAGGATTAATCTTATGTCAAACAGGCTTCTTTTGCACTATAATATTGACTCCGCAGACCTGCACGCGGCAGGTGAAGTGTCAAGCACTGTAAAAAAGATTTTAAAACAGCTTGGGGTTGCCCCTGAAATTGTTAGAAGGGTAGCCATATCCATGTACGAGGCGGAGATAAACTCCATTATTCATGCAGGCGGTGGATTTGTGGATGTGGAGATAACAACCCAAAAGATATTTGTAAGGTTTACCGACAACGGTCCCGGAATTGAAGATATTTCCCTTGCCATGCAGGAAGGATACTCAACCGCCAGCCAGCAGGTGCGTGAAATGGGCTTTGGGGCAGGCATGGGGATTCCGAATATGAAAAGATATTCCGATGACCTAAAAATTTCTTCCGCAGTAGGTGAGGGCACCGTAGTGGAAATTACGGTTTTTATTAATAATTAATGGTTTGATTTTTCTAAGAGGGTGGACGTTTTGAAGCAATATTTCCATTCCGTAACCTTGGATAAGGAGAAATGCAAGGGATGTACAAATTGCATAAAAAGATGCCCTACGGAGGCTATCCGGGTTCGTGACGGCAAGGCAAAAATCATAAAAGAGAGATGTATCGACTGCGGCGAATGCATAAGGGTGTGTCCTTACCATGCCAAAAAGGCCATAACCGACAGCTTTGATAAAATTTTCGAGTATAAATACAAAGTTGCGCTTGTGGCACCTTCTTTTTATGCGCAGTTCAAGGATAAACCCGATGTAAACGTTATCCTTACCGCCATATGCAAGGTTGGATTTGACTATGTTTTTGAAGTTGCCAGCTCTGCCGAGCTTGTGACCGAAGTCACAAAAAACTTTATCCAAAAAAACAATTTGCCAAAGCCTGTTATAAGCTCTGCATGCCCTGCGGTAGTCCGCCTTATTCAGGTAAGGTTTCCCAATTTAATTGCAAATTTGGTCCCTCTTTTAGCTCCTATTGAGCTTGGCGCTCGTCTTGCAAAGGAGAGGGCTGTTTCAAAAACAGGTCTTTCCCCCGAAGAAATAGGCGTTTTCTTTATCACGCCATGCGCCGCAAAAGCAACTTATATCCACGAGCCGCTCGGAATAGAAAAATCCTTGGTTGACGGGTGTATTTCCATTAAAGATTTGTATTTGCGCATCCTGCCCGTTATGAAGCAGATTAAAAAGCCCAAAATGCTTGCAACCGCCAGCACAGACGGAATATTTTGGGCAAAAAGCGGCGGTGAAAGCTTTGGGCTTAGCAATGAAAACAATATTGCCGTTGATGGTATTTGGAATGTTATAAAGGTTTTGGAGGAAGTGGAAAACCAAACGGTTGAGGACATAGATTTTTTAGAGGCCGCAGCCTGTGTTGGCGGCTGTGTTGGCGGTCCTTTGACGGTTACAAACTGCTTTGTGGCAAAGTCAAGAATCAATCATGTTTTGGAAAACACCAAGCTTTCCCCCTCTCTTTATACATACAGCAGCGATTTGGACGAGGCTGTAAGATGGGAAAAAACCATTGATTTTGAGCCTATTATGAAATTAGACAGCGACATGGCGGTTGCCATGCAAAAGCTTGAGCAATTGGAAAAAATCAACGATAACCTTCCCAAGCTTGATTGCGGCTCATGCGGTGCGCCTTCCTGCCGTGCTTTGGCAGAGGATATTGTGCGCGGTTTTGCAAAGGAATCCGACTGCATCTTCAGGCTTCGCGAAAAGGTTAAAAAATTATCCGTAGAAAAGGGCGATGCGCAGTAACGAGCGTAACATTATGCAGCATAAAAACATAGTATGTACTGAGTAAAAACTCGAAAATCGGCGTATTATGCCAAGAAAAGGAGAATTAAATATGGGCTGCATATATCGCGATGCTAACGACAACGATGTCAAAGACCGCAATATCAACGACCATGAAAATTTTTCCGACAATAAAAAACCTCAAACAAAGAAATTTTTATTCGAATGCGGACACAATCCCCAATGTGCAATTTTTGAAACAGAATATGGACAGATAGAGCCCTGTCAATATTTTGTCTTAGACCGAGTTTTGGTCGATACTTCCAAGCTTAAAATGCCTAATACCAAAATCGATTTTTCAAGCCTTATTTATTTTGAAGGCAGAACTGCCTATTGCGATGACCCGGAAGTTAAAGTTGATTTGCTGTTCAGGCTTGTAAGGGTTTGCAAAAACGGCATGTCAGATACCGTTCAGACGTGGAGATATATTAAAAAACTTGATGTAGAGCACGCCAAATTCAGCGAGCCATTTACTGTTACTTTTTGCGATAAATTATGCTCAAGTTGCTGCGAATATAGAATGATAGTTGAAGGAAGAGATTTCGAAGGGCAATTTTGGTCATTAAGGGTGGTCAATCCAAGCCTTAATGCTACTGTCCACTCCCTATGTGACCATTAATTATAAAATCCATGAATTTTAATAAATAGAAAATTACTCTGACGGACTTTAAGTTAAATAAGACCTAAAGCCGTCAGAGTAATTTTTATACTATTGAAAATAGCGCTTCCCCATCTTCACCTTCTAATTTTAAAAGTATGCACTCCAGCCTCGACTTTATAGACTTGATTGCCCAATACAACATCACATTTTTTCGGCACAACTACCGTTATTTTTTCCATGTCATAATAAACCGAAATATCCCTGTGCTTTGCCTTAACCCACTTTACTTCATCTATAAAGCATGGCCGAATTGTTATTTCGCCGCCTTTTATTTTTATTCCGGCTATGTGCTTATACAGCCACATGTCAACTTCGCTGAACATATGGTGATTGCGAGAAGCCGTCATATCCCACGATGAACAAAAGGTTGTCATGCCATTGTTAATCCAATAAGCATAGCTTGGCATTTTGGGATTGGTTACCATTTTATACAGCACATTCGAATACCCATTGTCGGCAAGAGCAGAAAAGATGTATTTTGTCCCCAAAATACCGCAATCTATACGGTAATCATTATCCCCCACCAGCTCGGCAAGCTTTGCGGCCTTTTCGGGTATTTCTTCAGGGTTGTAAAGCCCTTGGTATATACAGCATGCTATAAAAGTTTGACTTTTTTCAAGCTCGGGGCGGTTTAAAAACTTCTCTCTAAAGGAAATTTTGATTTTTTCTGCCAAATCCTCATAATATGCCGCATCTTCGTTCATCATAACAGCACATTTTGCCATTATCTTGGCATTTGAATAATAGTATGCAGTGCCTGTGACTGCGCTTGGGCAGATTTTCGCATTCTTCGGCGAATTCCAATCCCCAAGCCCAAAATCCACAATATAATCCTCGGACATTGACTTCATATATTCCATATAAAGCTTCATATTGTCCCACATTTGACAAATAAGCGACGCATTCTGGGTAATTTCATACACATACCATGGTATTAGTATGATTGCACTATCCCAACCGGGACCGTT
>JAQVDK010000109.1 GCA_028697835.1 Eubacteriales bacterium | reverse complement strand
CGTGACTCAAGCACTCCGCCCGGCTTGTTCATTGAATTTGCGGTGCGGTTGTAATCGGTCATCCGCTGTGAGTTCCACATATAAAAATGAGCCTTGCAGCAAAAGTTGTTCTCACGGACTTGGCTTTCCGACTTTAGAAATGGCTTGCCGCAAATCCGGCAGGTCACCTCGGCCATTTGCATCGGAAACACCTCCTTCCGCAATCAGCCCGAAACACTTACAAACGAAATTGAAGGCCTCGATTTGATGTTTGTACGGCTTTGCCTTGACAGGCATCAGGATTTTGGCGACAGCGTCACCCTTGATGTGCATTGCTATCCGCCCCCAGTCTTTCAAGCACTTCGAGCTCAGCCAGCCTTCTTGCCAGCCTCTTTGCCACAATGCTTATGGCAGTAAGTATTCCGGCAAGTTCCTCCTGTGTGGGTTGTGCCTGCACTTCATTGGATTTGTTCATTGGTTTAACCTCCTAACTTTTTTTGAATTAAAAGGGTAAGAAAAATCCCTCTCAATACCCACAGGAAAATGAGAGGGGTTTTGACAACCATATATTCAAAAATTTTTTATTTTTTAATAATATTTTTTAATTTAAGCAGTATTCTGTTCTTCTTTTTGTTTATATTTTGCTGAGTAGTTTTTATTTCTTTTGCCAGTTCGCGTTCCGATTTGCCATTATAATATATCTCATCAATAATATATCTTTCTTCCGGTGTCAGTGCTGACATCAACGTTTCAATCAATATTTTATCCGCCACAATATCCTCAAGCACTTCATTTGAACTAATCGGAACATGATCCTCTTCAAACCTTTCTAACGAACGCTCATATTCCGAGCGAACGATACGCCTTTTATGCTCCCGCCAAGCCGGCCTTTTGTATGCCCTGTACACTTCTTCTGTTACAGGTACTTTCGTACCATCTTTCATGGTTATGTAGTATTCTTTCATGATTTCCGCTCCTTTTGAATTTTTGATTTGTGTGTTTTATCAAAAATCAAAAGGCTACGGAAACTTATTTAAAAACCATATTTTCATTATGTCCTTTCCGCTTTTAAAGCGGCAGGGCTCAGTTTTTGGCAACAAAAAAAGAGCATAACAAATACAGCTTTAAAAGCTACTTGTTATGCTCCTAACTCGAAGGTCCTCGTCCTATCTCGCAAGAGATGGTGCAGGCTCTTTTCCGGCTTGCTTTGGTTGATTATAAACCGTGTCCGGCGGCTGGTGCTATATACAAGATATTAATTTTTTATATTTTTAGTTTCCCAAAGTGGAAACAAGATACTTGTTCCCGCATGAGCAGCATTTAACAACAATATGATTGAGTTTACTGCTGCATATATTCATCACTTGAATGATGCTTATCTTTTCATTTTTAGGTTTATCGCAAAGCCTTGATTTACAAACAGGACATTTAACATAATCATAAGCGGTGTTATAATCTCCGTCTATTTTCATAAGCATTATCATATTAACCTCCATGTTATGCATACATTGCTTGCGGCATAATAAGTTCCACATCCTTTGTTTTGGGCATTTTTAAATCTCCAAGCAGACACGCATAGGTAACGGCCTGCTTGCCAAAGCGCTCACGTATTTTTTCCATGGCACTTTCTATCTTTTCAGTCTTGTCCCTTTTGGTCTCGTCGGAAAGCAAAGATATCTGCCGGGGCATGTGTTCCGATACCAAATTAATCACACGCACTGTAACCGCACGAATATTGTTTTGCCAATTATAGTTTTTTTGAAACAGGTTGAAAGCTTCCTTGGCAATTTCCATAGTGCTGTGGGTAGGTATGTTCATTTTGCACTGATATTCCTTGTAAAAAAGGGTATTATCCTTTACTGCAATAGAAACACCGCCTGCCAATAATTCATTGGCTCTAAGCTTGCGGGAGATATCCTGGGTAAGTTCCAGCATAACCCTCCAAACTTCATAATCATTTACAAGGTCTGCTACACAGGTTATTCCGTGACCAATAGATTTAATCGGAGATTTATAGTCAAACGGGGCAACGCACGAATCATCAAACCCATTGGCATAACGCCAAAGTTTAACACCGTTTACACCGAACCAATTCTTTAGATATTTTGGATTTGTATTGGCAAGCTCGCCTATGGTCTTAATATTATATTTACCTAGCCTTGCCGCAGTCGCCCTGCCAACCCCCAAAAGGTTTGACGCAGGCAGATTCCAAACCCGCTCTTTGAAGGAATCTTTTTCAATACATGTTACCGCATCGGGTTTCTTAATATCAGAGCCTAATTTAGCAAATATTTTATTAAAAGATACTCCTACAGAAACCGTAAGTCCAATTTCCTTTTTAACACATTCTCTGATTTTATGTGCAATTTGACTGCCGTCACCGAAAAGACCCGTGCTGCCTGTTACATCAAGCCAGCATTCATCCATACCAAAAGGCTCGATTAAATCGGTGTATTGATAATATACCTCTCTCACAAGCCTTGAATATTTCAGATATTCATCGAAATTGGGCGGAACAATTACCAAATCGGGGCATTTTTGTTTTGCCTGCCATATTGCCTCCCCTGTCTGAACACCCATCATTTTTGCCCGTTGATTTTTTGCTAAAACAATCCCATGCCTTTCCTCCTGGCTGCCACATACCGCAACGAATTTATTCCGAAGTTTGGGGTTGTTTAAACACTCAACCGAGGCATAAAAATTGTTTAAATCACTGTGCAAAATAATTTTCTCCATTTTTTATATTCACCCCTTGACAAAAACTAAAAGTTAGCGTAAAATAAATACGAAGTTCATTTTCTGATATTTCTATTATACGCAAGTATAATTCGTTTGTCAATAGTTGAAGAGAAATTTACTTTCTTATTTTTAAGGAGTGCTAAAAATGAAATTTGGTGACAAGTTAAAAATTGCAAGAAATGCGAAGAAATTAAAACAGGCTGATTTAGCTAAACTCGTTGGAGTTTCATCAAGGACGATACAAAACTATGAAACAGCCGACATGTATCCCAAGAACCGCGATATTTATTATAAACTGGCTGAGGTTTTGGAAGTTGACGTGAATTACTTGTTGTCCGAGGGCGAAGACTTCATAACGGAAGCACAAAACAAGTACGGCTATAGGGGAAGGCGGGACGCAGTCCGCTTAGTTGAGGAAATAAGCGGTCTATTTGCCGGCGGAAGTATTCCGGAGGAAGACAAGGATGCAATCATGAGAGCAATTCAGGATGCATATTGGGATGCTAAAGAGGAAAACAAAAAATATATTCCCAAGAAGTATCGTAACGAATAATATCATGGGGCGACGCAAAGTACTGTGATTTTTATGGGACAGCAAATTTGATATTATTAATATAGTGATACTTTGAGGAGGTGCAGTCTTGCTTGCTGATGAAATATACAGAAAAACTCGGCAAATGGTTCGTAGGAGTGAAACCCGAGACCCCTTTCGTATAGCCAAAGATAATGGGGTTTTCATTCGTTTTTGTGATGAGTTTAATGTACTCAAGGGGATGTATAAGATTGTAAAGAGGAATAGATTTATTTTTATAAATTCTAATCTGCCTGAATATTTGCAGAAAATAGTGTGCGCCCATGAATTGGGTCATGACTTATTACATAAGCATTTAGCTAAAAGTGCAGCGCTACAGGAATTTATGCTCTATGATATGACAAGCCGTCCGGAATATGAAGCTAATATGGTAGCGGCTGATATTTTACTTGATGATGACGAAGTGCATGAGCTTGCATGTGATGGTTATGATATGGAGCAAATAGCGAGAGAGCTTTATACGGATATAAATCTTGTGGGGATAAAAATAGG
>JAQVDK010000036.1 GCA_028697835.1 Eubacteriales bacterium | reverse complement strand
GAGTCCCCGCATAGTCAAATTCCGCAGCCTGACCGATAACAATCGGTCCTGAGCCTATTACCAACACTTTTTTTATATTTTTGTCAAGTGGCATAGCGTCCTCCTTTCATCATCTTTACAAATGTATCGAACAAAAACATAGTATCCAAAGGTCCGGCGCAGGATTCGGGGTGGAACTGCACGGATATGACGGGAAGGTTTTTGTAAATAAGCCCCTCGTTGGTCCCGTCGTTTGCATTTACAAACAGCTGCTCGGCAACATTTGTGTCCACCGATTCGCCAACCACCGCATAACCGTGGTTTTGAGAAGAAATATACACCATTTTGCCCGGCATGTGCATGACCGGCTGGTTTGCGCCTCTGTGCCCGTATTTGAGCTTTGTGGTTTGAAAACCGTGGGCAAGGGCCAAAAGCTGGTGCCCCAGGCAAATACCCATGGTGGGATATTTTCTTTCCATAAGTGCGGCAATGTTTTTTATTGCCTCTTTATTGTCTTTCGGGTTTCCCGGACCGTTGGACAAAAACAGCCCGTCAGGATTTAAGGTTATAATTTCCTCGGCGGCGGTGTTGTGGGGCAGCACCCAAACGTCGCACCCTCGCATGTTCAAAGAGCGGACAATGTTCTTTTTAAGCCCGAAATCAAGCATTGCCACCACAAAGTCCGACGTTGTCCCCTTGGACAAATACGCCTTTTTGGTGGAAACTTTGGAAACGGGGTTTACCAACCTATGGCTTTTAATATCCTGCATGGACACTTTGTCCAAAGAATCGGTAATCATGCCGCTTAAGGTTCCTTTTTCCCTTATAATGCGGGTAAGTTCCCTTGTATCAATGCCGCATATGCCGGGAATGTTATGCTTTTTTAAAAAGGTATCTATATCAAATTCCGAGCGGAAGTTGGACGGCTTTTGGCACCATTCCCTTACTATGTAAGCCGCCAGCTTCGGCTCGTCGCCTTCAAAATCCTCCGTTGCCATGCCGTAGTTTCCTATCAGAGGAAATGTTTGCACAACGGCTTGCCCTGCATAGCTTTTGTCCGTCAAAGTTTCGGTGTATCCTGTCATTGCGGTGGTGAAAACCACCTCGGCAATAACATCCTTGTTGGCGCCGAAGGCCTTTCCCTCAAACACCTTTGCATTTTCCAAAACCAAATATCTTTTCAATGCGGCAGCCCCTTCCAATACTTTTACTGCTCATAGGTTTTTATTATGCTTTCCACAATATTAATCTTTTTTACGCAGCGGTCCATTGCCTGTTTTTCTATATATCTATGAGCCTCTACCTCAGTCATGCCAAGATGCTGTATAAGCAGCAGCTTGGCTCTGTACAGGAGGCGAAGCTCTTGCATTTTTTCCTTAAGGTTAATGTTTTTGCTTTCTAAATTCCTTATCCTGTTTTGAACTGCCAAGACCATCTTAAAGGCGCCGTAAATCGCCTGTTTTGAAGTGGGCTTTGCTAAGGTTACTATGCCAAAATCCTCTACCTTGTATGTTACTTGCTCGAACACTTCGTTTTTTACTATTAAAATGACGGAGCAGCTGTGCTGCTGGGATATGTCCAAGGCAAGCTGAACGCCAAGTTCCTCTTTTAAGGGGGTGTCGATTATAACGATGGGAAAGTATGACTCAAGCAAAGTTCTTTTTGCTTCGCCCGCCGTTGTTACATGCACCATGGAGCCAAACTGGTCCTGAGGCAAAATTTCGGTAAGCAGTTCCAAAAGCTTTGCTGTCCTTGAAACCGCTAAAACGTTAAATGTATCTTTCTTTGGCTCCATTTATCTCACACCTTTCAAAACAAATTTGGCGCTACATTTCGAATGCCTCTAAATATGCCTGGGGTAGAATGCTTTTGATAAGTTCACTTTCCAACGCCAGAGAGCGGGCCTGCTCAATAGAGCCGGGCAGGGCCTTTAGCTTGCTTGTCACGCTTTCGTCAGCCTTGTATAAGTTGACGTTTACCGGTGCTTCAATAGGCAGCTCTCTTTTTACGCCGTCAAGACCTGCGTGTATCAAAAGCGCAAATGCAATATACGGATTGGTTGAAGGGTCGGGAGAGCGAACCTCAAACCTGGCATTGCCGCCTTTTGTTGCGGGGATTCTAATTAGTTGCGAGCGGTTTTCCCTCGACCAGGTAATGTAGCGAGGTGCCTTTTTCTCGCCCAGCCTTTTGTAGGAATCATCAGACGGGTTTAAAAACAAGGTCATTTCCCCAATGTGCGCCATTATTCCCGCAATGAACTGCTCCATATAATCCTTGCCGTCCCTGCTTTTTAACGATATGTTGATATGCATGCCGTTGCCGCTCTCGTCCAAAAGGGGTTTTGGAGAAAAATCGGCATACAGCCCGTTTCGGGCGGCAATGGTTTTCACCACCCATTTGAAGGTGGCGGTGTTGTCGGCGGTCTCCAACGCCTCGCCATGGCGAAAGGCAATCTCGTGCTGACCCGAGCCTTCCTCGTGGTGGGACGACTCCGGCATGATTCCCATGTTTTGCAGGGTAAGGCAGATTTCCCTTCGCACGTTTTCGCCCTTGTCCTCCGGCGCAATATCCATATACCCCGCATTGTCAAAGGGAATTTTGGTATTGCACCCGTTTTCGTCGGTTTTGAACAGATAAAACTCCACTTCCGTGCCGAAATACACCCGAAGCCCTATTTTTTCCGCTTCCTGTATTGCTTTTTTTAAAATGTACCTGCAATCCTTTTCAAAAGACCTCTCGTCAGGATATTTTATATCGCAGTACATTCTCATAACCCTGCCGCTGGTAGGACGCCACGGCAAAATGGAAATGGTTGACGGGTCGGGGTGCAAAAACAAATCCGACTGTACCTCGTCTCCAAAGCCTGCGATGGCGGAAGCATCGAAGGATATCCCTTCCTTGAAGGCTCTTTCCAGCTCGTCGGACATGATTGAAATGTTTTTTTGATTGCCGTAAATATCAAAAAACATAAGCCTTATAAACTTGACGTCCTCTTGCTTTACAAAGTCAAGAACTTCTACATATGAATACATTTTGAGATACCTCCGTTTTTTATTATATAAAAAAGCGTTCATAAGCATGGGGAAAAATCCGACCAAAATGAACGCCTTTGCTCAATGTGTATATTTACTTGTTATTTTATTTTTAACATATTTGCACTAATGTTGTCAAGGTTTTTTTGTATATTGATTAAAAAATTTTTTAAAAATGAAAAATTTGTGTTGACAAATTTCATTTTTTTTAATATACTAAAAATGTAAACGGCAATGGCGTCGCAGGATAGTTTTCCTGTGACGCCTTTTTATATATTTAATATTACGCGTTGTATCGGCAATGGTGTCGCAAAGCAGCCCTAGCACCATGCCGATTTTTTATTTTCATCAAAAGAAAGAGGGAATTTATATGGCTAAAGTAAACGAAATTTTTGGTTCCATGGTATTTAATGAAGCCGTTATGCGCGAAAGGCTTCCCAAGGAAACGTTTAAACAACTTCAAAAAACCATTCACGGCGGAAAGAGTCTTGACATTAACATTGCAACTGTTGTTGCCAATGCCATGAAGGATTGGGCAATAGAAAAAGGAGCCACCCATTTTACCCATTGGTTCCAGCCCATGACCGGAATTACAGCGGAAAAGCACGATTCATTCATTGCGCCCACCACCGACGGCAAGGTAATCATGGAGTTTTCAGGCAAGGATTTGGTGCAGGGCGAGCCGGACGCATCGTCCTTTCCGTCGGGGGGGCTTCGTGCCACCTTCGAGGCCAGGGGCTACACCTCGTGGGACCCCACATCCTATGCATTTATCAAGGACAATGTCCTGTGCATTCCGACGGCGTTTTGCTCCTATGGAGGAGAGGCGCTTGACAAAAAAACACCTCTTTTGCGCTCCATGGAAGCGTTAAACCGCCAGGCGCTCAGAATTCTCAGGCTGTTCGGGCACAAAGACGTAAAATCCGTAAATACAACCGTAGGTCCCGAGCAGGAATACTTTTTGATTGACAAGGAGCTTTACGAAAAAAGGAAGGACCTTATATATACAGGAAGAACTTTGCTTGGCGCAAGGGCGCCCAAGGGGCAGGAGCTTGAGGACCATTATTTCGGATCCATAAAGCCAAGGGTGCAGGCGTTCATGCACGAGCTTAACGCAGAGCTTTGGAAGCTTGGCATTTTAGCGAAAAGCGAGCATAACGAGGTTGCCCCGTCCCAGCATGAATTTGCTCCGTTTTTTACCACAGCCAACATTGCCGCCGACCATAACCAGCTAACAATGGAGCTTTTGCAGAAAATTGCAAAAAAACATGGCATGGTTTGCCTGCTTCACGAAAAGCCGTTTGCAGGCGTTAACGGCAGCGGAAAGCATAACAACTGGTCCATTTGCACAAATACGGGCATAAACCTTTTAGACCCGGGCGATACCCCGTCGGAAAACGCGCAGTTTTTGACTTTCCTGTGCGCCGTTTTAAAAGCTATAGACGAGTATCAGGATTTGCTTAGGATTTCCGTTGCCACTGCTGGAAACGACCACCGTTTGGGTGCAAACGAGGCACCGCCGGCCATTATGTCCGTATTTTTGGGAGACCAGCTTACGGAAATTTTGGAATCCATTGAACAACAGGTACAATGCGGCAATAAGGAACATGAGCTTTTGCGCATAGGCGTGGACGTGCTTCCCAAATTCCCAAAGGACACCACCGACAGGAACCGCACTTCGCCGTTTGCATTCACTGGCAACAAGTTTGAGTTTCGCTCACTTGGCTCCTCGCTATCCATATCCGGACCTAATGTGGTATTAAATACAACCGTTGCCCAGTCCCTGAGCCAGTTTGCCGATGTCCTGGAGCAGGCGGAAAATTTTGAAGAGGCCCTTCAAAAGCTAATCAGGGATACAATCATTGCCCACAAAAGGATTATCTTCAACGGTAACGGGTATGACAGTGAATGGGTGAAAGAAGCCCAGAGGAGGGGGCTGCTTAACTTAAAATCCACTCCCGACGCCCTTCCTTACCTGATTTGTGAGAAAAACGTTAAATTGTTCACCACCCACAAGGTGTTTAGCGAGACGGAGCTTCATTCCCGATTTGAAATACTGAACGAATCTTATGTGAAGGTTTTGAATATAGAGGGGCTTACAATGGTGGACATGACAAGGAAGGATATTCTTCCTGCGGCAAGCAAATTTGCAAAACATCTTGTGGAAGTGGCACTGCTTAAAAAGCAGCTGGGCGAAGATGTGAATGATACTTATGAAACAGAGCTTGCAAAAACAGTTTCCATGCTTACGGCTCAAATATATTCAAAGGTAAAGGCTTTGGAGTCCGCATTAATCGGCGCAAAGGAAGTAAAAGGAATATCAAAGCTTTCAACCTATTACAGAGACAGCGTATTTGCCGCCATGAACGAGCTTCGGGCTGTTGTAGATGAGCTTGAATGCACAATGGATAAACAGCTTTGGCCATATCCGTCTTACGGGGAACTGCTGTTTGGCATAAAATAAGCCCCATGAAAATCCTCTCTACAAAGCCGGTTTCGTAAAAGCATAAGAAAGGAAAATGATTATGAATGAAAACAACTTGTTATACAACCCGCAATTTGAACACGATGCCTGCGGTATCGGTGCGGTAGTGAGCATTGATGGGGTAAAAACTTATTCTGTGGTAAACAAGGCACTTACCATTGTTGAAAATTTGGAGCATAGGGCAGGCAAGGACGCAGCCGGAGAAACGGGCGACGGCGTTGGCATTATGCTCCAGGTTTCCCACTCTTTTTTCAGTAAGGCTGCAAAGGAGGCGGGAATTAAACTTGGAAGCGAGCGTGACTATGGCATTGGAATGTTTTTCCTGCCCCAAGATACCCTAAAAAGAAACCAAGCCATGAAAATGTTTGAACTGATTGCAAAAAAAGAAGGGCTTGACTTTTTGGGCTGGCGAAAAGTGCCGTCAAACGAGGCTATTTTGGGAAAAAGGGCAAGGGATTGCATGCCATGTATCATGCAATGCTTTATTGACAGACCAAGCCACATTCCAAAAGGCATTGACTTTGACAGGAAGCTGTATATAATCAGGCGAGAGTTTGAGCAGAGCAATGACGATACCTATGTTGTTTCCCTGTCCTCGAGGACCATTGTGTATAAGGGAATGTTTTTGGTGGGGCAGCTTCGCAGGTTCTATCTTGACCTGCAGGATGAAAGCTATAAAAGTGCGCTGGCACTGGTACATTCCCGCTTTTCCACAAATACGAATCCCAGTTGGGAAAGGGCGCACCCTAACAGGTTTATCCTTCACAACGGTGAGATTAACACCATTCGCGGCAATGTTGACCGTATGCTGGCAAGGGAGGAGACCATGCACTCGCCCATTATGCAGGAAGATATGGATAAGGTCCTGCCCGTGGTTGATGTTTCCGGCTCCGACTCGGCAATGCTTGACAACACCTTGGAATTTTTGGTCATCAACGGTATGGACCTGCCGCAAGCGGTGATGATTACCATACCCGAGCCATGGCAAAACGACAAATATATGAGTCCTGAAAAAAAGGATTTTTACCACTATTACGCAACCATGATGGAGCCGTGGGACGGGCCTGCGGCACTTTTGTTCTCCGACGGCGACATTGTAGGGGCGGTGCTGGACAGAAACGGGCTTCGACCGTCGCGCTATTACATTACTTCCGACAACATGCTTATTTTGGCATCGGAGGTGGGTGCCCTTAACATTCCAAGCCATACCATAATAAAAAAAGACCGCCTAATGCCCGGCAAAATACTTTTGGTGGATACGGTGAGCAAAAGGCTGATTTCCGACGAGGAGTGCAAAAAATACTATGCCACAAGAAAGCCCTACGGGGAATGGCTGGACAGGTATTTGGTACGCCTGGAGGATTTGGGCGTTCCCAACAGGAAAATAGAAATATATCCTCAAGGCATGCGCAGCAAGCTTTATAAAGTGTTTGGATATACCTATGAGGATGTGAAGGCTAATATTCTTCCCATGGCTAAAGACGGGCTTGAGGCAATAACCTCCATGGGCTGCGACATTCCGCTGGCTGTGCTTTCCGAAAAGCACCAACCTTTGTTTAATTATTTCAAGCAGGTGTTTGCCCAGGTTACAAATCCCCCCATTGATTCCCTGAGGGAGGAGATTATTACCGACACAACCGTGTATGTGGGCTCTGACGGTAATTTGCTTGAGGAAAAAAGCGAAAACTGCACCGTTTTGCAAATAAAAAACCCCATTTTAACCGCTGTTGACCTGCTAAAGATTAAGTCCCTCAAAAGACCCGGGTTTAAAGTGGAGACCATATCACTTTTGTATTATAAAAACACATCTTTGGAAAAAGCGCTTGAAATGCTTTTTTTAAAATGCGACCGTGCATACAGAAACGGCGCCAATATCATGATTCTGTCCGACAGAAATATAGACGAAAACCATGTGTCAATACCGTCGCTGCTGGCGGTATCCGCCATTGAGCAGTACCTTGTCCGCACGAAAAAGAGAACGGCGGTTTCCATCATTTTGGAAAGCGGCGAGCCTCGTGACGTGCACCAGTTTGCAACCATTTTAGGCTATGGCGCAAGGGCGATAAATCCCTATTTAGCACACGAGTGTATTTATGAACTGATTGAAAAAAAGATTTTAGACAAGGACTACCACACGGCCGTACGAGATTATAACGAGGCGGTCCTTCATGGTATTGTAAAAATAGCGGCTAAAATGGGCATTTCGTCCCTGCAATCCTACCAGTCGGCACAAATCTTTGAAGCTGTGGGCATAAGGCAGGATGTTATAGACAAATACTTTACCAATACCGTAAGCAGGGTGGGTGGAATCGGGCTTGAGGAAATAGAGGAGGATGTATCTTACCGCCATGACCATGCCTTCGACCCGTTAGGACTTGGGGTTGACGATTCGCTGGACTCTCTTGGCTTTCATAAGCTGCGCCGTGGAGAGGACAAGGAAGAGCATATGTACAGCCCCGAAACCATCGTTGCCCTGCAGCAAGCAACAAGGCTGGGGGACTATGAAAAATTCAAGGAATACTCCGCCATGTTAGATGACGAAAGAAAGCCTTATACCCTGCGGGGGCTTTTGGATTTTAATTTTGACGAAAGCAAAGGCATTCCCATAGACCAGGTAGAGCCTGAAAGCGAAATTGTAAAACGCTTTAAAACAGGCGCCATGTCCTACGGCTCCATTTCCGAGGAGGCCCACGAATGCCTGGCGGTTGCCATGAACCGCCTTGGGGCAAAGTCCAACTCGGGCGAGGGGGGCGAAAAGCCGGAAAGGCTGGGCACCGAAAAAAACAGTGCCATAAAGCAGGTGGCTTCCGGACGATTTGGGGTAACCAGCGAGTATTTGGTCAGCGCAAAGGAAATTCAGATTAAAATGGCGCAGGGCGCAAAGCCCGGCGAAGGGGGGCACCTACCCGGGAAGAAGGTTTATCCCTGGATTGCAAGGACAAGGTACTCCACCCCGGGAGTTTCTCTGATTTCGCCGCCGCCGCACCATGATATATACTCCATTGAGGATTTGGCGCAGCTTATATATGACCTTAAAAACGCCAACCGCAGCGCAAGGATTTCTGTAAAGCTGGTATCTGAAGCGGGGGTTGGAACCATTGCGGCAGGCGTTGCAAAAGCCGGTGCGCAGGTTATTTTGATTTCCGGGCACGACGGCGGAACAGGCGCTGCTCCCCAATCCTCTATCCACCATGCTGGGCTTCCATGGGAGCTTGGCTTGTCCGAAACCCACCAAACACTTATTAAAAACGGATTAAGAAGCCGTGTAATGCTGGAAACAGACGGAAAGCTAATGACCGGGCGCGATGTTGCCATTGCCGCCCTTTTGGGGGCGGAGGAATTCGGGTTTGCTACAGCTCCACTGGTAACCTTAGGGTGCATGATGATGAGAAAGTGCCATCAGGACACCTGCCCCTTTGGCGTGGCAACGCAAAACGAAGCGCTGCGCAGGCGCTTTTGCGCAAAGCCGGAACATGTTATGAATTTCATGATGTTTATTGCAAGGCAGCTGCGCGAGATAATGGCAAAGCTGGGCATTCGCACCGTTGACGAGATGGTGGGAAGGACGGATTTGCTTAAAGTTAAGGAAAAAATAGCGGCAAAAAGGGCGGCGGCGGTGGATATGAGCCGTATTGTAAACCCCATTTATGCCCATGTGGATAAAAGACATTTCAACCCGAAGGATGCATACGACTTTGAGCTGGATAAAACCATTGACGAGAGCGTATTGCTGAAAAAATTCAGCTCTTCCTTAAAAACTGGCAAAAGGGCAAGCGCTCAAATCCAGGTGTCCAGCACAAACAGGGCATTGGGAACTGTTTTGGGCTCCGAAATTACCAAAAACCTTGGCAGCGATGTGCATGACGATACCTTTACGGTAAATTGTGTCGGCAGCGGAGGGCAGTCCTTTGGGGCGTTTATACCAAAAGGCCTTACCATAAAGCTGATTGGCGATGCAAACGACTACTTTGGCAAAGGGCTTTCCGGCGGCAAGCTGATTGTTTATCCGCCTGAAGATTCTGTTTTTGAAGCATCGGAAAACATCATCATAGGCAATGTTGCGCTGTATGGCGCAACCTCCGGAGAAGCGTATATCTGCGGCATTGCGGGCGAGCGCTTTTGTGTAAGGAACTCCGGCGCCATAGCGGTTGTCGAGGGCTGTGGCGACCACGGACTTGAATATATGACAGGCGGGCGCACGGTAATTTTGGGGGAAGTGGGCAAAAACTTTGCAGCGGGCATGAGCGGCGGCGTTGCGTATGTTTTGGATATTAGACACAACCTGTATAAAAAGCTGAACAAGGAGCTTGTACAGCTTTCTGAGGTAACGGATAAATATGACATTTTAGAGCTTAAAGGTCTGATTGAAAAACATGTAGAGGCTACCGGCTCTAAAAAAGCAAAGAAAATCCTGCAAAAATTCGACGAGTATTTGCCCTACTTTAAAAAGATTTTGCCCCATGACTATCGAAAAATGCTTGCTTCCATCAGCCGGTTCGAGGAAAAGGGGCTGCCGCATGACCAGGCTGTGCTTGAAGCCTTTCACGAAATACAAAAATCATAGGAGGGGTGAAAAATGGGAAAACCAACAGGTTTTATGGAATATAGGAGAATACAAAGCAAAAATGAACCCGCACTGGAGCGCATTAAGCATTTTAATGAGTTTCACCCCACGCTTTCTGTGGAAGAAAGGCAAAGACAAGGGGCAAGGTGTATGGACTGCGGAGTCCCCTTTTGCCAGTCGGCAATTAAATTAAACGGAATGGTAACGGGGTGCCCCCTTCATAATCTCATACCCGAATGGAACGACGAAATATACAACGGCAGTTTTGACGAGGCAGCAGGGCGGCTTTTAAAAACCAATTGCTTTCCCGAGTTTACCGGCAGGGTTTGCCCCAAGCTTTGCGAAAAGGCGTGTGTTTGTGCAAAAGACGGCGATGCCGTCACCATACGGGAAAACGAGCTTTTTATAATAGAAAACGCCTTTGAATCGGGAATAATAAAGCCGGAAGGGCCTGCGGTGCGAACCGACAAAAAAGTGGCCGTAATTGGCAGCGGACCTGCAGGTCTTGCCACAGCCCAAATGCTAAACCGCAGGGGGCATAATGTTACGGTGTATGAAAGAGACGACCGCATTGGTGGTCTACTTATGTACGGTATTCCCAATATGAAGCTGGAAAAACGCATTGTAGAGCGGCGGATAAAGCTTATGGAGGCAGAAGGCGTACGGTTTGTCACGGGTGCAGATATTGGAAGGAATATATCTGCGAGCGAGATTTTAGACAAGTTCAGCGCAGTGGCCATTTGCTGCGGCGCAAAAAAGCCAAGAAGTTTAAGCGGCATATCCGAGCAGGCAGAGGGTGTGCACTTTGCCGTTGATTACCTTTCAAACATGACAAAATACCTGTTGGACGGCAGGGAGCCCTCCGGCTTTGTATCTGCCAAGGGTAAGCATGTGGTGATTGTAGGCGGCGGCGATACGGGCAACGACTGCGTTGGCACAGCCATACGCCAGGGGTGCAAATCGGTAGTTCAAATCGAAATAATGCCCCAGCTACCGCTTGTGCGCCCGGATACAAACCCGTGGCCTCAGTGGCCCTTGGTTTCAAAGACCGATTACGGACAGGAGGAGGCAGCTGCGGTATTCGGCAGGGACCCCAGAATTTTTAATACCACGGTTAAGGAGCTGATTACGGAAAACGGGGTTTTAAAAGGCGTTAAAACCGTACAGGTCAGGTTTGATGAAAACCGACGGCTAACCGAGATTGCCGGCACCGAAAAAACCGTTGAGGCGGATTTGCTGCTGATAGCGGCAGGCTTTTTGGGTTGTGAAAACTATGTGGCAGAGGCTTTTGGGGTGGAGCTTTCGGAGGGAAACACCGTAAAGACCGGGGGGGACGGATATAAAACCTCTGTAGAGGGGGTGTTTGCAGCAGGAGATGTGCGAAGGGGACAGTCCCTTGTGGTTTGGGCAATTGCGGAAGGAAGGGCATGCGCCAAAGAAATTGACAAATATTTAATGGGATACAGCAATATGATTTAATGAGCGCAGGCGAATTTCATTACAAATTACCTTACGCCAACGGCGGCAAAATGAAGTTGAAGGGGTTTGGTTTATGATTGGTGTGATTGACTATAGGGCGGGGAATGCGCCGAGCGTTTTAAATGCGCTTGAAAGGATAGGTGTCCCGTCCCTGTTGGTTTCTTCAAAAGACGAGATAGATGAGGTCCATGGCATTATTTTGCCCGGTGTGGGCTCGGCCTTGGGGACAATGGAATCTCTTGAGGAAATGGGTTGCCTGGACGTTATTTCCAAAAAAGTTTTGCAAGATGGCGTGCCCTTTCTGGGGATATGCATAGGTCTTCAAGTGCTTTTTGAGCACAGCGAGGAAGGGGACACAAAGTGTTTGGGATGGATACCCGGAGTTGTTAAAAAGTTTTCGCAGGATATGGTGCGAGTTCCGCAAATAGGGTGGAATGAAGCGGAATTTACAAGGGAGCATCCCATTTTATCCGGTTTGGGCAAAAGGGAATTTTTTTATTTTGTGAATTCCTATTACGTAATTCCAAAGGACGAAAACATGGTTTTGGCAAAAACCGAATACGGCGTGGAGTTTTGCTCCATGATAACGCATAAAAACATATTTGCCGCCCAGTTCCATACCGAGAAAAGCGGAGCGGTGGGTCTTAAACTGCTTAAAAATTTTGCGATGATTGCAGGGGATGCGGTATGCTTACGAAAAGATTGATTGCGTGCTTTGACGTAAATAATAAAATGGTAACAAAAGCTCATAAATTTCAAGACAATATAGATATTGACACGGCGGAAAACGTTGCCCGTAAAATATACGAGGATCAAATTGACGAGATTATATTTTACGATATTGCGGCAAGCGCCCAAAAGCGGAAGATAGATATAGATACGGTCAAAAAGGTTGCAAGGCATGTTTTTGTGCCATTTACGGTTGGCGGGGGCATTGGAAGCCTTGATGATATGTACGAGGTTTTAAAGGCCGGTGCAGAAAAAATAAGCATAGATTCAATGGCGGTAAGGAATCCTGAAATTATCCGCGAGGGGGAGATGGCTTTCGGTCGCCAGTGCATTGTCCTTAGCATGCAGGTAAAGCGTGTTGAAAAAACGGCAAAAATTCCAAGCGGGTATGAAATAGCAATTGACGGGGCAAGGTTTTTTACCGGAATGGACGCTGTTGAGTGGGCAAAAAGGGGCGAGGACCTTGGCGCAGGGGAAATATGCGTAAACAGCATAGACAAAGACGGAACCCATGAGGGGTACGATATTGAAATTACCTCATTAATCAGCCGTGCTGTAAATGTTCCGACAATTGCATCCGGCGGGGCAGGCAAGCCCGAGCACGTTGCCAAGGTGTTCACCCAAACACAGGCTTCGGCGGCGATTGTAAGCTCCATGCTGTATTCGCCACGGCTTGAGAAAAATTATTCGATGAGGGAAATAAAGGAAAGGCTGTCTGAATACAATATATATGTACGGCCTTGGATTAGTGGACGTAACATTTGAAAAACAATTTGGCAGCAAAGGGGCTTGCCGCAATTTAAGATGCAGGGAAATTTGTGGGAGGTGTTGGCGAAGCTTGCGGTTTTTGCCATGCTTTCCGCAATTTTTTTGCGTTTATGTAAAGCGGCAGGGTAAAAATTTTCCTTTTGCAACCAAAAAATTTAAAAAAATTGAAAATTTATATTGCATAGTAAAAAACATTTTTATATAATTAATAAGTAATGCTTGCTGAATAATTCGTTTTGCGAATTATTCAGCGGACATTAAGTACGAAATGCAAAAAGGGAATGTCGGAAAGGAGGACTTGTTGTATAAAAGACATTAAAATAAAGAGCGCCAGAACTAAGAGCCAATCTTAGTTGACGAGGAGAGGGCAGTAATCGAGGCTTTCGGCGGAAACCCTCCGGTGTGCCACCACCGAATAAATACTACAAATCCTGACGGCGACGTTGGGGACAAAATGTATTTAAGTGGTCTTTTTGCATTTCTACTTTCTTATGTTCATATCTTTTGCAAGCTTATACTCCGGTGCGATTGCCTTAGCTTGGGCTTTTTGTGCCTTGGGGAAGGTGCGCAAGAATTTAAACCGGAGCATAAAAGAAGCATTAACAAAAAAGGAGAGTAGAAAATGTGCGGAATAGTCGGCTACATAGGAAACAGGGACGCAAAACCGGTATTAATGGAAGGACTTAAAAAACTTGAATACAGAGGCTACGACTCTGCAGGCGTTGCAATTTTAAGCACCGACACAATAAACATAGTAAAATCAAAAGGGCGGCTTGGTGTTCTTGAAGAAAAACTTTGCAATGTAGATATTGAAGGGACGATGGGAATAGGGCACACCCGCTGGGCAACTCACGGAGAGCCAAGTGATTTGAATTCGCACCCCCATGTAAGCAAAAACGGAAAAATAGCGATTGTGCATAACGGGATAATAGAAAACTATATTCAAATTAAGGATTTTTTGTCCGAGAAAGGCTACTGCTTCAGCTCGGAAACGGATACGGAAGTTATTGCCCACCTTATTGAATATAATTATGAGGGAAATTTGGTAAAAGCCGTTTTGAAAACCTTAAACGAGCTTGAGGGAGCTTATGCTTTGGGAGTGCTGTCTGTTGACAATCCCGACATGTTTGTTGCGGCAAAAAAAGACAGCCCGCTTATTGTGGGGCTTGGCGAGAATGAAAATTTTATCGCTTCCGACATTCCAGCAATCCTTCCATATACCCGGGAAGTATTGATTCTTGAGGACAAGGAAGTGGCATGCATCAGCGGCGGCAAGGTTGAAATCTACAACCTTTTGGGAGAAAGGCAGCGACGAGAGATTTTTCATGTGGACTGGGATGTTTGTGCATCTGAAAAAAACGGATTTGAACATTTTATGATTAAAGAAATTTTTGAAGAGCCCTCCGCCGTAAAAGCTACAATAAGCCCCAGAATAAGGGGCAGGGAAATTGTGCTGGACAATTTCACCATCACCGACGAGATGATAAAAAACTGTGAGAAAATCCATATTATCGCTTGCGGAACCGCCTATCATGCAGGCGTTGTGGGCAAATACGCCATTGAAAAGCTTGCACGAATTCCCGCGGAGGCGGAAGTGGCATCGGAATTTAGGTACAGGGACCCAATTGTCAATGAAAAGCACCTTACCATTGTAATCAGCCAATCCGGAGAAACCATTGACACCCTTATGGCAATGCGCGAGGCAAAAAGAAAGGGGTCCAGAACCCTTGCCATTGTCAATGTTGTGGGAAGCTCCATAGCAAGAGAAGCGGATGATGTGCTCTATACCTGGGCAGGGCCCGAGATAGCCGTAGCGTCCACAAAAGCGTATAATACCCAGCTTTCGGCGCTGTATCTTGCGGCTTTGAGCTTTGCCAGAAGGAAGGGGCTTCTTGACGAAAAGGAATATAACAGTTATATAAACCAGCTTCAGCAAATGCCGGAGATGATTAGCAGCATATTGGGCGAAAGGGAAAAAATACAAAAGTTTGCCAGCGAGCATTTTAATGCAAAAAGCATATTTTATATCGGCAGGGGACTTGATTTTGCACTTTCCATGGAAGGCTCGCTTAAGCTTAAGGAAATTTCCTATATTCATTCCGAAGCCTATGCGGGAGGGGAGCTAAAGCATGGAACGATTGCGCTTATTGAAGAAGGTACACTGGTTGTTTGCTCGCTTACCCAAGAGCAGCTTTTTGAAAAGATGATAGGGAATATCAGGGAAGTAAAGGCAAGAGGCGCTGTTGTCCTTGCTGTCGCCCATGAAAAAAATACGGAAAAGGTGGCGAAAATAGCGGATTCGGTCATATCAATCCCCGATACCGACTCTATTTTGGCGCCCATTGCGGCCATAACGCCCATGCAGCTTTTTGCTTATTATGTGGCGGTAATAAAGGGCAACGACGTGGACAAACCCAGAAACCTTGCCAAGAGCGTAACGGTGGAATAACGCCAAAAGATTGGCCCCGTAGGAATGTATATATAAAATAAACTCTGCAGAATGAAAATAAAGTCTGCAGAAAGTAAAATAAAGTTTGGTGAAGACCCGTGGGTGGTAAGCAGGAGAGGTCCTGTAAACCTTCACGGGTTTTTTATGCTCTCCCAATCTTCAGCAAAAAAATATATAAATAAAAATAGTCCCGTAGGGGTTGGTAATCGGGAGAAGGTTATTAACCATCGTAGGGTAACCGTATTGCTTATCCCATCGGTTGTATTACACTCATAGTGCGTGTTGCAACGGCTTCAGATAGAGATAAATAAATATATAAAAAGATAGGAAAAGGGTGGAATCGGGCAGCAGTGTGTAAACAAGGCGGATGGGTTTTGATTACACCTGCGGAGGTATTATACACGCAAGAAATGGACGTGAAGGCTGCATATGGGGGTAGTTTTGAGCAGACTTTATTTTCTTTTTTTATATCTATTTTTGTAATTATATGGATATTTAGTTGACATAACTTATAAATTCTTGAGCAAACATTATTTACTTCAAGAAAATGGGAAAAGTGCTTTGAGTCGGCTTGTACCAAGGGATTGAATCCCCTCAGGGTTTGAGCAGACTTTTTTTTGTTTTAACAATGTTACAAAAGTTAAATGTGTAAAAAACGAGTGGAATTTCAAAAAAAGAAAATAAAGTTTGCTTAAAGTAAAAGAAACTTTGCTGAAAAAGAAAAAAATGTTTGCTTAAAGTATTGAATTCTTTTTGCTGGCCCGTTAGACTCGAGTTACCAAAAGAGCAACACGTAGTATTCAGTAATTATCCCTGTGAATTCATAGGGATTTTTGACTATCTTAGGCTAATAATCTGAGAGGTAAAGGAGGTGGAATATGGCAAAGAACAAATTAAGTTGGAGTGAAGAGAAATATAAGCGATTGATAAGAGAAGGACGGGGGCAAGGTATAGGGAAGGAGTATAAACCTTGGTTAACAATACACGATTTTCCTTCACTTGGGAGAGTGTCAAGAATTTTCGGGTGGAAGACTGGCAGAATTCATCACCTATTTTCAGATTTACAGACACGATATTTCTATATGTTAGAGTGGGAAGATACAGTTATAGATATACGGGAGCATTTTCCATTACTTGATATCGAAGATACTATTAAGGATAGAGACGACTTAAGATTTGAAATATTTACTGACAAAGATAGTGGAGTACCTTATGTTATAAACACCAACTTCCTTATTACTTTGAAAAATACTAATGGCAGCATTTCATACTTGGCGAGAACGGTAAAAATGGCTTCTGACCTTGAGAAGAAAAAGACATTGGAAAGATTAGAAATTGAACGAAGGTATTGGATTGCCAAGGGTATTGATTGGGGTATTGTCACACAAAAAGAAATATCTAATGTCTTTGCAAAAAACATAGAGTGGGTACATCCTTCGCTATATTCATACCAAGAGAGAGGTTTTTCCAAAGAAGAAATAATATATATGGGTGGTGTCTTGATAGAACGACTTGAAGATAGCACCCATTCGATACGAAAGATTACTGCAGATTTTGATAAAGAATTTAATTATGAATCAGGTACAGGATTATTTGTATTCAAATTCTTGGTTGCTTCAAAACAGATATATATAGATATGACGAAGCCAATTGATATTAATGTTGCTAATCCAGATATAGGTATTAAGCAACAAGAAAGAAAAGAGGGGGCTACAATAATATGCT
>JAQVDK010000035.1 GCA_028697835.1 Eubacteriales bacterium | reverse complement strand
TATTAAATCACTTTTCGGCTACCTTTTGTTATTTTTTTTTAAAAAGTCCTACATTAATTTTACACTAAGAAGTTTGTTTGGAGTTTTTTTCTGCAAATTTGCTTGTTGCAATGTGGGTACAAATATCTTTTGTGCATTTTTTTAATGTTTTATTGCAATAAAGACCAAGAAATCACAAGAAAAATATGATAAATTTATTATATATAAAACTTCCTAAAAACTAAGGAGGAGCTTTGTTATGTTAATGCGAAGGACCATAGAAGCGGATTTTTGTGTTGTAGGGGGCGGCATGGCCGGAATTTGTGCGGCAATTGCTGCCGCAAGGGGTGGAAGCAAGGTGGTTTTAATGCATGAGCGGCCTGTTTTGGGCGGCAATGCTTCGTCGGAAATACGTATGTGGATTTGCGGCTCTGTACATGAAAACGACAGGGAAACGGGAATACTTGAAGAGATAATGCTGGAGAATTTGTATCGTAACCCCACCAAAAACTACTACATATGGGATACGGTGCTGTATGACTTTGTTTTGCGAGAGCCAAACATTACCCTTCTTTTAAATTGCACCTGCATGGATGCCCAGGTGGAAAAAGGCAGTTACAAGTATGGAAGGGACATTAAAATTACAAAGATTACAGGGTATCAAATGACCACACAAACTTTTATTGATGTGCGCGCAAGATACTATGCGGACTGCTCGGGGGACAGTATTTTGGCGCCGCTTACCGGGGCGAATTTTACCTTGGGCAGGGAAAGCGCCGACAAGTACGGCGAGGACACCCATGTGCAAAAGGCAGACACAATGACCATGGGAATGAGCTGCCTTATTCAAGGGCGACAAACCCAAAGGACTATAAAATTCATCCCGCCTTCCTTTAGCGCAAGGCTAAAAAGGTCGCATTTTGAGCATAGGAACCCTGATATTTACAACTCCAGCGAGAATTTTTGGTATCTTGAGCTTGGCGGCGACAGGGATACCATACACGATACGGAAGAAATAACAAAAGAGCTTATTTCCCTTGCAACAGGAACGTGGGACTATATTAAAAACTCCGGAGATTATGATGCTGATAATTGGGAGCTTGAATTTTTAGGCTTTTTGCCGGGGAAAAGAGAGTCGCGAAGATACATTGGCGAATATATGATTACCCAAAGGGATATTTCGGACAATGTGACCTTTGAGGACACCGTAGCCTATGGCGGCTGGCCTTTGGACGACCATTTTCCCGCCGGTTTTTATCACAGGGGAGTGCCCAACACAGATATAAAAACACCTTCCGCTTATGGTATTCCTTACAGATGCCTGTATTCCAAAAATGTGGAAAACCTGTTTTTTGCAGGCAGGAATATCAGTATGACTCATATGGCAATGAGCAGTATAAGGGTTATGGCGACCTGTGCCCTTTTAGGGCAGGCGGCAGGTGCGGCGGCCGATGTGGCAAGGAAAAACAGCCTAACGCCCCATGAGGTTTATCTGGAAAAGATAGAGGATTTGCAGGATGCGCTTTTGGACAGCGACTGTTTCCTGCCCAACAAAACAAGGAAGGTTTCTGCGCTATGCAAGAAAACGGATATTGTCGGAGGGGATGCTCTTAAAGATGGACAGGACAGGCCCCACAGCCTTTACAACACTAAAGAGTGCGGAATAGTCGTAGATAACGAAGCGGTTTTGGAGTATTTGTTTGAAGGGGAGAAAAAAATAGAGGCAGTCCATATTGTATTTGACAGCGACCTTGAAAGAAACACCTTGCCGGGTGACAGGTGTGAGCAAACTCACAACACAAGGGCAAATGTGCTTTTGGACAGCCCGCAGATGCACATGCCAAAAACCCTTTGTAAGGAGTTTAGATTGGAGCTTTTAAAAGGCGGTAAGGTTGAACATGCTTTAGAGGCTTCGGAAAACCGAAAAAGAAGCTATCATATTGAAGTAAACAAAGAAGTTGATTGCATAAGACTTGTACCCATATCCAACTGGGGCGGATTTGGCAAAACACGGGTGTTTTCGTTTGATTTTAGGTAAAATACTGCTGCTTTATCTATCCTAATTTGACCGACGCCCTTTAATTTTTAGCAAACAGAACAAAACCGATTTGCCGCAAATATAAAAAATTTAACTTAAAAGCCCCCAAGGCTTATAAAAGCAGGGGGCTTTAAGTTTCCTATGGAAACCTTTTGCATCTTATTGGTTTACGCTTGATGCAAATTTTTGCTTAACGGTTTGAATTTTTTGCTGTTCCGCCTGTTCGGTAGGATACCATCCTTTTGAAGACATTTTTTGGTATATGTCGTCTTGCATGCACAAGGTGTCGTTTAAGGCGCTGTTAAAGGTATTTCGTATATTTACAGTGTTGGATTCTATTGTTCCGTGCATATACAAATCACAAACGCCTTTTGTTGTCATAAGCAGATTTTCCATTATTGTCTTATCGTCCATTTGTTTAGCCTCCTTACACGGTTTGATACAAGCTGCTTAGAATTTGCTTGCGCTTTGTTACCATTTGCTGGACACAGTTTTTAAGCTCGGGGTCTTGCAGGTTTTGCGCTGCGTCTTCAAATTGCTTTGTTAAAAACACCTCATGGCTTAATGCATCTTCAAGATATAAAAGTTCTTTCGGACTCACTGATAATTCACCTCCATAGCTTATTATTCGCAGGTGAATTTAATATATACATTTTAATAGCTTGTTTGGACAAAATAAAAAAAGGTTTAGATGTTTTGGGTTTTTCCGAAAGCAGCCGAAACCAAAGCAATTGCGGCCGCTATTAAAGATAAATTCACAAATGTTGTAGCACCAATATTTAGGGCGATGTTATAGCTTCCGTTTATTATATTTAAAAAAGTTTGATAAATCTGTGCGCCGGGAACCAGAACATATACACCCATGATAAGAAACAAAGTGGAGGGTGCTTTAACCAGCTTTGCCATAATTTCGGACAAAACCGCCAAAAGCAATGCGGAAATGAAGTAGGCGGGCTTTTCATAAGGAACGGATATAAAGGTAAAATAGCAAAGTCCGCCCACAAAAGAGCCGCAAAGGGCAATTTTAACCCTTGTTTTAAGCATTATCCCCACACAAAACGAAATGCACCCTGCAACAAGCATATATATATAATTCACAGAAACACCCCCACAGAAAATCCAATTAGTGCACCAAGGGCAAGGCTTAGTGCGCTGATTAGAGCCTCGGCAACCCTTGCAACTCCGGATACAAGGTCACCGTTTATTGTGTCGCGAATTGCATTTACCATGGCAATACCCGGAAAAAGGGGAAGCATTGCGCCCAAGGCTATAACCTCAACATTGCCTGCCAGCGTAAAATGATGCACTATTGTGGATAAAAAGGCGGGCAAGAACCCTCCCGAAAACCTTACAATAAATGAATGGACCATGGTTTCTTTGATAAAGGTGCTTGTAAAAAGTGCGATGGAGCAGCACAGCCCTGCCATGAAAAAATCTAAAATTCCGCCGCCCATCAAAACAGCAAACATTCCCGCGGCAACGCCCGAAGCATATATAACCGACGGTTTTTTTTGAGATGTTTTGCTGTCAATTTTATTTAGCATATCCATAGCCGTGGAAACGTCAAGCTCCAAGCGGCTTATTTGCCTTGATACAGCGTTGACCTGTTCGATTTTATTAAGGTCTATGTCACGCTTTCGTATTCGCTTTGTAAAGGAATAGTGCCTTCCGTCTTGGTATATGCTTACGGTAATTGTTGTTGCAAGGGCAAAAACGTCGATTTTGCCATTTCCTAAGCTGCTATACATATGGGCAACGGTGGTTTCCGCCCGATATGTTTCCGCTCCGCTTTCCAAAAGTATTTGCCCGGCTTTTAAAAGCAGCTCCAACAACTGGTCTATGTTATTTTTCATAAGTACCCCCTAACTTTCAAAAAAAACGTGTATAATTTTATTGATTTCCCGGGAAATATGGTGAATAAAAAGTTAATTTGTCGCAATTTAAAAGCTGTCCGTTACGTCTTTGACAGTACCGTCTTTGTAGTTTATATAAAATATCTTTCCGAAAATCGGCTCAAAGCGCACATCTTTAAGTGAAACATTATGTTTTTTAGCAAACTGCAGGCACCGGGACTTAAAATCCGCCGGCTCGTCCCGCTTTATAAACTCCGGCAGCGGCTTGTCCTTGTTGTGCTCAATATAGTCCAAAGCTATTTTTTCCAATATTTCCTCGCCGCCTGCTTTGTATAGCAGCTCGTATAAGTTACGCCTTGCCACCTTTCCGTCCTTTTCCGCATGAGCTAAGATTTTTCCCAGTTTTTCAAAGGCTTTGAAGGGGGAGCCGGCGGTTAAATGCTCTATGCTTCTTTTAAATGCGCCGCTGTTGTAAAAACGGTCTACGGCATTTTCAATGTCCTTTAGCAAAAACAGGTCATGGGGCGAAAGCCATGGGGTTTTAATAACCTCATAAGGTGCATGGCTCATATGCAAAATGCCATCTGTGCGGCTGATTTGCGTGTGGGGAAGAACCTTTAAAAACCCAAGCTGCAGCATTTGCGGACGCAGGCTGTAAACATATTCAAAGGATTTTTCAAAGCTTTCAATATCCTCGTAAGGCAGCCCTGCAATAAGGTCCAAATGTATGTGGACGCCTGTTTTGCTTGCCGCTTTGATTCTTTCGGCGGTCTTTTCAAGGTCAAAGAGGCGGTTTACAGCCTTTAGGGTTTTTGGATTTGTGGACTGGATGCCCATTTCCAGTTGGAAAAGGTGGGGCTTTTCGGCTAAGATGCAAAGCATCTCATCCGTAATCAGATGGGGCGCCATTTCAAGATGTACGGTTGTGCGTTTGCTATTGTCTGCAACAAACCTCATAATCTGTGCCGCCCGCTTGGGCTCGCAGTTAAATGTGCGGTCCACAAGCTTTACCAAAGGCACTTCCATGTCGAAAAACAGCTGAAAGCCTTTTTTTACATAATCCATGGGAAAGTACCTTACGCCTTTTGCCACGGACGATAGGCAATAGCTGCATGAAAAAGGACAGCCCCTTGAGGTTTCAAAATAAACAAGCTTGTCCTTTAAAAGCTGCAAATCCTCCCTGCTGTAGGGAAGGGGTATGTCACTTAGGTCTAAAAGGGTGCTTGCGGCAATTTTTTTAGGCAGGGGACTTTCTTTGCTAAGTGCGGTTAAGGTATCCAAAAAAGCTTGCTCGCCTTCCCCTACGATAAAGTGGTCAACAAATTCAAAGTCTTGGCTTTCCGGTCCGCCAAAAATTATTTTGCACTCCGGAAGGGCGGCCTTTACCATTTGTGCCACCTGCTTTGTTTCCCTTATGTTCCATATATAACAGGAAAAACCATATACATCGGCGTCCTTTTTGACAAGGTCGGAGTATATGCTGTAGATATTGTCGTTTATTGTGTACTCTGCTATTTCTACCTGAAAGGCACAGCAGTATTTTTGAAGATACCTTATAGCAAGGCTGGAGTGGAAAAACCTTGCGTTTAAAGCAGCAATAACAGTTTTCATAATAAATCCTTTCTTTTAAAAAGTGCATTTGCCTATTATAATAACCTTTTTTAGATAAAATGTAAATAAGATTACAATTATATTTCAAAAATTGTTTCATATAATTTATTATGGTATAATATTTAGAATAGATTTAAAAGTTTAAGGAGTGCGTTATATGCCGAAGCTGAAAGTGGCTGTCATTTTTGGCGGCAGCTCATCGGAGCATGATGTTTCAAGGGTTTCTGCAAGAAATGTTATAAATAATTTAAACAGGGAAAAATATGATGTATATACCATAGGCATTACCAAACAAGGCAAGTGGCTCTATTTTAACGGTAGTGTGGAGGAAATTGAAAGTGGAGCTTGGGAAAAGGGAGATGTTTGCAAGGCCGTCCTTTCACCCGATGCAACGGACAGGTGCTTTTGGATTATAAAAGACGATAAAACAGAAAAACTTCCTGTTGATGTTGTGGTGCCGATTCTCCATGGCAAAAACGGCGAGGATGGTACCATACAAGGTCTTTTGCAATTGGCAAAAATCCCCTATACAGGCCCCGGAGTGCTTTCGTCTGCCATGTGCATGGATAAGGCAATGGCAAAGTATATTTTGGAGGCAGGCGGCGTGCCTGTGGCAAAATGGGAAGTGGTAAGAGCTTTGGACCTTGAAAACCCTTCGGCTGTGGCTGAAAAGATAGAAGGGAAATTTACATACCCTGTTTTTGTAAAGCCATCGTCAGCGGGCTCGTCCTTTGGCGCCAGCAAGGTTAATACTAAAGACGAGCTTATCCCGGCGCTTAGGCAGGCTCTTTTGCACGATAAAAAAGCCCTTGTGGAGGAGGCAATAGTCGGGCGCGAAATAGAGTGTGCGGTGATAGGAAACAACGAGGCTTTGGCATCGGTGGTAGGCGAGATTTTTACAAAGAATGATTTTTATGACTTTGAGGCAAAATATACCCCGGGCCTTTCCTATACGGTTGTTCCCGCAGACATAAGCGAGGAAAAAGCCGAAAGGGTTAGAGAGATTGCAAAAAAGGCGTATATGCTGCTTGAATGCGAGGGCTTTTCCCGAGTTGACTTTTTTGTGGAAGAGGCGGGCAGGATTGTGCTTAATGAGATAAATACCATTCCCGGTTTTACGGACATCAGTCTGTTTCCCGTAATGTGGGAAAAAACCGGCATTCCGACGGATAAGCTTCTTGACAAGATTATAGCCTATGCCATTGAGCGAAATTAGAGAGGAGCTGTTTTTAAATGGACCTGCGTCCTATCGGCATTTTTGACAGCGGCCTTGGGGGGCTTACGGTGGTGAAATCCGTCTTTGACATTTTGCCCGGCGAGAGTATAGTGTATTTTGGCGATACGGGAAGGGTTCCCTACGGCACAAGAAGCCGCGAGACAATTATAAAATATTCCGCCCAGGACGTAAATTTTTTGCTTACCAAAGATGTGAAAGGGATTATAATAGCCTGCGGCACCGCCAGCTCTGTGGCTTTGGAGCATGTAAAGGGGCAAACGGACGTTCCCATAATCGGTGTTGTTAAGGCAACTGCAAGGGCGGCGGCTTTGGCAACAAAAAACAAAAAGGTTGCAGTAATAGGAACAAGCGGCACTATAAACAGCGGCTCCTATGAAAGGGAAATTAAAAAAGCCGACCCTGATATCAAAGTCTTTCCAAAAGCGTGTCCCCTGTTTGTGCCTTTGGTGGAAAACGGGTATGCAAAAAGCGAAGCTGCCCACCTTGTGGCAAAGGACTACCTTTTGCCCTTGAAAAACGAAGGTGTTGACACTATTATCCTTGGCTGCACACATTATCCTTTGCTAAAGGATATTATATCTGATATAATGGGGGATGACACAGTTCTTGTTGACTCTGGCGGGCCTGTGGCCCTCGAATTTAAAAAAATGCTGATGCAAAAGGATATGCTAAATTTCGGCGGAGGAAAACCCACCCACGAGTATTATGTGAGCGACGATGTTGAAAGCTTTTCATATCTTGGCAGTCTTTTTTTGGAAAGCGAGATTTTACACCAGGTTAAAAGAATTGATATCGACAAATACTAAAGATGGGGGATATAAATGAATAAGGAAGTTTTAATTTCATTAAAAGGCGGCCAGTCGGACGGCGACGAAAGGGAAGAAATAGAGCTTGTAACTAAAGGCAAGTTTTACAAAAAAGGCGGCAAATATTATGTTACATACAAGGAAACCGAGGTTACGGGTTTGGAAGGTACAACCACAACCCTTAAAATAGAAAAAGACAAGGTAACACTGCTGCGCTACGGGCAAAACAACAGCCAGCTTATTTTTGAAAAGGGACAGCGTCACCTTTGCTGCTATGAAACCGATTTTGGCTCCTTTTTGATAGGGGTGCGCTCAAGCAAGGTGGATATTAACCTTGATGACAGCGGCGGTCATGTCTTGGCCGAATATACAATAGAAGTGGATAACAACAGCTCGGGCTGCAACGATTTCCACTTACAGATAAGGGAGTGTTAAGATTAAATATGACGAATATAAAACAAGAGGTAAGAGAGCAAATTTCAAAGGTTGTTAAAGATGCGATTTTTTCTTGCGGGTTTGAAGCGGTTGAGTTTACCGTGGAGACCCCCCGTGAGAGGGCGAACGGGGATTTTTCCACCAATGCGGCAATGATGATTGCAAAAAGCGCCAAAATGCCGCCAAGGGCTATTGCGGACAAGCTTGTATCTTGCATGGACATTGAGAAGACCTATATTGACAGGGTTGACGTTGCCGGCCCGGGGTTTATTAATTTTTACCTAAACGACAATTGGCTATACGAGGTGCTTCCTCTTGTTGAAAGACTTGGCAGCCGCTATGGCGGGTCTAATATTGGCGGCGGCGAAAAGGTTATGATTGAATTTGTCAGCGCCAACCCCACAGGACCCATGCATATGGGCAACGCAAGGGGAGGCGCCTTGGGTGATTCCATGGCAAATGTTTTGGACTTTGCAGGGTATGACGTTACAAGGGAATTCTACCTTAACGATGCAGGCAACCAAATTGAAAAGTTTGCTTGCTCGCTGGAGGCACGCTATCTCCAACAGTGCGGCGTTGACGTTGCTTTTAGCGAGGACTGGTACCAAGGCGAGGACATTACCCAACGTGCCAGGGAGTTTATGGAGATAGAAGGGGACAAGTATGTAAATGCTCCCTCCGAGGATAGGAAAAAGGCTTTGGTGGAATATGCCCTTGAAAAGAACGTGGAGGGGATGAAAAAGACCCTTTCCTACTATCGCATAAACTACGATGTGTGGTTTAGGGAAAGCGACCTGTATAAAAACGGCGAGGTTGACGAGGTTTTGGACATACTTAAAAGCAAGGGACATGCTTATGAAAAAGATGGCGCCCTTTGGTTTAAAGCTTCGGAGGACGGCGAAAAAGACGAGGTTTTGGTGAGGGCAAACGGTGTCCCCACTTATTTTGCTGCGGATATTGCGTATCATCGCAACAAATTTGCAGTTCGAGGCTTTGACAAGGTTATAGATATTTGGGGTGCGGACCACCATGGCCATGTGGCAAGGATGAAGGCTGCAATGGAGGCTGTTGGGATAGACTCGGACAAGCTTGAGGTGGTTCTTATGCAGCTTGTACGCCTAATGCGTGGCGGGGAAGTTGCGAGGATGTCCAAAAGGAGCGGAAAATCCATAACTTTAGACGACCTTTTGGACGAAATCGGCGTTGATGCCGCAAGGTTTTTCTTTAACATGAGGAATGCAGGAAGCCACTTTGACTTCGACCTTGATTTGGCGGTGGAGCAGTCAAACAACAACCCTGTTTTCTATGTGCAATATGCCCATGCAAGGATTTGCAGCATTATCCGCCTGCTGCAAGAGGACGGGGTGGGGGTTGAAAGCTGTGCCCATATAAACCTTAAGCTTCTGAAAGAGGAAGCAGAATTAAACCTGATTCGCAAAATTGCGGAATTTCCCGATGAAATTGCGGCGGCGGCGCAAACGCTGGAGCCTGCTCGAATGACTCGCTATGCAATGGAGCTTGCAAATGAGTTTCACTCATTCTACAACGCCTGCCGTGTGAACGTGGACGATACGGACCTTCGCAGCGCAAGGCTTAAGCTTATCGACAGTGTAAGAGTCACCCTTGCCAATGTCCTTGGCATTTTGGCTGTTGAGGCTGTTGAAAAAATGTGACGCAATCTTGGAGGTTTTCATGGTTAAAAAGTTTTTACCGGCTTTGTTTGCAGCCTTTCTGATTTACACAGTTTCATATGCCGCAACCGTTGAGGAGGTAACAGGCAGGGTTGTGTCGAAGCTTCTTATAGAAACCGCTGTTGATTGGCGGATTTTGCTGCGCTATAAGGATTGGTTTTATATTGACGACAAATACAAAGCGGCAATGGCAGGCGCCCTTCATGCAGGCGCCATTTGCCCCCGGGACGGGCTTTTAAACCCAAAGGGGGATGACCTGTCCTCTGTGATAAAAGGTCTTGTGCGTTTTGGCATAAAAAGCACTGCCTTTGAAATAAAAGACCTTTCAAAAGACCATGGGGTAACCTTCCCAAAAGACACCCTATATCTTATAGACGGCGAAATTGTGGACGAACTTCACGAGCTTCACGGCTGCTTTGCTATAGTAAACCGTGACAATAAAGCCTTTGTGGTGTGGCGTGACAAAGGGGTGCAGGTAAACAGTCTGTATGCAGGAAAGCTTTACCTTATGGACGGGCAAAGGCTGATTATCACGCAGGCGCAAAGCTATGGAATAGGTATTTGGAAGTCCATTTCATCGGATAAGTATATAGACGTGATTTTGGGCGATAATGTCCAAATTATATCCGGTGTAAGGGCTTTGAGCGAAGAAGATGTTATTTTAAACCACCTTGACTCTAAGGTATATGTCTTAGGGAGGCTTGAGAACAAATCCATAAAAGCAGTATATATTGAATTGATATCGGAGTGATGAATTATGTTTAAAAGAATTTTAACGTTTGTCCTTTGCATTGCAATGGTTGCCACTGTTGCCCATGCGCAGTTTGTCCCGCAGATAGACATAGAAGACGGGGAGCAGATGCATGCGTTTTTTGAAACGCTGATAAGCGCAACAAACAGGCTGTATCGCTTTGACACAAGCAAGGAAGAGCTTTACCGTGCGGCAATCGAAAAGGTTTTAAAGGAAAACCCGCAGCTTTTTGACGATTTTGCCAAGGGAGCTTATTCTGTGTTGGACGAAAATTCCAAATACATATCCGGTGATGAATACGAAGATGTAAACTCCGATGTAATGGGTCAATTTGACGGCATAGGCATAAACGTTCTGGAATCCGGCGGCTCAACCATCATAGGCTCGCCCATAGAAGGCACTCCCGCAGCCCTTGCAGGGCTTAAGGCGGGGGATATTATAGTCAGCGTTGACGGGGTGGATATAAGGGGCTTTATTCTGGACAGAACAATTTCACTCATAAGAGGGGAAAAAGGCACGCCGGTAACCTTGGGGATACAAAGGGGCGAGGCTTTTTTTACCGTTTCCATTATTCGTGATACCATAAAAATAAACCCCGTAACTTACCAAAAGCTTGAGCAAAATAATGCAGGATATGTTAAAATTGCGTCATTTAACGCAAACACCAGTACTTATTTAAGGGAAGCGCTTTTAGACCTTGGCACCCAAGGCGTTGACAAAATAATCCTTGACCTTCGTGACAATTTGGGAGGGCTGCTTTCCGAGGCGATTATGGTTGCAAGCTATTTCCTCCCCGACGGCAGCCTGGTGGTAACCGAGGACATGAAAAATCCTGAACAAAGCAGAGCCCACACCTCCCTGCCCACGGATATGAAGTTTAAGGTTGTTGTCCTTGTAAACGAGTATAGCGCCTCTGCTTCCGAAATAGTTGCAGGCGCCATTCGTGACCATGAAAAAGGTCAGCTTGTAGGCGTAACCACCTTTGGCAAAGGCACCGTCCAGCAGAATATCCGCATGAAAAACGGCGGCGGAATGTGGCTTACAATTGCCAGATACCTGCTGCCAAGCGGGGATTACATACACGAAAAAGGCATAGAGCCGGACCACTATATCACCAACAAAAAAGCCCCCCTTGACATGAGCGGCTTTGAAGAAGTTCAAGGCGCAAGGAAGCTGCAAGCAGGCGATGTTGGCAAGGACGTTTTGGCAATAGAGCAAAGGCTTTCGCAAATGGGCTTTTACCTTGAAAATGTGGACGAAGAATATGACGCGCAAACAGAGGCGGCGGTATGGCGATTTCAAGAAATCAAAGGCCTGCACCCTTACGGAGTGGCGGATTTGACCACCCAGATAGCCATTATGGAAGAAGCTTTTAAAGTGGAAACCACCATCGACAGGCAAATGGATAAAGCCCTGGAGATTATATACGAAATGAAGTAAAAAGAAGGCGATTTTATGCTTATTATAAACGCAGACATTATTACAATGGATGGCGACATTCGCTATAAAAACGGGTATATACATATAAAAAACGGAAAGATTTTTGACATAGGTCCTATGCAACAAGTCCCCAACCTCCAAGGAGAAGAGGTTATGGACGCAAACGGGGCGGTAGCTATCCCCGGTCTTATAGACGCCCACTGCCATTTGGGGATTTTTGGCGACAGCCTGGGCGCCCAGGGCGATGACGCCAACGAGGAAAGCTCCCCCTGCACCCCGCATATAAGGGCGATTGACGGGATAAACCCAATGGACGGATACTTTAAAGAGGCGGTGGCCGCGGGAATAACAACCGTTGTTACGGGCCCCGGCAGCGCCAATGTTATCGGCGGGCAGATGGCGGCGATAAAAACTTATGGTATTCGCATTGACAATATGATTGTAAAGGCGCCTTGCGCCATTAAGTGTTCTTTTGGCGAAAATCCCAAAACGGTGTACAAGGCAAAGGATGAGGCCCCCACCACAAGAATGGCAGCTGCCGCAATGCTTCGCAGTGCGCTTTTGGAGGCGAAAATATATGGCAAAAAAAAGCAGGAGCAGGCCGAGGATTTTTGCGAGGACTTGAAAAACGAGGCCCTGCTTATGGTTTTAAACAGGGAAATCCCCATCCATGCCCATGCCCACAGAAGCGATGATATATTCACTGCAACAAGGATTGCAAAGGAGTTTGGCATAGACTTAAAAATTATCCACTGCAGCGAAGGTCACCTTATTGCCCACGAGCTTGCAAAGGAAAATATAGAGGTTATGGTCGGCCCATATCTTACGGACAGAAGCAAGCCGGAGCTTAAAAATTTAAGCCTTGAAACAGCGGCGGCAATGGAAAAGGCGGGCATAAAAACAGCCCTTGTAACCGACCATCCGGAAACCCCCATAAACTATCTGCTTTTATGCGCCCAAATGGCGGTGAAAAACGGCATGTCACCAAAGGCCGCCCTTTGCTCCATAACCTTCAATGCGGCCCGGATAGCGGGGATTGGCAATACCGTGGGTAAATTATCCAAAGGATACGATGCAGATATAGTTATTTTTAACAAAAATCCCCTGGATTTTGACAGCAAGGTTTTATACACTTTCATAAATGGGGCAAAAGTACACAAAACAGAGGGACAATAATTGTAAGATTGGTACAATTTATTTTTTTTAAAAATAATGCTTGAAAAAACATTAAAAACAATGTATAATGTAAGAGTAACGATATACATATATATCTATTTAACCAAACGGTGTTTTTGCCGGCAAAAAGCGCACCTTGAAAATGTCAACCATGAGCCTACATGAAGCGGAAGATTACAGAAATTTATTGCGGTGCTTCATGTGTGTTTAGGGTTGATGGCTTTTTGTAACAAAAGCTATATCGCAAAGGAGGGAGGATGGTGTTGTGCCGCTGTTGGCACAAGCTTAAAATCCAAAAAAATTATCAAACCAATAAAAAAATGAAAGGGGAAAGAGAAATGAGAGTTATCAAAAGGTCAAAGATATTAGCTTTGGCTTTGAGCCTTGCAATGTTAATTTGTGCAATGCCCATGATGGCATCTGCAGACGTATCGGAACAAAATCCTATTGAGATTAACACAATATCCTTTACGGATGATGGCGATTTGTTAGATGTAGAAGTAACTTATTCAGTTTATGATGCACCTGGAATAGGCGATCAAATTACAATTCTTGCTACGGTGTCGGAAGATGCAATAACATCTGAGAATGCAAACACTATTATTGCTTACATAGACCAAGTTGCAAAGCCTGCTAATCCAGAGGACAGAAAATTTAGCTTTAAAGTTGAAAAAGAAAAGTTTGCAGAGAGCGGAACTTTGTTCGTTAAAATAGGCGGAAGCGCAATCAATACTCCTGGCGCTGACAGTGAAGATATTCCAACTGGCGGAACAACACCTCAAATTCCTGAAGACAAAATAACCATTAAATTAAATGGTGCATATGGAATAGCCGGTGGCGGAACAGTAACTGTTGATAATGCAGGCAATATTGTAGATCCTGGAGCACAAAGCATTAAAGTTGGCAATGTAACACTGTTCTATAATGCTGCAAGAAATAAATTTGTTGGTATTGTAAGAACAGCGGTAACCGCAGAAGATGTTACTGTTGTTGACGGTGCAAGTGAGGAATTAGTATATGGTGATGTTGATGGCGACGGCGTTATAAACACACTTGACGCTGGTGATATTATCAACATATATTTAGGCAATATTAGCGCTACGGATAGACAATTGTTAGCAGCAGATGTTGATGACGATGGTAATGTAAATACGCTTGATGCTGGAGATATTATTAATAAATATCTCAATAATATTTCTAACTTTATCATAGAAGGTAAGTAATAAAAAAAGGGGAGATATGATGCCATGAATAAAAAGATTTTATCTATGTTTGTAGCATTAGTTATGCTTGCTACTTTGTTAAGTGGCATGACAATAGTTAATGCGGCTGAACCAGTAATAACAATTGGCGAAGTAGCGCAAGCTAATACAACTGCTTTTACTGTAGTTGATGTTCCTTTTTATCTGAACAGTTTTCCTGACAGTTCAGAACACTGGTCAACATTGTTATTTGTTTTTCAAATCCCAGAGAATTACGGAGATATTAACGAAATAGTAATTGGTTCTCCTGCTAAAAGATATGATATAGACGGTTACAAAGATCCGTATACTCTTGAACAAGTGCCTCCTGGATTGGTAGCAACTCCTATTGGCGATTGGGTTGTTAAAAAAGATGAATTAGCAACAAATGGTAAGTTTGAGATTAGTATCTATGACTCTGGAGCAGAGAATGTAGCATTTACTAATGCAAGCTTGACAGATAATGGAGGCAAACTAATCAATGTTCGTGTTCAGTTAAAAGCTGATGTTTCAGATAAAACAATTAATATTAATCTTTTGTCTGCTACAATAAAAGATACTCAATCAAACGCATATCAAATTACCAACATAACAAATGGTAAAATTATTGTTGGTAATGGCGGCGAAGAGCCCGAGCCGGATACATATAAAGTTACATACAATGTAGATGGCGACGAAGCTCTAATCGTTGACGACAACGAATACGAAGAAGACGCAGAGGTAACAGTTACAACTCAAGTTCCCAGCCGTGAAGGATATAACTTTCTTGGTTGGAGCAGTACAGAAGGTGCTACAACTGCAGAGTATGTTGGCGGAGACACCTTTACAATGGGTGCCGAAAATGTTACACTTTATGCTGTATGGGAAAAAGAGGTAGTACAATACACAGTTACCTTTATGGCAGATGGTGAGGTAGTTAAAGAAATTACTGTAGATGAAGGCGGAAGCGTAGATCCTGCACAAATTCCGGCAGTACCTGCAAAAGCTGGCTTTACTGGTGTATGGGAAGAAGCTGTCCTTACAAATATTACTGAAAATATTACTGTAAATGCAGTTTACACAGCTGTTGAAGGTTCTGCAATAGCAGTAGGCCCAGCAACTGTTAAGCAAGGTGCAAGCACTTCGGTTGACATAACAGTTAACGATATTCCTGAAACAGCAAAAGGAATACAGTATATTGTTGAATATAATGCTGAAGCTTATGATTCAATAGAGCTTGATCTATCCAGCAAATTCGACGCTACCTATTCAGAAGTTGACGATGACGGCGAAGGTCAAATTGCTGTTATAGCAGTGCTTAACGGTGATGCAACATTGGAAGATGGCGATGTTGTTGCAACAATTAACCTAAGAGATAAGACTGATACAGAACCAGGCGCATATACAATAGCTATCATAAATCCTCGTTATGGTGACGGCGGAGTATTCGACGCTACACCTATAGAAAATGTATCTAACGGAACTATTACTGTTGAAGCTGCTGAAGATCCGAAGCTACCTGCCGCAGAAGATGCAGTTAAAGCATTTGAAGATGCAGTGGCAGCTTTGCAAGCAAAAGCATTAGAAAGCTTGACAGCAGGCGATATTGCTGACGCAGAAGGTTTGAAAACTGCCGCAGAAGCCGCAGTAGCTGAATTAAATGCTGATATTTCTGAAGATGCTATCGTAGCGCTTACAAACAGAATCACTGCAGCATATTCCGAACTTCAAGCAGTAGAAGATAAATTGGAAGCATTTAAAAATGTAAATGCATTAGCTTTTGATATTAACGACTTGAATGTTCTTGATGTAGAAGTAGCAGATGCAGCTAATATCAATTCCTACAAGCTTGCTGTTGAAGTAACACAAAAAAGACTTGACAAAGAAGTTCTAACTGTTGCTGAAATTCAAGCCGCTATCACAGAAGCAGACGCCGAACTTGTTGCAATAGCTGACGGTGACAGCGTATTGGGTAACGTTAATGGTTCAACATCAGGCACAGTAGATGTTAATGACGTTATCATGATTAAGAATTACTTGTTAGGCGACATACCCCTAACTGTTGCACAAGCAATAAGAGCTGACATGGACAAAGACGGCCAGCTTCTTGCAACTGATACAACCAATGTTCTTCTTAAAGCAATAGAAGATTTAAGGAAATCAGTAGCAGGAGTTTAAGCAGTATAATACGATACAATAAAAAGTGGGCAATATCCATTTTGCCCACTTTTTAGGTATTAATTCTCAAATAAAAAAGGCAATAGTTGTTACAAAGGGGAGAAAAAATGAACAAGGTTACATTAAAACTTAAAGCAATCTTTAGTACTATATTATTGTTTGCTATGTTGGTTTCTTCCATGTCTATTTATGCTGCATCCACTAAAACCTTAAAAGCCTCAAAGGAAACTATTATCCGAGGCGCTGCAGCACAAGTAAGCGTTAAAATTGAACTTAGTGATGTAATCGAAGTTGCGAACATAGGATTCACCTTGAAATACGATAAAGATGTATTTGAAGTGTCGAATGATGACGTTGAATTAGATGATTGGCTTAAAAATAAGCTTTCACTTGATTTTAGGGTACACCAAAATAAAGGTGAAGTTGTAGTGCAAGGTGGCAACAGTGATAACATAGACGAAATGGAAGCTGTTGAAAATGTTCCCATTGGAGAGACTGCAACCATAGCAACAATAAAATTCAGACCTAACTCTAATGCAAGTGCAGGTACATACCCGCTAACCTTTAATAAAGTTGCGGTAGTAAAGGTAGAAAACGGTAAAGGTGTTACTCAAGATATTGATATAGAACCCGGAAGCATTACAATAAGAACCGGAGGCGGCAGACCTGGACAAAGCAGTGACCCGTCTAAATATACAGGCGGCGGTGACCAAAAACCGGACGACCAAAAACCAGACGATGAAAAGCCCGACGACGAAAAACCAGACGACGAAAAACCGGACGACGAAAAGCCAAGCGATGGACCGACAAGTGTTGATTCGTTTGAAGATATATCAGAATCATTAGAATGGT